>CAZHPC010000124.1:0-9579 GCA_964534685.1 uncultured Opitutaceae bacterium
GCCAACGAGGGCGTCCTCGCCGGCTACCGGATCGTCGACGTGGTGGTCGACTTCTACGGCGGCAAGATGCACCCGGTGGATTCGAAGGACATCGCCTTCCAGGTCGCCGGCTACCACGCGTTCAAGGAGTCGTTCACGAACGCGTCCCCGTGCCTCCTGGAGCCCATCTACACGGTCACCATCACGACCCCCGAGGACTACGTCGGCACCGTGCTGGGCGACCTCTCGTCGCGCCGCGGGCGCATTCTTGGGATCGACTCGGACGGCCATTTCCAAGTGATCCGCGCCACGGTTCCCTACAAGCAGCTGGCCCACTACACGACCACCGTGCGTTCACTGACGAGCGGCCGGGGCCGCTACGCGGAGAACTTCAGCCACTATGAGGAAGTCCCCACCGACCAGGTCCAGGCGATCCTCGCCGAGGCCAAGGCGCGGCGGGAGGCGCTGGCCGCGGCCAAGTGATCCGGGGGGTCTTGCAGGGCGTGCGCCCGGCCGGCGCTCCACAGGGGCCCCGCTCGGGCCGCGGCGCCTACGCCGGCGTTGCGTCTCCGACCCTCACGGGTGGAGCAGGTCCACGAGGTAGGATTTCCACACCGCGGCATGCGTGTGGGTCCCGTGGCCGTAGGTGGCATCGCTCGCCGGGATGACGACCGCCCTGCCGTACGGCACCCGTGTGATCTCCCGCTCGAGGATTCCAAGCTCGGGGGGATTGATAAGGTCGTCGGCGGAATTCACGGCAAGGAGCCGGGCACGGATCTTCCCCAGGTCCGGCCCGGGGTTGTAGTCGCGCGACGCGGACACGGCGTACAGGAGGTCGTTTGCATCTCCGATCGCGACGTCGTGGTCCACGGTGCGGTCAAGGACCGCGTCGGCCTCGCCAAGGGTCGGCATCTCCTTCTGCCTTCGGACCGGGTTGCTGCCCATGAAGAAGAGTATCTCCTCGGCGGCGCGAAGTCCGGGCGGCTGCGCCGTGTACTCGCCTCCCTTCCATGACGGGTCGTTGCGGATCGAGTCGATCACCGCCCGCCGCCAAACCCGGTTGCGCCCCGATATCTGCGTCGGCACGCTCGCGAGCGGCATCAGCGCGTCCATGAACCCGGGGTACCGCTCGCCCCAGACCCATGTGTGCATGCCCCCCATCGACGTCCCGAGCACCAGGAGGAGATGGTCCACGCCGAGCCCCTCGGCCAGGAGCCGGTGCTGGGCGTCCACCATGTCGGCATAGCCGTAGGCAGGAAAGCGGGCGTGCAGGCCGTCGCTCGGCTTTGACGACCCGCCGTGGCCGATCCCGTCGGGGATCACGATGAAATGGGTCGCGGCGTCGAGCGGCTGCCCGGGGCCGAACAGCTCGCCTGCGAAAACGGCGTTGATGAAATTCGCCCCGGAGCCCCCGGTGCCGTGCAGGATCAGCACCGCGTTGGTCGCCGTCCCTCCGGGACCGCGCTCCAGGCGCCCAAGGAACCTGTAGTGGATGCGAAGGGCCGGAAGGTTCTCGCCCGACGCGAACCTGAAATCCCTGATCACATAGTCGGCCACGGACGGGGCCGGATAGTCCCCCGCCCGTGCGACGAATCCCGCGACGCAGGCCAGCACGAGCGGCGCCGAAAGCCATGTCTTCTTCATCCCGGAATTACGCACGGCCCGGAGCGCGTCCCGCAATCCCAAAGCTCACGCGGAAGCCGGCCTGCCGAATTCCCGGGCCCTCCCCGCCAGGACGGGGACTTGACGCTCCTCCTGGGTGAGGGACGCAAGCCTCAGCGCCTGCCACACCCACCCGCTCGGAAGCCCGGCGAAAGGCAGCCGGCCCAGCGCCAGGCAGCGCCGAAGGACCTCGGGGCGTTCACGGAACCGGCGGGCGTAGCAGCACGCATTGCGGTAGGTGAAGAACCTGGCCAGCCATCGGCCGGCGCGCGGATACGAAGGGAACTGCTCCGCGGCGATCCTCAGGCGCAGCAGGTGCGTGAGCCCCAGCATCCTGGCCCAGACCCGCTCGGTCCACTGTCCGGGTGCCACGCGATAGAACGCCCCGATCGCGCGGACCACGCTGATCCGGCCCGCGCATCCCAGCCGATACCAAAACTCGTAGTCGGCGATCGGCCCCCACTGCTCGTCAAATCCGCCCAGACGCAGGGCGACATCCCTGCGAACGAGGACTCCCGGAAACGGGGTCATCGAGCTTTTCAGGAAGTGCCGCGGCGGATAGGCGGCGACGGGCGGGGCCACGTAAGGCCGCTTGGCCTGCGGAGCGACGGGCCCCCTTGACGTCATCGTGCAGACCGCGACGGATTCGGAGCAGAGGTGCGGGAGCACGCATTCCAGGTACCAGGGATAGAGCGCATCGTCCTCATGAAGGACCATGACCCATGTGCCGCGGGCCAAACTGAGGCACCGGTTCCAGTTCCCGACGGCGCCCAGGGTCTGCGGGTTCCGCGAGTACTGTATGGGCCCCCAGGCGTGCCGCTTCACGAGCTCGCGGGTCTCCGTCATCCTGAGGTCATCGCAGACGATCACCTCCAAGGGGACGCGGACCGTCTGAGCGGCGATGCTCGCCAGTGTCTCCGCGAGCATGGCCGGCCGGTTGTAGGCCGGCACCGCTATCGTAATCAGGGGCGGTTCAGCCCATCGACGCAGCCGCTGGGCTGGGTCAACAGGTAATGTCGGGCTGAGGGACCTCGGCATGATGAATCGCCTCAAAAGACGATCCGGTGACGGAAAGGTTTCCGCATTTAACACATTTAATCCTCGCGGCGGATTCACGCGCGGTCCTCGCGCGCGATGGCCCGTGGAGCGCACCGGGCTGCCCCCACGATGGACGAACCCTCCCTTTGGCGGAACCTTTTCCGTCGGGGGTGCGTCTCGCCAGACCAGAACCTCGAGACGGGCAATACCACCCCTGTGCCGAAACCGGTTCACCCCCCTTTTCCCGACTACGCCATGTCCCTTGCAGACAAGGTTCTTGATGGTATTGTGCTTGATGCCCATTCGGTCTGGCGGTTGCCCGGACTGGAGAGATTCGGCTATACGGACGGGAAATCCCAAGAGCGGTACCTGCACGAGGTGCTTCGGAAGGCCTCCGATTTGGGCTCCGATTCCTACGAGCTGGAGCGCGCCATCCGGAACTGGGTCACCGACTACCACCTGTCGAGGAAGCGCTCCCGGCTCCTGCGCGGGTTCGCCTTCGACAGGTCTAATAAGGTCCTGGAGGTCGGTTGCGGTTGCGGCGCGATCACCCGCTATCTCGGGGAAACCTTCGACGACGTCGTCGCCGTCGAGGGAAGCCCGGCGCGCGCGACGCTCGCGCGCATGCGGACCCGGGACATGCCCAACGTCTCCGTCCTGTGCGCCCCGTTCCAGAACGTCCGGTTCAGCTGCCGATTCGACATCATCTTCTGCATCGGGGTCTTCGAGTACTCCAAGATCTTCGTCGACGGGCCCGACCCCTTCGCCTCGGTGCTTCGCCACTTGGCGGGCCTGCTGGCGCCGGGCGGGGCCGTGATCCTGGCGATCGAGAACCAGTTCGGACTCAAATATTTCGCGTCGAGCGCGGAGGACCACAACGCCATCATGTTCGACGGCATTGAGGGCTACCCGCGCCAGGACCTGCACAGGACCTTCGGCTACAGGGAGCTCAGGGACCGGCTGACGAGACACCTCGGCCCAACCCGGTTCTACTTTCCCTACCCCGACTACAAGCTGCCGTCGTGCGTCGTTTCGGAGGAGGCCTTCGGCAAGGTGAACCTTGCGGAAATGATCGGGAACTTCGCCCCCCGGGACTACTCCAAGGCGCGCACGCCCGCATTCGACCAGCGGCTCGTCCTCATGGAGCTCGCCAAGAATGACATGCTGCACCTCTTCTCGAACTCGTTTCTGGTCGTCGCTGGCGACACAACCGGGAAACGCGCAGCATTCGACGGCCTGGGAATCCTGTTCAGCGACCGCCGGACGAGGGAGTTCCAGACGGAGGCGAGGATTTCCGAGCACATCGACGGAAGCGTGTGGATCTCAAAGCGCCGCACGGGATCAGGAGTCTCCGGCGACGGGATTATCAGGCTGTATGGGTATGAGGAGCGATGGCTGGCATCCGATTCCGTGAAGATGCAGGTGCTCAAGAAGGCAAAACGTAGAAAGATCACCTTCGGCGAACTGTTTGAGCCGTGCGCCCTCTGGATGCAGAAGATGCAGTCCCTCGGCACGGTGAAGTCGGGTGAGCTCGTGGTGGACGGCAGGTATGTCGACTGCAGCTGGGCAAACTCCTTCATTCAGAATGGCGAATGCGTGTTCATCGACAACGAATGGGTGTGGAAGGGCGACATCAGGGTGAACGTGCTGATCGTCAGGAACGCGAATTATCTCCTGAATGAGATCCGGGGCATGCGCGACCTGAACCCCCAGCTTTCAGAAGGCGGGACGAAATCGCTGGTCGCGAGAATCGGCCGGGAGCTCGGGGTGGAGATAACAGCAAGGGATTGGGACGATTTCTGGACGCTGGAGGCCGCGTTCACCCAGATTGTGACGGGCGGAAAGGGAAGGTGGAGGGATCGCGCCCTCGAGAAGATCAGGCGGGCGCTCACGCCGCGCCTGGACGCGTGACCCGTCGGGGTCCTAAAATACGATGCGGCGAATGCCTATGGCAATCGTGACCGTGTTGGTTCGTCCATAGGACGGCTGCCAGACCGCGGCGACGACAGAGGATGCGGCAATGTTTGCATCCTTCGTGACGATTGGCAGCAGGTGAATCCTGGCAGCTGGACTCCCTCGCCCGCCGGATTGCGCTCCCCGCCAGGGATCGCCTAGCTAGGCGGCATGGAGGACGTCGTCGGTCTTCTCACCCGGCTCTTCACCGAGCCTCCCGCGTGCTATCTTTCGTGGCCGGCGGCGGCGATGGTCGTGGGCACGTTGGTCGGGATGCTGTCGCAGGGTTCGGCTGCCCGGCTCGCCCTGGTGCCTCGGACCGGGGGCGGGCTCCTCGGGATCATCACGGCGCCGTTCATCCACACGGGCCTTTCGCATCTGGCCGCCAATCTGCCGCCGTTCCTCGTGCTGGGAGCGCTCGTGCTTCGCCGCGGAGAGCAGCAGTTCCTCGGAGTCGCGCTGGCGATCGCGCTCGGGCAGTCGGCCCTGCTCTGGATCTTCGGAAGGCGGGCGGCGCATGTGGGCATGAGCGGCGTCATCTTCGGCTTTCTCGGCTACCTGCTTGCGCTTGCATGGTTCACGCGGACCACGACCGACCTCTTGGTGGCCGCCGCCGTGCTCCTCTTCTACGGAAGCATGCTGGCCGGCGTGGCGCCGGCTCGCAATGGCACCTCATGGGACGGGCACCTGTTCGGGCTCATCGCCGGCCTCGGTACGGCGTGGTTCCGGTACCGCGCCTGAATCCCCGGGCGCGGCCACGCCCCGCTCAGGCCCCGGGTTCCGTGATCGCGAGCCGCGAGGGCTTCGCCACCCGGTCCCAGTCGGCGGCGGACATGATGATGGAATCCGTGACGCTGCCCGCATTGAAGGCCACCGTCGGGTAGACCTGGCCGATCGCCACGTCGGCCGTCAGCTCAAAGGGCAGGATCGGCTGCCCGAACGGGGGCACCGCGCCGGGAACCAGGCCCGTCTGGGCCAGAAGCTCCTCCTTGGAGGCGAAGCGAAGCCGGTCGAGGCCCAACTGCCGCTTCACGGATGCCGAATCCAGCCGCCTGTCCCCTGGCAGCACGAAGAGCCGGAACGTGTCGTCGGCCTTGAGCAGCAAGGCCTTGGCGCCGCTTCCGATCGGCTCGCCCCGGACGCGCGCGGCGTCCGCGGAGGTCGGCGTCGGCTCATGGTGCAGCTGGCGGAAGCTGACCCCGGCCTCCGTCAGGAAGCTCACGATGCGGTCGTGAACGGGAAGGTCGCTGCTCATGGCAGCGGTGGTACCATCCCGATACCGGCGATGCGACGCATTTCGAGGTGAGGGCTCCCGGCGGCCGAGTCGGGATTGATCTGGAGCTCTACGGGAGGGTAAGGTGGAAGCATGCAGGCTGATGGCCCGCCCCAACCCTCCCGCGCCGGCCCCTGGGGGACCGCGGCGCTCATTATCGCGCTCTCGCTCGCATGCTACTGGCCGGCGCTGCACGGGGACCTCGTGTGGGACGACGACGCCCACGTCACGCGGCGCGGGCTGCAGTCGCTCTCGGGACTGCTGCAGATCTGGACCAACCTTCACGCCACGCAGCAGTACTATCCCCTGCTCCACAGCGCCTTCTGGCTGGAGCATGGGTTCTGGGGCGACGCGACGCTCGGCTACCACCTCGCCAACGTGCTCCTGCACGCCGCGTCCGCCTTCCTGCTGGTCGTCGTCCTCAGGCGGCTCATGGTCCCCGGGGCGTGGCTCGCCGGGCTCCTCTTCGCCGTTCATCCGGTCTGCGTCGAATCCGTCGCCTGGATCTCGGAGCAGAAGAACACCCTCTCGCTTGTCTTCTACCTGCTGGCGGCGCTGGCGTACCTGTGGTTTGACAGGGTCCGGGAGGAGCCCGGCGCCAGGCGGGCCTATGCGCTGGCCTGCGCTCTGTTCGTCTGCGCCCTCCTCACAAAGTCGGTGACCGCCACGCTGCCGGCCGCACTTCTGGTCGTCTTCTGGTGGAAGAACGGCCGGCTCCTCTGGCGCCGGGACGTGACGCCGCTCGTCCCGTGGTTCGCGGTCGCGGTCGCAAGCGGGCTCTTCACCTCCTGGGTCGAGCGCACGATAGGCGGGGCCGAGGGCGGGGAGTTCAGCCTGACGCTTGTTCAGCGCTGCCTTCTTGCGGGCCGTGTGGTCTGGTTCTACCTCGGCAAGCTCCTCTGGCCGACACGGCTCCTGTTCATCTATCCCCACTGGGATGTCGCATCCGCGGCCTCCGGCTGGGCGGGATACCTGGCGGCCGCTGCGCTCGTGACCGCGGCCCTGTGGATCCTGCGCAAGCGCACGCGGGGCCCGCTCGCCGCATGGCTCTTCTACGTCGGGTCCCTCTTCCCGGCGCTGGGCTTCTTCAACGTCTACCCCTTTCTGTTCTCGTACGTGGCCGACCACTTCCAGTACCTGGCCAGCATGGGCGTCTTCGCCGCATTCGCGGCCGGAGCCGTCCCCCTCTTCGACCGGGCCTCCGCCAACGCCCGGGCCGCCGGACTTGGGCTCGCCGGCGCGCTGGTCGCCCTGCTCGTCATCCTGAGCAACGCGCAGAGCCAGACCTATGAGGACGCGCGCGCCCTCTACACGGCCACGCTCGAGGGTAACCCGCAGTGCTGGATGGCCCACAACAACCTCGGCACATGGTACAAGGACCACGGGGATTCGCCGAGGGCCGTCGCCCACTACCAGGAGGCGCTCCGCCTGAGGAAGGACTACGCGCAGGCGCACAACAACCTCGGCATCTGGAGCGAGGAGAGCGGGGACGCGGAGGGTGCGATCACCCACTTCAGGGAGGCCATCCGCCTGAAGAGCGACTTCCCCGCCGCGCACAACAACCTGGGAAGCCTGCTTGGAAGGATGCCCGGCCGCCTCGACGAAGCGGTCGTCGAGTTCAGGGAGGCCCTGCGCATCCAGCCTGAGTTCGCCGAGGCTCACCACAATCTGGGAACCGCCCTGCTCAAGATGCCCGGCCACCTGAATGAGGCGATCGCCCAGTATGAGGAGGCGATCGCCATCGACCCGGGGTTCGCCGCCGCGCACGCCAGCCTCGGGGACGCATTGTCCGCCATCCCCGACCGGCTGGACGAGGCCGTCGCCCAGTACGAGGTGGCGCTGCGCCTGGGCCCAGACAATGCCGAGGTGCGCAACAACCTGGGCCTCGCCCTGAACGCGCAGGGCCGGCCGGGCGACGCCATCGACCAGTTCGAGGAGGCGCTCCGGCTCAGGCCCGGCTTCGCCGAGATCCACCTCAACATCGCCATCGCGCTGCTCGGCATCCCGGGCCGCAGGATGGAGGCGGCGCAGCAGCTGGAGGCGTACCTGCAGGTCAGGCCGGCAAACGAAACGACCCGCCAGATCCTGGCCCAGATCCAGTCAGGCCAGCCGTGAGCGCAACCTGCGCCGGTCGGGCGCTCACCAGCTGACGACCGTCACGGCAAAGGGCTCCAGCCTGATCCCGCCGCCCGCCACGGCTGCACCGCGCGCGGGACCGTCACCCGTGCCCGCATCCACCGTGAGCGCGCTGGCCTTGTCCGCGCCCGGGAGCGTCACCTCAATCGCGCGGTCCCGCTTGTTGGCGAGCAGCAGCCTGCGGCCCGCGGGCGTCATGAAGGCCTGCGCGGCCAGGCCTTCCGAGCCGGCCCCGCCGACCGTCGTCTCCACCAGCGTGTCGCCCGGGTGGAACGAATCCTTTATGAGCGCCAGCACCCAGAACCGGGCGTTCGGCCTGTTGTCCTCCCAGTTCATCATGCTCACGCTCGGAAACTGGGTGGGATAGCCGACCAGCTGGGATTCACCGATGATGTCGATCTGCTGGCGCGCAAGCTCGATGAAGAGGTAGGCGTAAAGCGAGCCTGCGAGGTTCCAGTAGGCCTGCGGAATCGGCTTGGTGACATGCCCCGGATCGTTCTGCGACAGGTCGTCCGCGGAAATGACGCCAAGCTCGTCGGTGTCGGTCCCCGTCTGCGGCGAGAGGCGCTTTCGGACGGCCTCGATGTAGCGCACCGCCGCCAGGAACCCGTCGGCCTGGTCGAAGAAGCTGTACTGCCAGCCCGCGAAGTCCTGGGTCCGATCGGGGACCGCGTAGAAGTGGTAGGAGATGTAGTCGATGGGGATGCCCGGCCTGTGGTTCGCGGGATTCAGGAAGTACTCGAAGAAGTGCGGGCCGCCTCGGGGGTTTCCGAGCGCCATCCCCATGAACTTCGTCTCCGGGCTCACCCGGCGGATCCCCGCAACAATCGCGTCATAGCGCGCGGTGTACTGCTCGGGGGTCGTCGCGTGCTCCCACTCCGGCTCGTTCAGCACCTCCCACACCGGCAGCCTGTAATGGTAGCCGGACACGTGCCTCACGCCGTTCTCATCCGTGAACCCCCCGTTCACGTACCAGCTCACGAGGCGGCCGTAGTAGTCGCCAAGCTCCCTGCCGCTCGGGTCCCTGAGCTCGGTCCCCTGCGTGTAATCCCAGGCCACCTGGTTGGGGTCGGCCGGGTAGGCCACGGGCTTGTCGGTTCTGAAGAGCCACGCGGGAATCGTGCTGAAGTTGACGACCGTCGGGTGCCCCTGCGTTGCGGCGAGGAAGTCCTTGGTCATGGGGTCTATGAGGCTGAAGTCCCAGGAGGTCCCCTTGGGGGTCGGCGGCTCCAGTTCGGCCACGGCGAGCCGCGGATAGGGAAGCCAGGGCACGTAGCGCACATAGTCGGCCCCCAGGTCCTTCACGGCCCTGTAGGAAGCCGGGCCGAGCGGGCCGCCCGGCCGCAGCGGGGGGTTCACCACCACCTGCAGCGTCGGCACGGAACGTGAGACCACGGTCGCCTTGCCCCAGTCAATCGCGACGGTCGGCTGGCCGCGGGCGTGGAGCCCCGCAACGCCGAGGCAGGCCGCCGCCGCCAGAAGCCGCGCGAAACCGCGCGCCTTCCGGCAATGTTCAAGCGGGGGACCTGCGCCCGCCG
>CAZHPC010000125.1:0-4427 GCA_964534685.1 uncultured Opitutaceae bacterium
TCCGCCCGTCCGGTTCGATGAGGGGGGGCGACTGTGTGCCTTCTACTCTACGACACTTCAATCAAGCGGAGAACGTCAACCTCCGCTGTGGCCTTGCCTGCGTCCTTCGGAAGCCAATTTTCCGCTCGTGGCCTCAGGTGTTTCTCAAAATATCCAATGACGGCCTCCGTGGCGTCCGCACTCGTTGCGGTTCTATCGCCGCCTTCGCTCAACCCGGATCCGTGTGATCGTCCCATTTGGCTATTCTTCCGGAACGGTATCGTCCTGGCCGGCATCGGCGCAGTGTTTAGCCTCTGCATTTCATGGGTTCCTTTCACCACGTTGGCGTGTATCCCTCCAACCCAGCCGGGATAGGAACCCGGCGTGGTGATCTGCGCTGCGCTACTGCTGGTGGCGGTGGCGAACTTCGCGAGCTGGCTGCTTGCGTGCGGAACAACAGAGATCAGTCCTTTGGTGGCCCTGCGCTCAGAGTAGGCTTGGCCATTCCGAATGGTCGGAGCCGACTTCGGCGACGTCTATTTGGCGAGCTCCAGCTCGCGCTCGAGCCAGCCGACGCGGTCGGCGGCGACTTCGGCGGTGTGTAGGTCATGACCGGCATCATAGGTGACTAGTTGTTTGCGCGGCAAAGCGGCTGCGTAGAACTCGGCGGCCTGGGCGGCGCTTACATACGGGTCCTTGCTGGCGAACTGGAAGAATACCGAGGCGGGTGAAAGGCGGGCAACGAAGTTCACCGGGTCGAGCGAGGCGATCTGTTGCCGGTAGGATGGCAGATCCTTGGGTTGGCGGGCGAAGAGAGCCCAATCGATGAAGTGCGGCACCCCAGCCATGAAAACATAGGTCTTGGCCCGCCGGTCGCTACCGCTGGCGAGCATTCCGTACATTGCGCCAAAGTCGTGGCCGACGAAGGCGACGCGCTTCAGGTCAATGCTGGGCTGGGCGAGCAGCAGGTCCAGTGCGCGGCGCAGCTCGATGACCTGGCGGACGGAGCGGGCATAGTCCTCTTCAGGGATGCGACTTCCATACCACTTGGGTTCGGCCCACATCGTGTCGACGAGCAGAGAGACCACACCGAGCCTGGAGAGCTCGACCGCCTCCTCGAGAAACTCAGTTCGGTTGGAGGTGGTCGGATCGCCCAGCCAATGCACGTAGAGGATGGCGGCGTATGATCCGGCTCCGGTCGCCGGGGACACGAGGAAAGCCTTCACTGGCTTGTCGACGGGAGCGAAGATTATGTCGCGCACAAGCGCTGCACCGCGGTTCTGATGGCCGACGTCCCGCAAGTTCAGGGGGGCGGCGCGGTCGTAGTCGAAGATTGCTTCAGCCGGCCCAGCAGCTTCCGCGAAAGTGGGGACAGTCAGACAGAACGTTGCGGCGATGGCACAAAGCGGAGGAAAAATATTCATGAGAAAGAAACCGAGAGACACACTGAACACTCAAGACTCAGAGAACCGAGGAAATCATTGGGATTGATTGGGTGGGTGGAGGATAAAGATCATTTGGATAGCTTCGCAGAGACTGTGGCAACGATAGGGCAGTCAGGACCGTTGGAATGGAACCGCATCGGAGAGTTCTACTTCGGGAACCTTCCGGATCAGGCGGCGCCCGCGGAAAAGTTGAAGAGGGCGGCCCGCGAGCGGGCCGCCCTCGTTTGTTGTTTCGCACGGCCCTTGGGCCGGCTATGGAATCACTTGGTGCAGTTAGGCATGCCGGCTATCGGCCTTAACGACGCGTACCGGCAGAATGACCGTCATTTCCACCGGGGCACCGTCGTGCTGTGCGGGCGCGAACCGCCACTGGCTGACTGCGTCCACTACAGCCTGCGCGAAGGCACCGTCAGAGGAGGATTTGATGCCGACGCCTGAGGGGACCCCCTCCTTGTTGACGACGAACCTAACCTCTACGGCTTGGCCGATATCGCATCCCTGGACCGCGGGTGCGACCACAGTGAGGGGCGTGGGCAGGTCGGGCCCCTTGCGGCAAGACTCGATGTAGGACTGCTCCAGCGTCTTCGCCGAAGCGGCGGCAGGCAGGAGCGCTCCTAGACTGAGGAGGAGTGCGAGTTTGTTATTGTTATTCATGACTACCTTTCAAACTCCGCGTTGGGCGGAGAGTTGTGTTTCTGGTTTATGGTTAGGCGCCACCTTATCGTTTGTGTGAATACATTTACCGATTCGGGGACGTTCTGTCCGCAATGCGTTCACGGACAAAATGCTGATCTGCCAAACAGTCGGGCGCACAATCCGCTCGATTTCTGCTGGCAACGGGCCATGGCACCTCGGTCGTACGGGTCCCGGAACGGGTTGAGGCGGTCGCCGCCGGCGCTGGCCTGAAGATTGTAGGTTTCATTCGGATTCGTTGCTGCTCCTCATAACACCGCACAATTGAAGTTCCCTTCAATCGCCTCGGCCCCGAGAGGAACGGCCCGCGCTGCCGATTGTCGGGACACGCAATTGCCCGATGCATTCTCAGATGCTCGCACCTGCGTAGAAAGCCATGTCTGGCGCCTGCGTCTTGTGGCCCAGTGGCACGTGATCCCTACCCTGCCTGTCGTCCGCGCGACTCCGGCCGTGGCCGGCGGCCGCGTGTTCTGCGGCAGCTTCGACGGCAAGGTCTATGCCCTGGACGCGGCGACTGGAAGGGAGTTGTGGGAAGTGAAAACCAAGACTCCGGGCGTGCCCTGGAATTCCGTGCAGGGTTCCTGCGCCGTGATGGATGGCCTGGTGTACGTGGGTAGCCGCAGCTGCTTCACTTACGCCATCGACGCTGCCACCGGGGAAGTCCGTTGGCGGCACAGCCACGAAGGCAACTGGGTGCTCAGCTCGACTGCAGTGCGCGATGGCATCGCTTACGTGGGGCAGTCGGATGGCAGCAAGGTCACTGCGCTTAGCGCCAAGGGCGAGAACCTCTGGGTGTACAACGCGCCCAACGAGACCTTTGCCTCTCCCGCGCTGGCCGGGGATGTCCTGTACGTGGCGGGGAACGACAACTACAACATGAAGGGGAAGGGCAACCTTAGTGCATTGGACATCAAGCCCGGCAACGCTCTCTGGACGCTCGAATTCCCAGGAAGCGTCTGGGCCTCCCCGGTCATTGCTGGAGACACCATTTACGTCAGCTGCGCCGACGGAAAGCCGTACGCGGTAAGGTAAACCATGTGCGGCTGAAGGGAGCCGCGGCCTGACGAAAAGAGGCACTCCACCTGCCCGTCGAAAAGGCATGCGCGCGGGACGCCCGGCTTGGGGGCGGCCGGGATCAGGGTGAATCGCGGGCAATTGACACGGTCTGGCATTGGACGGTACGGTCCATTCGCTCCCGACGGGCGTCCGGATGCGCAACCCAACGCCGATGATTAAGAAGGCCAGACACGCTGTGCTCCTGTCCCTTGCCGTGCTCACCACGGGTTTCGCGGGCCGATCGGCCGCTGCGGCCGAGCTGAAGTTCGGGTTCACGCCTGTCCTCGGTCAGTCGCAGACCAAGGCCGAGTTCGATCCCCTCATGTCCTACCTGTCAGGGGCCATCGGCCAGGGAGTCTCCCTCTACGTCGCCAAGGACTACGGGGACCTGCGGATCATGATGGAGTCGGGCGCCGTGGACATCGGGAGCTTCTCCCCGTTTGCCTACGTGGATGCGGCACGGGGTGGAAAGGTCCGGATCATTGCCCAGTCCCTGCTCGAGGGATCCGGCACCTACCTGGGGCTCATCGTGGTGCGCAAGGACAGCGGGCTCAGGACGCTGGCCGACCTTGCGGGAAAACGATTCGCCTACGTCGACCCGAAGTCGGCCTCGGGCTATGTCTACCCCCGCGCCATGCTCCTTGAGAAGGGCATCCACCCGGACACGAGCTTCTCGGAGGTCATCTTTGCGGGCGATCACAACAAGGTGATTGCCGCCGTCCTGGGGCGCCGGGTCGACGCCGGCGCCATCTATGACGGGGCCATGCGGATCGCGAAGAACGCGGGAGCGCAGACGGACGATCTGTCGGTCATTGCGAGCACAGACCCCATACCCCACGACGCCATCGCAGTGAGGTCCGGACTGGACCCGGCCCTTGCGCAGAGGATCCGGGCCGCCCTCGTGGGAATGGACAAGACCGACGCCGGCCGCCGCGTCGTAGCGGCGAGCAAGAAGGGACTGACGGGCTTCGTCCCTGCAGAGGACAGCCTCTACGATCCCGTCCGCCGCACCGCCGAGACAGCCGGCATGAAATAGGCGGAAACCCGCCTGATTCGAAGCGTTTCACCCTCAGCGGTCGCCTGCCCGCGATCCGGTGTTGACCCCGCATTGCGGGCTGGGCAACACGGAACGACCCAGCTGAATTGGCACCGTGAATATCCCCAACCATAATCGCGATGCCTGGGACCGGCAGGTCGCTCGGGGCAACCGGTGGACGGTGCCTGTTTCACCTGGCGTGATTTCTGCCGCGCGGC
>CAZHPC010000125.1:4527-9495 GCA_964534685.1 uncultured Opitutaceae bacterium
CGGGGCAACCGGTGGACGGTGCCTGTTTCACCTGGCGTGATTTCTGCCGCGCGGCAGGGCCATTGGTCCGTGGTGCTGACGCCCCAAAAGCCCGTTCCCCGCGAGTGGTTTGGGCAGGTCGTTGGAGCCCGCGTTCTGTGCCTCGCGTCGGGGGGCGGCCAGCAGGGGCCGGTGCTCGCGGCCGCCGGCGCAACGGTCACCGTACTGGACAACTCGCCCGCGCAGCTGGCTCAGGACAGAAACGTCGCCGAACGCGAGGGATTGAAGCTCGAACTTCACCTCGGCGAGATGACGGACCTCTCGCGCTATGGAGACGGGTCCTTTGACCTCATCTTCCATCCGGTCGCGAACTGCTACATCCCCGATGTCAGGCCCCTCTGGCGCGAGGCCCACCGAGTGCTTGCCCCTGGCGGCCGTCTTCTCGCCGGATTTGCGAACCCGCTCATCTACATCTTCGACGACAACGATGCCGTGCGCGACGAATTGCGGGTCCGCTTCAAGATTCCCTATTCCGATCCCACTTCGCGGTCGCCCGACGAACTGAGACGCCTCGTTGAGGCCGGGGAGACATTGCAATTCGGCCACACCCTTGGCGATCAGATCGGAGGACAGCTGGAGGCCGGCTTCAGAATAGCCGGCCTTTACGAGGACACCAACGACTCGGTCCTCGACGAATTCATTCCGACCCAGATGGCGACTCTTGCGCTGAAGTCATAGGATGGAGTGCGATTTCGCCTTTTGCGTTAAGGTCCGCACACCGGCTGACTGCATCGTGGACGGGTGTTAAAGGGGCGATTCAAGCGCAGACTTCTGTGGATGCGCAGAATCCCGCGCTTTTCCGGGCGCATGCCTCAGTCGTTCTGTTTGGGAACCCCCAGCCCGCGTGACGTGGGACGCGGCGGGACATCGGATAACCCTAATTCGAAATCATCACTGGGGGTACCGCGTAGACCTCAATCAGGCCGACGCCGGTGTCTCCTCTTTGACCCGACACCTCGGCGGTGTAATTGCCCGGAGGAAGCGTGATGAGTATCGCCGAGTCGGCGCTCGAGGGGTTGCCCCATTGGAACGCGCCTGAGTTCACCGAGGCGCTGGCGATCTGGGAATTTCCGCCCCAGCTGGAATTCGATCCGATCAGGTTCTGGCTGCCGTCAAAGAGCTGGAGCTCGGGGTCGGGAAGCAAGCCGGGGACGCCGAAGGGCTGCAGCGCGGGACCGGAGGCGCGGATAAGGACCGTCTGGGAGGTGGATCCCGAGATGACGAAGCCCGCGATCAGGACGTTGCTGCCGGTTCCGACAAATGCGCGCGACGAAATGTTGACGAGCTGCGTGGTCGGGGTCCCGGCATCGTCGCTGTAGATCTCCGCGAGGGCGACCCCGGTGTCGGTCGGACTTCCGGTGGACATGTAGGTGACGGCGGGCCCCACCTGGGAGGTGTAGGCCCCGGCGGGCAGGGTGATCTTGAACGCGGAGTCGCTTGACGCCGGGGTAAGCGCGAAGGCTCCCACCTGCGAGAAATCGGCCGCCGTCGCGTCCACCGGGGCGACTTCTCCCTCCCACGGACCCATCGGAACCATAGGCGGATACTGCCAGTCCAGGTCCTGTGCGATCATATTGGCAGGGCTGGCCCCATCGTAGAGCGAAAGCACGGGGGCGGGCATCACCCCGCTTACGCCGAGCCCGGCAAGCGCGGGGCCGATGGCGCGCAGGATGAGTGTCTTCGATCCCGCCCCCCTGACAACGAAGCCCGCGATAAGCGTTTCGCTGCCTCCGCCCACGAACGCGCGCGTGGACAGGTTGGTGAGGTGGCCCGGGTTCGCGCTGGCGACGACCGTCAAGGGCACCTCGTTGCTGCTCGTGCTCCCTGCGCTGTTGGTCGCCACGCAGCTGTAGCTCCCGGTGTCGGCCAGGGCCGCCCCTCCGCTCAGGTAGAGCGTGGGGGTTGAAGAGCCCTCAATTGCGGCCCCGTCCGAGAGGGGCATCCCATCCTTCATCCACAGGTAGGTTGTGGGCGAAGGGCCGCCCGCGAACGCGCTCAGAACCGCGGGCGCGCCGAAGTTCACCGTCTCGGCTGCCGGCTCGCTCGAAAACGACGGGATTCCGGACTTGTTGTTGCCGTTGATCACGAAGACACCTGTCGAGGTCGGGACGTAGACGTTGTTCGTCACGGGATTCAGGGCGATCGCCGTTGAGGTCTCCGGGAGCCAATAGCCGGTGGACCCTCCGGTGGCAAATGAGGCCGTGACGGCATTGGTGGTCCCATCGATGACCGAGAAGTTGGCGTTGTCCGCATTTGTGACAAAGACCTGGTTTGTCCCCGGGTTCACGGCGAGCCCGACAGGGTCGAGTCCAATGGCCACGTTCGTGGCTGCATTGGTGGCCCCGTCAATCACCGTCACATTGGCGCTGTCGATATTCGCGGTGTAGATCTTGTTGGTGACCGGGTTCACCGCGACTGCGCACGGTCCGGAGCCGACGGCGACGGCCGTGGTCGCATTGGTGGCTCCGTCGATGACCATCAGCTTGGCGCTGGCGGCGTAAATCTTGTTCGTGACCGGGTTCACGGCCACGGCCAGGGAGGCGGACCCGATGTCCACATTCGTGATGGTGTTGGTGAGCCCGTCGATAACGGTGACATAATTGGCGTTGTTGTTCGCAACGTAGATCCGGTTGGTGACCTCGTTCACCGCGATGGCGCTTGGGCTCCCTCCCACCGTGAGCGTGGCGGTGGCATTCGTTGACCCATCGACGACGGTGACACCACCCAAGTCGCCTGCGGCATAGATCTTGTTCGTAACGGGGTTCACCCCAACCGCGACTGCCCCGGGCACAACGGGAACAAAGGTGATCGCGTTGGTGGCTCCGTCGACGACCATGAGGTCATTGCCGAAACCCGCGACGGCACCCGCGACGTAGACTTTGTCTGTAACCGGATTGACCTTTATGTCGTTCCAAAAGCCGAACGCGAAAGTTGCGCTGGCCTTTGTGGCCGCGTCCACGATCGTGAACCCCGCCATGACCGGATATTGCCCGCCCGGCTCCATGACCTGGGAAGAAAGGGCGACGTTGCCGACATAGACCTTGTTGTTTATGGGATTCACGGCGATCGCGCCCGCGGAGAACCCGGTGGCCAATGTGCCGATCGAATATTGTGCCGGCGCTGACCGTCCGATGGCGGGCGCTGCCGCCAGGAGAATGGCGAGTGCGCAGGGAAGCCTTCGGACGTGGAATCTCGGTTGCGGAGACAATGTGTGATTCATCCGAGATTGGCTGCGGGCAGCGGCTGCCAGCGTCCGCGAGCGTTTCGGGGCTTTGAAGGAATGAGGATTGATCCGGTCGGCGGTGGCGCTCCTTGAGCGGGGAGTGGGGCGCTACTTGTCCAGCTACAGTGACAGTCGATAGGCCAAATACCTCCACGCGCGCCAAGCAAGCCCAAGGGAAGCGCTGAAGGGACTTGTGAATGGCGCGGCTCTGGGCGACGCCATGAATGTCTGCGCCTTCAGTAAGCACTCTGATCAGCAACATGATATCACGCGTCGATTGTGAAGCGCCCATGGGTGCGCCGGTTCCTCATGGTAGCTATTAGCGACGCTTCGACATGAGTGGCTGTTCCAGAGCCTCGGCGGCCCGGGTGTTGGCCCGGCCGTCTTGTGGAGTAATGTTGATGCACCGATCCAAACGGCGATAGTGGATCACGCATCATCGCATTCACATGACAACGACTTCGCTCCGCCACGTTCTACCCCTGATTGCGGTCGTCCTGGGCCTCCTTTTGCCCGGCATCGCAAGGGCCAGCGGCGCCGCTACCGGCGGCCAGCTTGTGCCCGTCGATGACAAGACGGACGCCACGTGGCTCGCCAATGCGCGGGCCGGGTACCCGATCGACACCTGCGTGGTGTCCGGGGAGAGCCTGGGGCTCCACGGCCATGGGAAACAGACGGACATGATCTACCGCGAGGCGGGCAAGCCCGATCGCCTTGTGCGTTTCTGCTGCAAGAGCTGCATCTCCGACTTCAAGAAGGACCCCGAGAAGTTCCTGAAGGTGCTCGACGAGGCCGCGGGCAAGAAGACGAGTCCCTAGGGTGGGGCCGGCGGATGCTGCCCGAGGAGTCCTGGGTTTTGCGCCCGGGCCGCATAGGAACGGGGCCTCACGTCACCTCGACGTGAACCGGCTCCACGTGCCAGATGTCGCGGCAATACTCCCGAATCGCGCGGTCTGAGGAGAACTTTCCCATCCGGGCCACGTTCAGGAGCGACATCCGGGTCCATCCCGCGCTGTCGACGTAGGCCCTGGCGACCCGCTCCTGGCATTCGATGTAGGAGCGGTAGTCGGCCAGCAGGAAATACTCGTCGCGGTCGAGCAGCGGGTTCACGAGGGGCTCGAACAGCTCCCGGTCGCCGCCCGAGAACGCGCCCGAGAGGATGAGGTTGAGCACGGCCCGCAGCTCGGGGTCCTTCTCGTAGATCTCCCGGGGCTGGTAGCCCTCGGCCCTTCGGCGGACGACCTCGTCCGCCGTCATGCCGAACAGGAAGAAGTTCTCGGCGCCGACCTCCTCGCGGATCTCGACATTGGCGCCGTCGAGCGTGCCGATCGTGAGCGCACCGTTGAGGGAGAACTTCATGTTCCCCGTTCCGGACGCCTCCTTCCCGGCGGTCGAGATCTGCTCGGAGAGGTCGGCGGCCGGGTAGATCCTGTGGGCGCTCTTCACGCTGAAATCCGGGATGAACACGACCTTTAGCCTGTCGCGCACGTCCGGGTCCGCGTTCGCCACCTCGGCCACCGAGTTGATGAGCTTGATGATGAGCTTGGCGGCGAAGTAGCCGGGCGCCGCCTTTCCGCCGAAGATGACGGTGCGCGGGGCGACATCCAGCCTCGGGTTGGCCTTCAGGCGCAGGTACTGCGTCACGACGTGGAGCACGTTCAGGTGCTGGCGCTTGTACTCGTGGATGCGCTTGACCTGGATGTCGA
>CAZHPC010000126.1:0-9269 GCA_964534685.1 uncultured Opitutaceae bacterium
TTAGCGCAGCTCGATGTGGATTTATTGCCCCTCTGCACTTTCCAGGGGTTTGTCTGCTGTTAAGCGAATCTGATCCGGCTCGATGACCTTTCATCTGGCCGGGTCCTACGGCAGGCTTAATTGCCTCTTTCCTTATCGCTGTACATCGGTGAAGAGTTATTCAGGAAGCGCCCGGAAGCCCGAAATCGACCCAATAAGACGGTTTGACCACCTCAGTCACAAATCGGCCGTCAACCCTTTAAATCGAAGACCGGGTCTTTCTATCGTCCCGAACGTGCGCCGGTAGGGGTGGAGGCTATGGATGCCAGAATCGCGGTCAACCCGGCGCAGTTTGCCGCCACCGCAAGCCAGGACAGGAAGTAGCAGCGCGAGGCGGGATTCTTGGCCGAGCCGGATTGTTATCGCGGGTCCCGCTCACCGCCTGCGGTAGTCACCCCGGCTGAAATATTTCTCGAACCAGACGTACATGCAGATGAACAGGTAGCGGCTCCCCATCTCCTTGATCTTGAGCTTGGGGACCCCGTGCCTCCGGTTGCGCCATGAGATAGGGATGACGGTCCAGGTGTAGCCGCGGACGATCGCCTTAAGAGGCAGCTCCACCGTGAGGTTGAAGTGCGGCGCAAGGAAAGGCCGGCAGCCGTCGATCACGGTCCGGCGGTAGGCCTTGAACGCGTTCGTGGTGTCGTTGAGGGAGATGTTGAACATCACCCGGATGAACAGGTTCGCCAGGCGGTTGACGAAGAGTTTGAAGCCCGGGTAGTCCGTCACGTCGCCCCGGCGCAGAAATCGGCTCCCGAAGACGCACTCGTGCCCCTCGCAGAGGAGCCGCCAGTACCTGACCGCGTCCGAGGGAAGATCCGAGGCGTCGGCCATCATGATGACGACCGCGTCCCCCTTCAGCTGGCTGAATCCATGCGTGATGGCGCGGCCGAAGCCGTGGGGCCCAGGGTTCTGCACGGCGACGAGCGTGGGAATCTCGGCCTTGAGATCCTGCAGCACCTGCCAGGTCTGGTCACGGCTTCCGTCGTCCACGACGATGATCTCGTGGGGAATCTTCTCGCGGACGAACTCGGCATGGAGGTCGCGCAGCGTCGAGGGAAGCGACTCCGCCTCGTCGCGCGCGGGAACGACGACCGAGAACAGATCGAGGCTCATCAGAGCGGCGCCGAGAGTTCCAGCCAGTCGGGGTGGGTCCCGGCGTGCGCCGCGATCTCCTCCAGGATGGCCATCACGGGCGTCTTTGGCGCCCATCCCCAGACGCGCGCGGCCTTCCTCGGGTCGAGGACGATCCAGGGGATGTCAAAGGCGCGCGCGGCAGGATCCGATGCGACAGGGTGGGGGCCGAACCGGTCATTGCACCACTCGGTCAGCTGAAGAAGCGACATGGCCGAGGCCATGCCGCCGCCAATGTTCACGATCCGGTCGGAAACCCCCAGCTTTGGCGCGGCCATCTGCGCTGTAAGGAGCGGCACGAGGTCATTCGGGTGCAGGCAGTCGCGCACCTGGTGACCCTTGCCCCCGAATCCCATGTACCGCAGGGGCCGGCGGCGCAGGTGGCTGTTTATCCAGTAGCTGAAGATCCCCTGGTCGGGCCTGCCGAACTGACCGGCGCCGGCGAGGATGCCGCATCGGTTGACGAACACGGGAATTCCGAAAGTCTCTCCGTACTCAAGGGCAAGCGCCTCGCTCGCCAGCTTGGTGGCGCCGTAGAGGGACACCGGGGCGGCGGTCGGGAACGACTCCGAAATCCCCTGTGGTCCCATCCCGGGAGGCAGGGCCGCACCGTCAGGCGCGAAAGCGCCCGCCTTCACCCGGACCTGCAGGGCCGCGAGCGGGGCGATGCTGTAGACGCGGCTTGTGCTAAGAAGGATGAACCCCGCGCGGTGGCGTTTGCAGTATTCGAGGAGGTTTATGGTCCCGCCGAGGTTGTGCTCGACGACCTGCCGCGAACTAGAGGCGCCATCGACGCCGGCCAGAACGCTGGGATTGGCCGCCGCATCGATCACCCAGTCGCAGGCGGGAAGCGAGTCGACGTCGCTCTGCGCCCGCACGTCGCCGTGTGCGAGCCTGATCCCGAGGCGCTTCAGGTCGGCGCGGTTGGCCTCGCTGCCCGGGCGGATGAAGTTGTCGACGCCGTGGATCTCGTTTCCGGGCCCAAGCGCCGCAAGCGCGCGGGCGATGGTGCTTCCCGCAAAGCCGCAGATTCCGGAGATCAGGATTCGCACGCCTGTATCGACCTCAGTTGTCAGGCGAAGGGGGCGTTGCCGCTGCGGCCTTCTGCTTCGCCTCCTGGTAGGCCTTGCGCTGCTGAATGCCTATCTCGAGAAGGTCGCTCACGAGCATCCGGGCCTCCCGCTGCTCCCGCGCCGCGGATCCGACGGCCTCCGGGGGCGCGGCGGCGATCGGGGCGGACACTGGCGCAGGTGTGCTGACAACCTGCGGGGTCCTGTTCGACGACGGCGGGTTCAGCACCGCGACGGCGGCCTTGCGCATCGAAAGCTCCTTGCGTGACCCGCCGATCATGACGACCGCCGTGTCGTTCGCCGGGTCGTAGCTGACGACGCGGACGCCGTCCACGTCCCCGCCCACCGGGATCCACTGGCTGTGCTTGGCCTGTCGTTCAAAGATGCAGACGGACATGTCCGAGCCCTCGATGGATGAGCCCGCGAGCTCGTACGCCTCCGCGGGGGCGCCTGCTCCGGCGCTCGCCGCGCCGTTGGGCGAAAAAGGAGAGTTGGCAACCAGCGACGACTGGCCAAACCCGCTCCCGGCAATGCCGAGTGCGCCCACGACCGGGATCAGGAGGCCGCGAAGGAGGCTGCGAAAAGTCGATAGGTTGGGGGTCATCAACTGCTTGAGACGCTACTGGATTGGCCCGGCTACGTCAAACCCGCGGTCTCCTTCTCCATGACTCGACAATCTGGCGGACGGTTTCCTCCAGCGACTGCGTAATGTCCCACGAAGGGAAATGCTTACGGATCCGCCGGAGGTCGGAATAGTAGCACCTGTGGTCGCCGATTCGGTTCTGCTCAAGGTAGGTGTAAACCTGAGCCTTGCCCGTGAATGACTCGGCCAGCTTGAAGGCCTCGAGGATCGAAGCGCTGTTCGCCTTGCCTCCCCCGAGGTTGTAGACCTCTCCGGCCCTGGGAGCACTGACGAACGCCGCAATGAAGCGCGCCACGTCCAGCGAGTGGATGTTGTCCCGGACCTGCTTTCCCTTGTAGCCGAAGATCCTGTACTCGCGGCCCTCGAGGTTGCACTTCACCAGGTAGCTCAGGAAGCCGTGGAGCTCCACCCCCGAATGGTTCGGCCCGGTGAGGCAGCCCCCGCGCAGGCAGCAGGTCGGCATCGCGAAGTAGCGGCCGTATTCCTGGACGATCACGTCGCCCGCGAGCTTGGAGGCCCCGAAGAGCGAATGCGTGCACTGGTCTATCGGGAACGTCTCGGGGATGCCCTCGGCATAGGCGGGGTCGGCGTAGTCCCAGCGCGTCGGGAGCTCCTTCATCTCAATGCGGTTCGGCCCGTCGCCGTAGACCTTGTTCGTGCTCAGGTGCACGAACGGCGACTCCGGGCAGGCCCGCCGGGCGGCCTCGAGGAGGTTCATGGTCCCGGCCGCGTTGGTGTCGAAATCGTCGAACGGGATCGCCGCGGCGCGGTCGTGGCTCGGCTGCGCAGCCGCGTGCACGATGGCCGAGGGCTTGAGCGACGCGACAAGGGCAAGGACCCCGGCGCGGTCGCGGACGTCGAGCTCATGGTGCGTGAAGCCGCCAAGCTCGCGCGCCAGGCGCTCCTGGTTCCAGCGCGTGTCCCCCTGGGGCCCGAAGAAGGCGGCCCTCTGGTTGTTGTCGATCCCGTGCACGGCGTAGCCCAGCTCTCGCGCAAAATACGCGCACACTTCGGATCCGATCAGGCCGGAGGAACCGGTTACGAGGAGGGTCTTGGGCATCGGGACGGATTATGCAGCGAAATCAAAGGTGTTGGAAGCGATACTTCGCGAGCGCGATGATCCAGGTGATGGGATCGCGGACCATCGACACCTTCTTGCCCGCCTTGAACGAGCGCGAACGGTACGAGACCGGAATCTCGACGGGACGATAGCCCCTCCGGACGAGCTTAATCAAGAGCTCCCAGTCAAAATCAAAGCGGTTGCACTCGAGCTTCAGCCCCTTGATGCAGTCCCTGCGGAAGACCTTGTACATCGTGAAGGGGTCGGTGAGCCAGATGCCGAGCGAAGCGTTTATCATGAGCGTGAAGGTCCAGTGCGCCAGGTTGAGCACCGCGGCAT
Source organism: uncultured Opitutaceae bacterium (assembly GCA_964534685.1). Lineage (GTDB taxonomy): Bacteria > Verrucomicrobiota > Verrucomicrobiia > Opitutales > Opitutaceae > Palsa-1447. The sequence continues at coordinate 4,286 of CAZHPC010000126.1, forward strand.
GCACCTTCTGGTCGGTGAACTTCCGTATCGCCCAGCCGCGCCTGGTGTGGCGCGAGCCGAGGACAAACGCGCATTCGCCGGCCGCTATCGGCGCCAGGAGCTTCTCGTAGTCGGCGAGGTCGTATTCGAGGTCGGCGTCCTGGATCATCACGATCTCCCCGGTGGCGGCCTGGAGGCCGGCGCGGACCGCATGGCCCTTGCCCCTTGGAGCCTCCTCCAGGATCACCGTGACGGACGGGAGCCCGCGGTAGCCGAGAACGACCTCGCGCGTGCCGTCGGTCGAGTTGCTCTCGACGATGATCAGCTGCAGATCGAACCCGGCCAGCCGTTTCGCGACCAGGGCGTCCAGGGCAGCCCGGACCGTCGCAATCTCGTTATAGACCGGAACGATGACCGAGACCGTGACTGCAGGCGGGGCGGTCAGCGGCATCTGGATAGAAGTTTTTGGCGATCATCACGTTCGGCTGGTCTAAACTTTGAGTCCATGCTACGTCCAGTAAATGGATGCTTCTGCGTCTCCGTCAATCCGCGCGAGCAGCCCGCGTTGGAGTGTGCTTCGGGTGCTGGAGACGCTCGTGCTGACCGCAGCCATCAACGCGACGCTGGTCAGCTTTCCGGGTCCTCCGGGCACAAACCTGGACGCCTCGTGGCAGGAGATGCTGATCCATGCCCACGCCCGGGGAATGCAGTTCGGCCGCGACCTCATCTTCACCTGGGGCCCATGGGGCTACATCTGGGGCAACTACCACCTGGGCAGCGCGGGCGCGGCGCCCCTGCTTGCCTGGAAGGTCGCCGCCAACCTTCTGATCTCCCTGGCGCTTGTCGTCCTGACCCGCTCGCTGGTGTTGTGGCGCAGGCTGGCCTTTGTGGCCGTGTTCATGGCGTTCAACTGGTTCTTCATGGATGTGGGCTTCTTTGTCCTCATCACGCTTATCGGCATCGTGGGACTCATGAGGCGCGGCGCGCCGCTCTACCAGATGGCCGCGTGGGCCTTCGCGCTCGGGTTCCTCTCGCAGATAAAGTTCACCTACCTGGTGATTTCGTCTGCGGCGGTGATTGCCGCGGTCGCCTGCTGCGCGGGCCGCCGCTCCTGGCGGGGGATTCCCGCCATCGCGGGAGCCTATGGCCTCTCGTTGATCGTTGCGTGGGTGGGGGCAGGGCAGGACCCCGCGAACCTGTTCGCCTACATTCGCTACAGTCTCGAGATTGCGCTCGGCTATGGCGATGCGATGGGCCTTGACGAGGCCCTGCCGGTCTTCCTGTGCGGCGCGGCCCTGGCGGCAGCCTGCGCGTTTTTCCTGTGGAGGGCCTGGCGGACGATCCCCGAGCGCCCCTACGCGCTCTGCACGTGCGCGTTCCTGGCGTTCACGATGTTCGTCATGTGGAAGGAGGGTTTCACGCGGGCGGACGGGCATGTCATGGGGTTCTTCGCCTTCATTCTCACCCTAGTGCCCGTCCTCCCGAGCCTGCTGCTTCCTGAAAGACGGTGGCACTGGTTTGAGGGATCGGCCGTCCTCTGCCTGCTCGGCATCGCGGCCGCCAACCTCGACATGCTCCGCATGGTGCCCCGCATCACCTGGGAGCGGATCTACGGCAGCACGACCACGATGGGCCGCCTGGGCTCGCTTCCCGGGGAGTGGCAGCGCTCCTATGAGGAAGCCCGCCTCTCAGCCGCCATGCCGGCCGTCACCGCGGCGGTGGGAAAGGCGACGGTGGATGTCTATGACTGCTTCACCGCCGCGGCGCTTCTTAACGGCATGCAGCTGGCGGCCAGGCCGATCTTCCAGAGCTACTCCGCCTACACACCAGGGCTCGAGGAGCGGAACCTCCGGTCCTACCAATCCGACCGCGCCCCCGACTTCCTCCTGTGGAGCGACGACCGGATCGACGACCGCTATCCCGGCCAGGACGACGCAATGCTCCTTGCGGCGCTTCCCGGGCACTTTGAACCCCTCTTCCCGGAGGACGGGTTCTGGCTCATGAAGAGGACGTCTGCTCTTTCGAAGGCGGCGGTCGAACGCAGGATCATCTTCAAGGTCCGGGTGCACCTCGCCGAGGAGATCACGCTGCCGCCGCAGCGTGACCAGGCGATCTGGCTCAGGGCTGACGCGGTCCCGAACATCCTCGGCCGGGCCCGGGCGCTTCTGTACAAGCCGGCCCGGATCGCCATCGTCACCACGGATGACGAGGGGCACCAGAAGGCGTGGCGGCTCATTCCCCGTGTCGCCCGGGATGGTTTCATCCTTGTCCCGACGCTCGCGGGAGGAAGCGACATGTCCCAGTTCCTTCGCGGCTCGGCAAGCTCCTGGGTGAAGTCGTTCCATTTCGAGGCGCCGGGGAGCCAGGACGAATTCTGGAGCCACGTGGACGTCAGCGTGTTTGGCTTGTCCGGGATCCCGCTAAGGCCCTCGCTTAGTGAGGGGCCCCTGGTGGCGCTTGGGATATTGGAGCAGGCCCCGATCTCTATTACCTCCTCGGCCCCGACCGAGATCATCGACATACCGGAGGGCAAGGCTCTCCTCCTTCATGCGGAGGGCGACCTGGTCCTGGGGATCCCCCCAGGTGCCGCGCGCGTCTCGTTCGGCTACGGAATCCGCGAAGGGGCGTATACGGGGAACGGCAGCACGGACGGCGTGGATTTCGAGGTGGATGCGGTGTGGGCCTCAGGCCGACGGGAGCACCTGTGGCAGCGGTACCTGGACCCGGTGGCACGCACCGGGGACCGCGGCACGCAGCATCTCCACCTGGCTCTTCCCGGGGATTCCCCGCTGCGCCTCGTCGTGCACACGGGCCCAGGACCGCGGAATGACAACCGTTGGGACTGGTCCTACGTCTGCTCGGTGCGCTATGAGGCGCCGGGCGCAAAATGAGCGCATGGGGCACAGATCGGCCGGCTGAGGGCTCCGGTCCTGCGGACCGTTGGATCCCATTTGCGACCGGCCTTGTGGCCCTCGCGCCCCTCATCGCCTACCACCGGCTGTTCGCGCGCCTCTTCTGGTTTGGCGACGAGTTCGACCTTCTGGACCAGATCGACCGCCTCGGCTTCTGGCGATGGATGTGGATCGTCTTCGCGGAGAACTTCGTCCCGCTCTTCAAGGTCCTGTGGGGTGGCGGCGCGATTTTGTTCGGCGGGTCATACGCCGCCATGGTGGCCCTCCTTTGGCTGACCCACGCCGTCAATGTGGCGCTCCTTGGAAGGCTGATGCGCACATGCGGCCTTTCCTGGGCGGCCGTCTTCGTCGCCCAGGTCGCCTTTGGCCTCACGCCTGCGAACATCGAAACCCTGGGGTGGACTGTGCAATGGTCGGCCGTCCTGTCGGCGACGTTCATGCTGCTGGCGCTGGACAGTTTCATCCGCGCGCCGTTTGGGCGTGTTCCGCTCGGCTGGTCCGCGGCGAGTGCGCTAGCGTTCTCGCGGGGGGTCCTGTGCGGACCGTTGCTTGCGATTGCGTGCATGTGGCGCGGGGAGGGCGCGCAGCGCATGCCGTTTTCCAGGCGAGCCGCCTGGGCACTTGCCTACCTTTCGCCGGGTATTGTTGTCGGGCTCTTGATCACCGTCCTGGCGACCGGAAACCATCAGCACATGATGGGGCACTGGGGCGCGGCGTCGGTTTACGGCCTTTGGTACTACTGCCTCAATCCAGCGTACCATGTGTTTTCGGTTGAATCCTGGGGCTGGAGGACCGTCTCGCTGCTGGGCCTGTGCAAGATTGCGCTGGTCGCATGGGCCATCGGCCGCAGCCGCGGCAACCAGCGTCTCCTGATCGTCCTGACGGTGGCGTTCGACCTCGGCAATGCGCTCCTGCTGGGCATCGGGCGCTTCCACACGGTCCTGTTGTCGTCGGTGTCGTCCCGGTACCAGTATGCCTCCCTGATCGGGATCGCGCCTGCGGCCGGCTTCTGGGTCTCCTGCATGTGGGAGAAGTTCCCCGGCCCGGCGGCCGCAAGGCGGGCCGCTTTCGCCGTGCTTCTTGCGCTCGCGGCCTTCGCGATGTTGAGGCAATGGCCGGCCGATCTCGAGCCTTTCACGGCAAGCCGAGGCTCGGAGTCGCGCCGCATCTTCTTCGGGCAGAATCCCCCATATCAGGACTCGGTTCCGGGTGTTCCCTGGCTCACGTTTGAGAGGGGCAAGGAGATCATCGCGGAGTACAAGCTGCATTAGCTCGGCTGCGGACAGGGGAGCCCGGATCCCGGCGGAGGATTAGCCCGGTTTGCGCCCGGTGGCCGCAATCAGCTCGTTCGGCAGGTCCCGCACGCGCACGTCCACGAAACCCGCCTTCCTGAGATAAATTCCAAGCTCCTCGCGCGTGGAAGCCATGCTGATGTGCGCGGGCCTGCGTTCGACCGGGTACTGCGCACCCTCGGTGAACACCTTCCATCCGTGCTCGGAATCCAGGGGAAAGTTGTCGAAATAGCAGCGCCCCCCTGGCCGCAGGACCCGGTAGGCCTCCTCGACGTAACGGTAGCGGTCCCATTCGAAGAGGTGCATGAAGACGATCGTGCAGTAGACCAGGTCGAAGGCGTCCCTCGGAAACTCCTGAAGGCCCACCGTCGCCAGTTCGACCAGGGTTGTGTTCGGCCGGTCGCCGAGCCGGGCGGCGGCATGCGCCAGCATTCCGCCAGAGATGTCCGCCCCGAACCAGTGAAGGCATTCCCTGCTGAGCGGCTTGCCGACGCGCGCGATGCCGCAGCCGATCTCGAGGACCACGTCGTCGGGGCCGAGGCCGACGGTCTCGCGAAGCGTGTCGATGAAGCCGCGCGCGGTCAGCTCAAGCGTCGCCTCGTCCGTGTGCCCCGCGACCGCGAGGGAGGCGACGTCCGGGTCCTTCGCCTGCAGGTCCCAGACCTTCTTGTACGCCGAGCGGTCGCCGAGCGTGGAGGTGCTTTCGGACCAGCGCGCGTTCGCGTCGGAAGGACTCATGGCTTCCTCGGCTCGCACCAGATCGACGTCCTCATGATCCAGCGCCACTCGGATCCCTCGATC
>CAZHPC010000127.1:0-1183 GCA_964534685.1 uncultured Opitutaceae bacterium
TTGATGCGTGAACACGCCCGTGATCCCCTGCCCACCCTTTCCGGATTCAAGAGGTCATGCTCGCCCGTCGCATCGATTCCATGGAGCTCTAGCCCCGCGTGGAGCGGATGAATCGGCCCCAAGGCACGTGCCTTCGCCGATCGCTCCATGGCCGGCTCTCTAGACCCCCTGGCGGAGCCTTTCCGGATCAGGTGCCTGGCCCGCTCTCCTTCGTCAAGAGGGCCTCGTAGCCGGAAATCACATCGAAGAGCTCCTCGTCGATGGATTCCTGTCTGATTCGGTGAAACCTGCAGTTCAGGTCGACGAGCATATCGTCGATGTTTTTTTCCGCGCGCTGCATCGCCGCCAGGCGGCTGGCGTTCTCGGCTGCCAGCGATTCGGCGCACGCCTGAAACAGCGAGACAAAGATGTATCCGCGGATGAATGCGGGGAGCGCGGGCGTTGGGCCTTCGATGACCTCGGCCAGGCTCTTCGTCGGCCACGGTATCGCGGCAATCTTGCTTTGCCAGGCGTGGTCGAGCGGCAGGAGCCTCTTGTCAACGGGTTCGTAGGAGGACCCCAACTTTGGTCGGTTGTGGAAGAGATAGAAATCGACGATCTCGCCCTTCTCGATCGCCTGCTCGACCTCGATCAGCACCTGGCCGATGAGCGGCGTGATCGCGCCGACCGAGGAGGGCAGAGCCAGGGTCCCGGCCTGGGTGAGGCCCGTGTCCGCCGTGAGCGCGTGGGCGCGCTCGCCAACCGCCCAGATCTTCCTCGTCTTTCCGGGCAATGCTCCGAGCGTGCTTTTCGCGAACTCCACGATCACCTCGTTGAACCGCCCAACAAGTCCCTGATCCGAGCCGAATACGACGGCACCTACCGTGTCCCGGTCCGGGTGGGCCTTGGCAGGCACGAAGGGAGGCGGTCCGCGCTTGCGCAGGCACAGAGCAATCCCCAGCTCGACCGTCCTGTTGTAGTCGCCCAGCGCTTGGACCGACTTCTCGTATTGCCCGATGCTTGAGACCGCCAGCGCCTTCATTGCCCGCACGACGCCCTCGAGGTCGCCGGCAGTCGAGATTTTCTTGCCGAGATTCTCCGTGGCGCCGCTCATGGTGCAGGTTTGTCGGCGGCCTTCGCCGGTGGAGCGGGCTGCGGCGCGGGTGCAGGAGGATCGGCCGGCTTTCCCGTCGCCACAGGCTTT
>CAZHPC010000127.1:1283-9234 GCA_964534685.1 uncultured Opitutaceae bacterium
ATCGGCCGGCTTTCCCGTCGCCACAGGCTTTGTGGCCGGCTCCCTCTGCGGAGGGGCGGCGCTGGCAGGTTTCGGAGCCGGTCCAGGCTTTGCGGCCGGAGCAGGCGTTGTGGCCGGAGCGGGACCCCTGGCCGGCTTCTTTTCCGGTGCTGGCTCGGCTGCGGGTTTCGGCGGAGGGGGAGGCTGGAGCGGGGCCAGTGCAAGCGTGGCAATGTCCAGGATCACCTTCCGGTCGGCATCGCTCAGCTTGTCGGCTGTGGAAAGCCGGGCGGCCACCTCCGGCGGCATTTTTGCGGCGGCGCCCCGCAGGGTTCGCACGCCTTCCGCCACCTTTTCCAGGGGCACCTTGTCAAACAGGCCCACCGACAGGGCGAGGAGAACGCCGATCTGCTCCGCCATCGCCACCGGCTGGGATTCCGGCTGTATGAAGCACGCCCGGATTCGCTTGCCGTGCTCGATGATTCGACTGGTGGATTCGTCGAGCCTGGTGCCGAACTTTGCGAACGTCTCCAGCTCCGCGAACTGTGAGTAGGCGAGTTTCAGGTCGCCCGCGATCGAGCGGTAGGCCGCCCTCTGCGCGGCGCCGCCCACCCGGGAGACGGACTTTCCAGCGTCGACCGCGGGGAGGACCCCCAGCTCAAACAACGTAGGCGAAAGGTAGATTTGGCCGTCGGTTATCGAGATGAGGTTCGTCGGTATGTACGCTGAGATGTCCTGGGCCTCGGTCTCTATGATGGGCAGGGCGGTCAGCGAGCCGCCTCCGCGTTCCTTGCTCAGGTGCGTCGAGCGCTCAAGCATCCGCGAGTGGATGTAGAAGATGTCGCCGGGAAACGCCTCGCGGCCGGGAGGGCGTCGCAGCAGCAGGGAGAGCTCGCGGTACGCCCGGGCATGGTGCGTGAGGTCGTCGTAGACGATGAGCACATCGCGCCCCTTCTCCATGAAATACTCCGCGATGCTCGTCGCCGCGTAGGGCGTTATATAGGCGAGCCCGGGCGCCTCGTTGCCCTCGGCGACGACGACCACGGTGTAGTCCATGGCGCCCTTCTCCTGGAGGCGGGCCACGACCTTGGCGACGGCCGAGGCGCGCTGGCAGATCGCGCAGTAGACGCACAGCACGTTCTTGCCTTTCTGGTTCAGGATGGTGTCGATCGCGACCGCCGTCTTGCCCGACTGGCGGTCGCCAAGGATCAACTCCCTCTGGCCGCGGCCGACGGGAATCAGGGCGTCGATGACCATGAGCCCGGTTTGCAATGGAACGGTTACGGCCTGGCGATCCATGATGGCCGGTGCAGGCCGCTCGACCGGCCGGCGCTCGTTCCCGGAAAGCGGCCCCTTGTCGTCAAGGGGTCTGCCAAGCGGGTCGATCACGCGCCCCAGAAGGCCCTCTCCCACGACAATGTCGGTGACCCGCCCCGTGCGTTCAACCTCGTCTCCGGCGCGCAGATCCTCGTAGTCGCCGAGTAGGACGACGCCGACTTCCTTCTCATCCACGTTGAATGCAATTCCAAGCAGGCCGCCCGGGAACCTCACCAGCTCCTCGAAGCCGACTCCGGGAAGGCCGGAGACCGTTGCGATGCCCGTGGAGATGCTCGTTATGGTGCCCACCTCATGGGGCATCAGCTTCGGGGCAAAGGACTCGCGGCCCTCGCGCAGGCCGGTGAAGGCGTGCTCGAGCGCTGCATCCAGGACACTGGGCGGCGCGCTCATTTGGCCCCGGCAGGCACGCCGGACTCCACCGATGGCATCCCATCGGGCCCCGGCTTTGGAGCCGGGCGGCCCGCGGGCGCGGACTGCGCCTCAATGAGCGCGCCGACTTTCCTGTCCAGGGACCCGAGATACTCCGCGATGCTCCAGCCGACCTTTTGCCCGTTTGCGGACAGCTCGACCCCGCAGAGTGTCCCGGTCGCCGTCTCGAAGCGGACCCGCACCTCGGAGGAGAACGTCTCGTTGAGGGCGTTCTGGATCGCGGCCCGCTGATCGGCAGGCATTGCGAACGCACTGCGAACAACGACCGGATCGGACGAGGCCCTTATTGCGCTCGCAAGCGTCTCCTTCGCCTTCCCGTCCATCTGCCGCAAGCGCCGCGTGAATACCTCCCCCATCCGCTCCTCGAGGCTGACCGTGGCCAGGTCCGTCAGCGCCTTACGCGCGATTCCAAAGACCTCCTCGCTCGCTTTCCGGGTGATCTCGCTGCCCAGGCTCGCGAGGTCGTTTCGGAGCGCCTTCTCCTGGTTGGCGCGCAGGGCGTCCGCTTCCTTGTGCGCGTCGGCGACAATGCGGCCGCGCTCGGCGTTGGCCTCATCGGTGGCCTTGCCGAGGAGCGCAGCGCGCTGCTCGTCAAAGACCTTGTTCTTCTCCTGGAATTCGTCGCGGTCCTTCTGCGCCTCGGCCTTTTTCGCATTGGCATCCGCAAGTTCGGCGGCGATGCGCTTCTCCCGGCTGTCGATTGCATTTAGGATCGGCTTGTAGAGAAAATGCTTCAGCAACCACACCAGGATGATGAAGTTGAGCGCCTGAGCCCCGACCGTGAACCAATCGATAAGCATGGTTCACTTTCCCGCGACCTTGGCGATGACATGGGTCCAGAACGGGTTGGCGAATATCAGGATCATGGACACGACGAAGCAGTAAATTGCCGTCGATTCGATCATCGCCAGGCCCACGAACAGCGTCCGGGTGATCGTCGCCGAGGCGTCAGGCTGCTGGGCCAGCGAGGTGAGGGCGGTGGAAACCGCCCGGCCCTCGCCAAGCGCCGGGCACATGCAGCCGATGCCGGTGGTGATCCCGGCGGTAGCAATCGATGTCACTGCGACTAGGGTGATGCTGTCCATTTGGAGTCCTTTTTATGCCGATGTTGTGAGTTTAGTGGGCAGCCGAGGCCTTGGCCGGGGGCCTGGGCATCGATTTCCGCACGCGGGTTGCGGCCGCGATGTAGACCGCGGCCAGGATGCTGAAGATGTAGGCCTGGACCATGCCCGTGAGCAGGCCGAGCGCCGTCATGGCGATCGGGAAGATGTAGGGCGTGATCGTCAGGAGAATGGCAATTATCATCACCCCGCTCATCATGTTGCCAAAGAGGCGGACGGCTAGGGCCAGCGTGCGCGAGAACTCGCTGATGATATTGAACGGGAGCATGATGAATGTCGGCGTCGTGTAGGTCTTGAGGTAGCCGCCCCATCCCTGCTCCCTGATGCCGAAGAGTGGCACCGCTATGAACACGCAAAGGGCCAGCGCCGCCGTCGTGGAGAGCGACCCGGTCGGCGGTTTGAAGCCGGGTATGACCGTGCACAGGCTCGCCGTCGCTACAAAGAGGAAAAGCGTCCCCAGGAACGCCAGGTATCTCTCGGGGCGGTCGAGGCCCACCTCCTTGATCTGCCCCTCGATCCCGGTGACCACGATCTCGAGGGAGCCCTGCCAGCGCGATATCGCCCCTTCGGTGACTAGCTTCCGCGTGACAAGCTTCGCCCCGACCGCCATCACGGCCATCATGACCCAGGTCGTGGCGACGGTGCCGTTCAGCTTGACCCACCCGTGCTGCCAGAGGATCTGCTGGTCGGAGGTGAGGTTCACAGTCTGCCCTCCTTTATGAGCCTGTTACTGTTTTCAGCGTATGGGCGGGTGGCCCGGAGCACGACCAGGCGCGCTAGGACGAATCCCACCAGGCAGGCCAGGAGCCTGCGCCAGTCGCCGCGAGAAACCAGATAGAAGCCTCCCAGGGCGATCAATGTCCTCAGGAGAAGGCTCCCGAAGAACCAGGCGGCCGGCCGTTTGGACGCGACAGCACGGATGATCGTCCACCAAAGGCCTGCGAAGAAGACCGCGCCGAGGCCGGTGCCCGCGACAAGGGCCAGGATGACCTGTGGCGCCTCACTCATCTTTGGCCTCCGGTTCATCATTCATGGCCCTGTTCTGCTGCGCCAGCCAGTGCCAGGCGTTGAGGCAGCCGATCGCCAGCCCGATGACAAGCAGCGCCAGCGTCCAGGAATGGCCCCCCGGATGATGGCGGTCCAGCCAGACGCCGACGAGCGCGCCAGCGAGCGTTGGCACTGCCACCGACCAGCCGATCAGGCCCGACATGCCTAGGCCGAACCAGACGCCCTGCGGCCCGTCGCGCTGCGCCTTGAGCTTTCGGGCGGTCTTCTCCGCAACCGCCTCAAGGAGGCCCGTCTCCTTCCTCGGGGGTTGATTGGGGTGATTATCGCTCATGGTTGAATTCCTGGAGGTTTCGCATGAAGCTTCCCTCCATCTTTTTGACCGCCGTGCGGACGTCCTTCTCGTGCTCGTCAAGCGTCAGGTATTCGCGCTTCACGGCCTCATGGAGCTGACCGAGATCCGAGCCGGCGATGGCGCTGCGAACCGAGACGAGAACGTCCGCGCCAGTCTTGACCAGCACGCCTTCGTCGACAGCGAGGTATACCGTCCCGTCCTCGGTTGTCTCGTAAGTGAAGATTCCGGGCGCCAGGGCGGCGACACAGTCCAGCCGGTGAGGCAGGAGGCCAAATGATCCGTCGCGGGTCTCGGCCACGATTCGCGACACGTTGGCCTTGTCCGCGAAGACCTGGAAAGGAAGCAGGATCTTTAGATTCATGCGGCTTTGGCGGGTTCAGCCCTCTCAGGCTCGTCTTTAGGGGGCTCGACCTTGCTGGGCCCCACCTTGGTGGGCCCAGCCTTAGCGGGCTCGGCCTTGGAGGGTTCAGGTTTGGAGGGGTCGGCCTTTGCGGGCGCGGACTCCGCGGGTTTCGCCTTAGCCGCCCCGGCCTTTTCCGGCTCGGCCTTTGCGGGCTCAGGCTTTGCCTGCGGAGCCGGCTTCTTCGCCTCACCTATGGCCCCAATCATGTAGAGCGCGCTCTCAGGGACGTCCTTGAACTCGTCGCGCAGGATGCGCTCGCAGCCGTCGAGCGTGTCCTTGAGGCTCACAGTCTTGCCCTTGATTCCGCTGAACTGCTCGGTTGTGAAGAACGGCTGAGTGAGGAAGCGCTCGAGCCGCCGGGCCCGCCCGGCTGCCATGCGATCCTCCGGCGACAGCTGCTCCATGCCGAGCATCGCAATGATGTCCTTGAGGTCCTCGTACCGCGCGAGCGTCTTGCGGACCTCCTGGGTCAGGTTGTAATGGCGTTCGCCGACTATTGCGGCTGACGCCATCTTTGAACTGGACTGGAGCAGTTCGATCGCCGGGTAGAGCCCCTCGCTCGCGCGCTTGCGCGAGAGGACAATCGAGGCCGAGAGGTGGGAGAAGACATGCACCGCCGCCGGGTCGGTCAGGTCGTCCGCGGGCACGTAAACCGCCTGGATTGAAGTGATTGCGCCCGTGCGGGTGTTGGCGATACGCTCCTCCAGCCCGGACAGCTCCGTGCCCATCGTCGGCTGATACCCAAGTCGGGACGGCATCTGGCCCATCAAGCCGGACACCTCCATGCCGGCTTGGATGAAACGAAAGATATTGTCGATTAGCAGCAGAACGTCGCGGTGCTCGTCGTCGCGGAAATACTCGGCCATCGTCAACGCCGTGTCGCCCACCCGGAACCGGCTGCCGGGGGGCTCGTTCATCTGGCCATAGACCATCACCATGTTCTTCAGCACTCCGGCCGACTTCATTCCACCGTAGAGCTCTTCGCCTTCGCGGCAGCGTTCCCCGATGCCGCAGAAGATGCTGATCCCCTTCTCGTGCCCGATCATGTTGTGAATCATTTCCGTGAGCAGCACCGTCTTGCCCACGCCCGCGCCGCCAAACATGCCCGCCTTGCCGCCGCGTTCCAACGGAACGAGCATGTCGATCGCCTTGATGCCCGTCTCGAAAACCTCGGACTTGGTGGATTGCTCGTGGAGCAGCGGCGGGTCGCGGTGGATGCTCCTCCACTGGACATCCGCCGGCGCGGGCATGCGGTCGATGGCGTTGCCGAATACATCGAACATCCGGGAGATTATCGCTTTGCCGACCGGCGCCTTCATGGGTCCGCCCGTGTCCTCGACCGGCATTCCCCGCGCCAGTCCCTGCGTCGGAGTGAGGGCTATGCCCCGCACGCGGCGGGCATCGAGCTGCGTTAATACCTCTATGCGGATCTGCCCTTGTGCCCCCGCGCGCAGCACCGAATTGATCGGCGGCAGGCGCTCGCCAAACCGCACATCCACGACGCTGCCACGCACCGAGACAACCGTTCCGGGATTGGAGGGTATGGCTGTGCCGCTCATCAGGGGTTATTGGCAGTGCGAAGCTTGGATTTGTTATTGTGACCTGAACGTGGACTTGCAGGTGGTAGCGGGGGCCCGATTCGCAGCCGATTCCCATCCGCTTGCGGGTGAAGGAATAGCGGTTGCATGAATTGCAGCTATCACCGGCTCGGCGTAAGGACTCGGCCCGATCGGAGCTTACTTTATCCGAGCGCGGCGGAGGCCGGGATGGGGTAAAACCCGCACAAGTTCATTGCGGACCAGGATTCAACACCGGGGCCATGCTACTGAGAATATTGAGAAGAGTGCAGTGGCCCGGCGGAGCAGCGGTCCTGTTGCTCCGAACTCGGGCCTCCCGCCTAATCGGTGCACTCCCGTAGGTCTTGGTGCACCGTGGTGAATTCGAGCCGGATTGGGCAAACAATCTCGCCTTAGAGGGGATTCACCCATCTTACGTACTCTAGAGCAGAAACACGAATCACGCGGAATGGCTCAAAGGCGGCTTGCCAGACCGTTGTACGGGTAAGACCGTACCGGGGATTCGAATCCCCCTCTCTCCGCGATTTCGTGGCTCTCCACTATGAAGTGGGGACAGGGGACGAAGGGGGTGAATGTAGGTGCCGAAGAGTGGTGTCGATGCCGTGCCAAATTCTAAAACGGTCCACGCCACGTGTTGCTGCTAGTCGGGACCGAGCGTGATCACCTCAGGTTCTTGAGGAAGTCTCGAACTTCGCTATGCGTGCCGCAGAGATGGAATACCAAGGCGTCCTTTTCGCGCTGAAATACTAGCCTCAAATCAAGTCCGCAGCGGCATTCCATAAATGGCATTATACGCCGAAGCCCGATCCCAGCGTGCAGATGGGGGTGCCCATATGCCGTGCCTGCGGCTTGCATCGCCAACAATACGTCTTGGCGGCGGGTTGACGGGACGCTTCTAAGGAATCGCGGCGTCGCCAATAATCTCACGGAGCGAGGTCGTCGGCTGAAATAATCTCACGCAGCTTTCCGGTTCGGCGAGCCCGCACCGTTTCCGATTGCATGACTGCCCCAGCTTTCGTCGTTTCGCCAGGGGTCAAACCGTATTCGTTCACAAAGTAGGCTGCGTCTGGCTCCATAACGGCAAACGGGAGGCCGCGACGATTCACAAGCTGGGTCAGCGCCATAGAAACATATGATCCGGCGTCAAGGCCGATGCTCTTAAGGACGGTGTCGCTCTCCTTCTTCAGGTTCCGATCGATACGCGTGCGGATTTGAACAGTGGCCATGCCTCAGAAATGCTCAATATGGCTCAGATAGTCAAGCTTCGGGATCCCTTCGGGGAGTCGATTTCGGTCATTTCTGTTTATGAGGCCAAAATCCCGCCGTTTTCGCTCGTGCTAGCCCCTAGCAAAAATGCTCGTTTTTGAAGGGCTTAGCCCGGGGAAAATGTGCGTGGCGGCATTCGAATCCCCCTCTCTCTGCCATTCTGCCGCAGGAATCAGTCTTCGAGGGGGACGCGAACCACGATGCCGCCCAGTATCTCGCCGGCTTGGTGGCGTCGAGGTATCGATGGGGAAATCCGATTGTGGCACTCAACACAGGCGGCCTCGGCAGGGATATCAGGGTAGACGGCGGTGAAGTAATGCCGACCGCCCAGCATCTCCTCCCCGTAGTAATTCTCATTTGGATGGCTCGCCAGGAAGGCCATGCCCGTTTGCTCCAGCTCGGTCTGCGGCCCGTTCCGCCTGTCGACCGGCGTAAGTGAGCGCAGGGCATAGCTAAAGTCGGCGCCCTTGACTTGCAC
>CAZHPC010000128.1:0-9231 GCA_964534685.1 uncultured Opitutaceae bacterium
ACCGCGACTTCCTGGACAACGTCGTGACGAGCACCCTCGTGTTCGAGGGCGACGGGCGCATCGGCGACTATGTGGGCGGCTACGCCGACTGGGTACGCGAGCGCGAGAAGAACGCCGCCGCGAAAGCGGCGCGCCCGGCGCCGGTGGGGGATGATGCCCGGAGGGCCTTCTCGCCTGCGAAGCCCGCGAGGAAACTCACTAACAATGAGCGGCGCGAGCTGGCGGAATTGCCGGCGCAGATCGAGGCGATCGAGACCGAGCAGGCCAAGCTTGCCGCGAAGCTGGCAGACCCGGCCTTTTACCACAGGCAGAGGAACTCCGCAGCCGACGTTAGATCCCGTCTGGATGAGCTCGAGCGCATGCACGCCACAGCGTTCGCGCGGTGGGAGGAGCTCGAGGCGTTGCAGGCTCAGGGATAGGTCTCCGCCGCCGAGCGCGGTGTGCGTGTTATACCCCATATGAGGCCATCGGGCCCGGGTGTATTCTGTGGGCCACATCCATCAAAGAATGAATCCACTCGAGCAACGTGACGGCCGCCTCCCGAGCGAACTGCACCAGCCGGCGACTGTTTTTCCGGTCCGCGCATGGAAGCCCACCGCTAGCCAAAAGATCACGACAGGTAACGGCAGCGAATCGCCCTACCCCGCCTTTGTACCTCAACGGGCGGCGTCATTCTCCGAGCGTTTTAGGAGCGTTTCCGAATACCCGCGCTACCTGACCCAGGGAATGGGCGCCAACAGCGCATAGGGCACGGCCGGCGCTGCCCACGGTTCGCAAGAAAGTCACGCAGAAGCGGCCTTCCCCTTGATCGTCCTCGGCGCCGCGGAGCCCATTGCCGGTGGCTTTCGACTAAATGAGCAAGGCGCCGCAACAAAATTCCCGTTCTGGATACTAACGCAGGAGGCGCCTCGTCCCACTCTCATTCATGAAAACATCCGCAACCACTCCCGATTCTGAAACCACCACCAACGGCGAGGCCCGCGCCACCGTCGAGGACCTAAGGGCCCTCATACTCGAAGCCCAGGACGCCTTAGAAAACGTCGGGGGCACCGCGACGATCGAGATCCGGGCCTTGCGCGACCGCCTCGACGCGGTACTCGCCCACGGCCCGAAAGCAATGAAGAGCATTTCCGACGCCGCCCGCCGACAGGCGGGGCGAGCCGACGACGCCATCCGCGCCAATCCCTATCCGAGCATCGGCGTGGCCGCGGGCGTGGGCCTTATCGCGGGCTTTGTGTTGGCCCGCGCCTTCACCGGCTCCAACCGTTGATTCGCAAAGCCGCCCGGCTTCCCCTCCCGCAGGCAGGATCAGCCCCTACCATGGATGCGCCAAGTTCCAATTCCCGCATCATCGTGGAGGGGCTGCTACACCGAGGCGAGCTCGCCAGTCTCGAGCTGAGCGACGCGCGCTCGCACTTTGCGATGACGGGCGCCGTGGCCGGAGTCGCCGGCGCACTCGCCCTGCTCTGCGGACTCACTGGAACGCTTGCGCTCGCGGCGCTTGTTTGGGAACGCGGGGATCGCGCCGTAATCCTTGGACTCGTTGCTCTCGGCTACCTTCTGGGTGCCGGCGCGCTCGGCTGGTGGCTGGCCATCCGCCTCAGGTCGTGGCGGCCCCTCGCCGAAACCCGCTACCAACTAAAAGAGGATTGCGAATGCCTGAATCAATACCTGTCTGCGAAAGCCCCATAAGGGTTCCGGGCCGCCTACCTCCAAACGATCGCCGGGAGTGGCTTTCGCTCGCCTGCGAGCTCGACAGGCTTAGGGCGCTTAGGGCGCTTCGTGACGCATCAACGGGACTGCAGATGTATTCCGTCCTCAGGAAGGTAGCCTCCGTCGCCCCAATCATCATGCCCGGGAGGATTGGAAAATGGATCCGCGGTGCCTCGATCGGTGCCTCGGTATGCAGGGCGGCCATTTTCGCATTCAAAGATTGAGGCCAACCCTCAGCCAACATTCCCCGAACCCAAAGCCCAACCCCTGACCCAAATCTCAACTATGTTTCGCTGGATCATCATATTCTTCGTGTTCGCCATCATTGCGGGAGCCCTTGGTTTCACCGGCATAGCCGGCGCATCCTTCGCCATTGCCCAGACGCTGTTCTACATCTTCCTGGTCCTCTTCCTCCTCACTCTCATTGTACACCTGGCCCGCGGCAGTGGAAACAAAACGGGCGAATAGGCCGCCCGTGCGGACGCCTAGAGTTGCTCGCTCGGCAGGGGCTTTGCGCGCTGGGTGTCAGGCACTCCCGGGCAGGACTGCGCGGAGAATTCCTCCACAGCCCGCAGGTCGAACGTCTTCATCCCCGGTGAGGGCGTCATCGAGGCGTGCTCGAACTCGGCGCCGTGGACGTCGTCCAGCGTGACGGACGGCCTCTGGTCGGTTGCCTTCGGGCGCAGGACGACGTGGTGCACCACCAGATTGCCCGCGTGGCGGGCATAAAGGCCCCATGAAGGCGTGATCCCGAAACTCCCGGGCTCCGGGTAGTCGCGCTCCATCTCCGGCATGACGCGGCTCGCCTGGGTGGCTGTGCCGCCACCCTCAAATTCGATCCTGATGTTGTCGAGGGTCACGTCCTCCACGGGGTGGCCCGCGAGGCCGAGGATAAGGATCCCCTGGCCCCCCCGGACGTCCTGGGCGACCACGTTGCTGATGATCACGCCGCTGAGCCTTCCCACGGGCGTGCCGGCGGGACCGCGCATCCGCGCGCCGAGGCGCAGGAAGATGGGGGACCCGAAGATCGTTCGCATCGTGATGTTCGTGACGGCAATGTCCTCAAGCAGGGCGCCGTCGACGGTTTCCAGCGCCAGCCCGCGCGAGCATTCAAACACGCAGTTCGAAATCGAAACCGCCTTGAAGCCGCCGTTTGACTCCGTGCCGAACTTGATCCTGCCGGTCGGCGAGTGGACCGGGGTCTCGCTGTGCCTGCGGCTCCCGTCGAGGAGCGACCCCTCGTCGTAGCCGCTCACCAGGCAGTCCGAGACCGTCACGTTCTCGGTCGAGCGGAACTGCCCCAGTCCGAAGGAGCTTTTCAGGCAGATGCCGTCGTCAAACGGGGAATTCACCGAGCAATTTGAAACCCTCACGTTGTGGCAGCAGTCGATGTCCATGCCGTCGCGGTTGGTGTCAATCTTCAGCCCGTCGATGGTCAGGTTGTCGACGCCGGTCGCGAGGATTCCGAACCAGCCCCCGTGCTCGATCGTGATGTCCCGGAGGATGACGTTGCGGCAGTTCTTAAGGGCAATCGCCTTGTTCCCGACCTTCTGGACGACCTTCTCTCCTCCCCATCCACGAGAGAGGCCCTTGCCGTAGATGCGGCCCTCGCCGGTTATCGACACGTTGGTCAGGTCCTCTCCCCAGATGAGGCTGTCGTGCCAGTGGCTGTGGCCTCCGTCCTGGTAGTGAAGGGTGTCTCCCCACGAGTTGGCCTCCGGAGGATCGTAATCCCTGTCGTCAGACGAGGCCACGATCGTGGAGCCGGGCCCCAGGTGAAGCGCCACGTTGCTCCTGAGGTGGATCGAGCCCGCCAGATACATGCCCGCCGCCAATTCAACGGTTCCTCCTCCCGCCTTGGCCGCTGCGTCTATCGCCTGGTTGATCGCGGGCGCATCGTTTGCCTGCCCGTCCCCCTTGGCCCCGTAGGATCTGATATCATAGGAGGCGGGCTGAGCCGCGGCGCCGATGCAGGAGAGCGAAAGCAGTGCCGAGGCGACGGTTATCCTGTGTGACAGTGGCATGGCGTAGGGGGTTTGCCCCCGGGGCGAAATCCTTGCTGCCGAAGGCCTGCCGATTTAAGAAGCCGGCCCGACCAGGTGTCAAACCACTCCGCGGCCCCAGGGCCGATCACCTCGCCGTTCCCCAGCGCCTCGTGAAGGGATAATAGATGAAGAGCGGCCTTCCGATGACGTCCTTCTCGGGGACAAACCCCCAGAACCGCCCATCGAAGCTGTTCTTGGAGTTGTCGCCGAGCGCGAGGTAGGCATTCGCGGGCACTGTGACTGTGTCTCCCTTGAACAGCTGGCTCTTCTCGTAGCGCGGGTCGGGGGTCATGTTGAAGTAGCCCCTGTAGGGGCTCACGCGCTTCGCGTTAAGGTCAAATGCCTTCGAGCCGTCGATCGGAGCGCTGTTCCGGTAAACCATGGGCTCCCTGATCTCGATCCGGTCACCGGGGACGCCGATCAGCCGCTTGATGAAGTACTGGTCCCCGAAGGCTCTCTCGATGTCCGGAATGTGGTCCGTCCTGAACACAAAGCCCTGGCCGACCTTAGGCCTCATGAACTGGTAGCTCACCCTGTCGACAAAGAGCTGGTCGCCCGTCAGAATGTCGAACCGCACGATCGGTTCGCCGGCCCTGACCGACCTGCCGACGGGGACCCGAAGGGCCACGTAGTACTGGTCGCTGTCCTCGTCGAGCTTCTGGCTCGATTCCTCGAGCTGGCCCGCCTGTGCGGCGCTTCGGATCTGGGTGTCGAGGGCTTTGCGGTCCTTGAAGAAGGTGCCGATGACGAGCTCGTCGAAGTCGTTGTCGCTGAAGTCGGCCGGGACACGCACGGACGCGGGCGCGCCGTCGACATAGAACGTGTACTCCTTCACGCGTGCCGGGATGACCTGCCAGGTGCGGCCCGCCTTCTTCGTATACGCTATGCTGACCGTGTCGCCCCGAATCAGGAGCGGCACCGACACCTCGCCGTCGCGGGGAGCGACCACCGAATACCGCTGCGCCCCGTAGGCGACGAGCCTGAAGGCCTGCTCGGCGATGTTTGGCAGCCTCGATCCCGGAGGGAAATTCTCCGCGGTCATCCCATAATAGCTCGGCCACATCGAGTTGGTCGGGATCTTGAACGGCTGGACGAAGTAGGTGCGGATCCCGAGGATCACGATTGCGGCCACCAGAAAGAACTCCACGTTCTCGACGAGCCATGTCTTCGGGTAGATGGCCCCGCCCGTCCGGACGAGGACGCCCTCGAGCACCTCAATCCCGAGCTTGAGCTTGGCCGCGTCGGCGCGGTCCTTGTACAGGCGCTCCAGTTCCCTTGTCCGCCTGACGAGCTCGTCCGAGTCCTTCGCGCCTAGCCTGTCCCTCCTGTAGTTCCAAACCTTCGACGCGAGCTCGAGCCAGTTCGAGGCGTTGTCGCGCATCTTCTTTTCCTGGGATTCAAAGAGTCCGAACATTTGTGTTGGTTGGGAGTTACCTGAGTCAGTTGTTCCTCAAGACCTTGATGAAAGTGTCCGGAGGGATGGAGACCTTTCCGATCAATTTCATCTTCTGCTTCCCTTCCTTTTGCTTATCAAGCAACTTGCGTTTTCTCGAAATGTCGCCGCCGTAGCACTTTGCCGTCACGTCCTTGCGCATTTCCCGCACGCTTTCCCTCGCTATGATCTTGCCGCCGATCGCCGCCTGGATGGCGATCCGGAACATCTGGGGCGGTATGATCTCCGAGAGCTTCTTGCAGAGCTCGCGGCCCCGCCCCTCCGCCTTGTCCCTGTGGACGATGCTCGCGAACGCGTCCACCGGATCGCTGTTTATGAGGATCTCCATCTTGACCAGGTCGGCGGGCCGGTAGTCGCCGAGCTCGTAGTCCATGGAGCCATAGCCGTGGGTCACGCCCTTGAGGCGGTCGTTGAAGTCCACGAGGATCTCGTTGAGCGGGAGGATGCAGCTGAGCATCACGCGCGTCGAATCCAGCGTGTGGGTGTGCTCGACCACGCCGCGCTTCTCCATCACGAGCGCCAGCATGTCCCCCATTGAGTCGTTGGGGATGTGGATCGAAGCCCTGAGCGTCGGCTCCTGGATCTCCACGATCACTCCGGCGTCGGGCAGGTTCACCGGGTTGTCCACCTCCACCACGACGCCCCCGTGCTTCACCACCTTGTAGATGACGCTCGGATACGTGGAGATGATCTCCACGTCGTGCTCGCGCCGGATGCGCTCCTGGATGATCTCCATGTGGAGGAGCCCGAGGAACCCGCACCTGAACCCGAAGCCGAGCGCCACCGAGCTCTCCTGGGAATAGACAAAGGCGGAGTCGTTGAGCCGAAGCCGTCCGAGGGCGGCCTTCAGCTTCTCGTAGTCGTTGCTGTCGATCGGATAGAGCCCGCAGAAGACCATCGGCCGGACCTCCTTGTAGCCCGGAAGCATCACCTGCGCCGGCTTGGCCGCCAGCGTGATTGTGTCGCCCGTCTTCATCTCGGACGGGTCCTTGATGTTGGAGACGATGTAGCCGACGTCCCCCTGCGAAAGGAAGTCGCGCTTCTCCATCTTCGGGGTGAACACGCCGACCTCCTTTATGTCTGACTTCTGGCCCGTGCTCATGAGCATCATCATTTCGCCCGCTCGCAACGTGCCGGAGAACACGCGGACGTGGGCGATGACGCCCCGGTACGAGTCGAAGATGGAGTCGAACACGAGCGTCCTCATCTGGGGGTAATCGGTCCACCGGGGCGGCGGCACCCGCGCCACCACGGCTTCCAGGATATCAATGACCCCGATGCCCGACTTGCCGCTGGCGAGAATGGCCTCCTCGGCGGGTATCGCGAGGATGTCCTCGAGCTGCTTCATGCACAGGTCCAGGTTCGCGCTCGGCAGGTCGATCTTGTTGATGACCGGGATGATCTTGAGCCTCTGCGCCACGGCCAGGTGGGCGTTGGCGACCGTCTGCGCCTCGACACCCTGGGACGCGTCGATCAGCAACACGGCCCCCTCGCACGCCGCGAGGGAGCGCGAGACCTCGTACGAGAAGTCCACGTGGCCGGGCGTGTCCATGAGGTTCAGCTTGTAGCTCCGGCCGTCCTTGGCCTCGTAGATCATCGTGACCGGGTGGGACTTGATCGTGATGCCGCGCTCCTTCTCCAGGTCCATGGAGTCCAGGTACTGCGCCGTGAGCATCCGGTCCGACACCGTGTGGGTCTCCTGGAGCAGCCTGTCGGAGAGCGTGGTCTTGCCGTGGTCGACGTGCGCGATGATGCAGAAGTTTCGTGTGAGCGGCGCGTCCATCGTCAGGAACCCAGGTCCGCGTACTCCGAGATCGAGCGCACGCTCCACGATTTGTCCGTACGGCGAGCGAGGCCCGCGAGGACTCCGCCAGGCCCGAGTTCCCAGAATTCGGTGGCGCCGGCCGCGCGGGCGCTGCGCATGCAATCCTCCCAGAGTACCGGCGAGACCACCTGTCTGACGAGTGCCCGGCGGATGTCGTCGGGGTCCGAAACCGCCTGCCCCGTCGTGTTCGTGAACACGCGAAAGCGGGGCGGGGAAAACGGGATGTTCCCGAGGAACACCTCGAATGCGGCCCTTGCGGGTTCCATGAGCCTGCTGTGGTAGGCACCGGCCACGTTGAGGGAAACGACCTTCTTGATGCCTCGGTCCTTGGCCGAGGCCACCGCCGCCTCGATCTTGGCGCGTTCGCCGGAGATGATGATCTGGCCCGGCGCATTGAAATTGGCCGCCTCGACGTCGAATTCCTTGCAGAGCAGCGAGATGGTCTCGCGCGATTCGCCGATGATCGCCGCCATTGTCCCCGCGCTTCTCTCACAGGCGCTCTGCATCAGGCGGCCGCGCTCGGCGACAATCCTCAGGCCCGTGGCAAAGTCGACAACGCCAGCCGACACGTAAGCGGTCACCTCGCCGAGGCTCAGGCCAAGTGCGAAGTCGACCGAGGGCAGAAGCTGCCTCTCGCGCAAGGCCCCAACCAGCGCCATTCCGTGCACGAAGAGCGCCGGCTGGCACACGCCGGTCTTGGTCAACTCCGCTTCGGGGCCCTCAAAGCTCACCTTCGCGATGTCCCAGCCCAGCACGCGACCAGCCTCCTCGTAGAGCGCCCTCGCGCCCAGGGAATGCTCGTACAGGGACCTGCCCATGCCGAGTTTTTGGGCGCCCTGACCTGCGAAAAGAAGTGCCAATGCCATAGGAGAACCGATTAGGCAATCTCCCCGAGGCGGGAAATCCAAGCCAAATTAAGGAAGTGGACGTCCAAAGGCCGCCGTGCCGGGTGTCCGCCCTCTCAGAACCGCTTCATCTGCTTGAAATACTTGTCGTCCTCCGACGGCTGCGCGAAATCGGGAACAAAGGTCCGCGAGCTGTCGGCGGGCCTCGCCGTCGCACCCATCGTTGAAACGCCGCTTGAAATCTCCGGAAGGCCAAACGGGGAGGTACCCGTAAGCTCGGGGCTCAAGAACGACTTCGCCTGCGGGGCGGGCGCGAGGCCGAGCACCGCGAGGTAGGGATTTGCCCCCTCCCTCGGGTCGCTGAACGCCGCCGCGTCCGCCGGCGAAGGAAGGCTCTCGCCGAAGGATCCGGGCTGGCCAAGGTCGAGTCCGGGCAGCATGTCGGCATGCGCTCGATCAAGCCCCGCCGCCGCGAGCCCGTCGCTTTTCGACCCAGGAAGGAGGAGATCGTGGTCCCTTGCCGAAACCCAGCGTCCCATGAACGAATCGAGGGGGTTGTAGACTGATTCGCCCGGCTCCCTCGGTCCCGCCTTGTCGCGGGCGTCGTCCTGGGAGGCGGAATCCTTGTCGCCGCGAGCGCCCAGCCTGTCGTCGCCGCGCAGGAGGTCCTGGTCGCCCCTCAGGCCATCTTCCTTGTCCCTGGCCCTCGAGCCCTGGGAGCGGTCGGACTTCTTGTCCATCGCGTCGACCAGCCAGTTGCCCGTGCCCTCCTTCTTCTTGGCCGGGTCGAGCGAGGAATCCTTTTCCGGGGTCAGGAGCACGGGCGCCTCCGCGCGGGCCCCCAATGGGCCGGGGCTCACGTCCTTCATGTCCAGGGTCGGAAGGGGCGCGCCTGACTCCGTCTGTCCCGCGGAAGCCTTTACTCCCGCGAGGTCCTTCTTGGCGTCGGCAATCGAGTCGCTGGCCGGCGCCGGGGGATCGCCGCCTAGGGCGGCGGCGCCGATAACGGCGATCAAGAGGGTTCCCGATACGCGCATCGGTTTCCTTCGCGCGGGCGCTAGCTCTTGATGAAGATGCCCTTCAGGTTCATCTCGAGCTGCTGCGGGTTCGGCGAGAAACGCACCCCGTCGGCCTTGCTGATGCGGCCGGCCTTGATGAGGCGGTACAGGTCCTTGTTGAAGGAATAGCTGCTCCCGTCGAGGCCGCTCTCAAGCAGCGTGTTGATCTTGTCGAAGTGGCCCTCGAGAATCAGATTCCTTATCGTCGCGTCCGTGTTGAGCACCTCGTTGCTTGGGACGCGCCCGCCGCCCTCGAGGCTCGGGATCAGCTTCTGGCAGATGAACCCGCGGA
>CAZHPC010000129.1:0-9210 GCA_964534685.1 uncultured Opitutaceae bacterium
GCAGCCAGTTGTCGCTCTTCTCGACCTGCCAGCCGTCGCGGATCTCCTGCTCGAATATCCCGAACTCGTAGCGGATGCCGTACCCGATCGTCGGGATCTCGAGGGTCGCCATCGAGTCCATGTAGCAGGCCGCCAGCCGGCCGAGGCCGCCGTTTCCGAGGCCCGGCTCCTCCTCCTGGTCGAGCACCTCGTCCAGGTCCTTGCCGAGCTGGGCCAGCGCCTGCGCCGCCTGATCGTAGATGCCGAGGTTGACGAGGTTCTTGCCCAGCTGCGGCCCGATGAGGAACTCGGCCGACAGGTACACGGCGGTGCGGCTCGCGTGCTTGAAGTAGGTCTTCGAGGTCCGCACCGAGTTCTGGAGCACCCGGTCGCGCACGGCGTAGGCGACGGCAAGGTAGTAGTCGTTCCTCGTCGCGACCTCCGGGAACCGGCCGATCATGCTGAAGAGCTTGCCTTCGATGGCCAGGCGGAGGTCCTCGACCTCCTTTGCCGAGCCGCGGGGCCGCTCGGTGGTTGCGCCCGACGGGGTCGGGGCGGGTTTGGGCTTGGGTTTGGAGGAGGAACCCATGCTTGGAAGGGCAGGGTGCCTAGGGGGTTCTCGGGAGGGTGGAATCAGTAGACGCTGGCGCGCGGCATCGGGCCGGGGGTGATGCCTGTATAATCGGCCGGGAGGGGCCCGCCAAGAAGAAAGGTCCGCTAGGTTGGCGAAGCCCCCTGCGCGACAGCCTCGGTCGACGGCTGACGGCCGAGCGTGATGAGCGCGCCGGCAACCGCCAGGCCCCCGCCGGCGAGCCAAAGGGCGCCTGGGCTGAGGACGAGCAGCCACATGCCCAAACCCGGGCCGACGACCTGCGCCAGCGTCCATGTGAGGCCGTAGGTCCCCATGTAGCGGCCGCGCATGTTCGGCGGCGAGAGCTCGGCGACGAATGCCGATGCCACCGGCATCGAGCACATCTCCCCCATCGTAAAGAGAACGACGCAGGCGGCCAGCGCGGGGACCGTCAGGGCGAAGGCGTTCAGAGCGAAGCCCGCGCCGATCAGAAGGTAGCCGAGGGAAATCACGCCCATCGGCGGGAACCGCTTCGTGACCGTCGTCAGCGGAAGCTCGAACATGACCACGAGGGCGCCGTTGAGCGAGATCAGCGCGCCATACGTTGCGAGCGAGAAGCCGAGGTGCTTCACCGCGAGCCCGTAGGTCGAGTTCATCTGGAAGAAGACCAGTGCGATCGCGAACGACGCGATCAGCACGCGGCGGAGCTTCCGGTCCCGCAGCAGCGTCCGGGTCGCCTCCCCCCAGCCGCTGCTGCCCGCAAGCGCGTGGGTCGACTCCGGCAGGGCCACGATCGCCACGATCCCGAACAGGACCGACGTCGCCGCATCGCCCGCGAAGAGCCAGAAGTACCCGTGGCCGGCGATGAAACCGGCGGTTGCCGGGCCGAAGGCCCAACCTGCGTTGATCGCCATCCGGTACGCCGAATACGCCGTCACGCGGTGGCTGGCAGGGACCAGGTCGGCCAGCAGGGCGCTGCTCGCAGGCCGGTAGAATTCCCCGGTCAGGCCCGCCAGCGCGGCGAGAACGAGGATCGTGGGCAGGCCCCTGGCCTGCGAGAGCAGGAGCATGGCGGCCGCCCCCGACAGCATCGAGAGGACGATCGTCTTGCGCCGGCCAATGTGGTCCGCGAAAAACCCGCCAAGGAGCGTCGCCAGCACGTTGCCGACCCCATAGGCGCCGATCGCCTCGCCGGCCTGCGCGAGCGTGTAGCCCCGCTGGGTCAGATAAAGGGCGAGAAACGGCACCACGAAGCTACCGAACTTGTTCAGGAACGTCCCGAAAAAGAGGATCCACGCCGCGGGCGGAAGCGCGCGCAGACTCGTGCGAAGGGTGGTGTGTGGGGCCATAAACGCGAAAAACCCTGCTCGCCTCTCGGCAAGCAGGGTTGGAAATCTTGGTTGGGTGTACGGTCTAGATTGGAGTCAACCTGGTGCTTGCCGGCGATGGCCTATCAAACGCGATGTAGCCTCGCGCCGCGGGGCAGGTCCCCGCGATGACGGCCCACGCGTTCATTCGCGTGAGGTGTTCGAGTGTGACAAGGCTTTTCATCGGCGCCCGCTTGAATGCCCGACGCGGATGCGCGACGCAACCGCGAATTTGGCCGCGCTAGAATTGGCTCTGTTGCTGCTTCGAAATGGTTCGATTTCCCCCCGCAGGCGGCCACAATTGGGCGCGGACGGAAACAACGCCCTTGATCCGGCGTAGTCCTGCTTGATCCGAATTCCCCACCCATGCCCTTAGACTACAGGATCGACCGGGCCCGGCGCTGTGTGGTGAGCTCAGGGAGCGGTGGCTTTACCTACAAGGAGGCAAAGGGTCACATGGACCGCCTCTCTGCGGATCCCGATTTCGATCCCACCTTCTCGCAGCTGATCGATTTCGCGGGCATCACAACGATGAATCTCACCCACGACGAGGTCTACGACCTTTCGTCGCGGCACGTGTTCGCTGCTGATTCGAAACGGGCCTTTGTCACAACCACCATGGAGCAGTTCGGTCTTGCTCGAATGTTCCAATCATACCGGGCTGGAAAGGGTGAGACGGGAATCCGCGTCTTCTCCAATATGGAGGAAGCCATTGCCTGGCTTGGCCTTAAGGAGCCGGATACCCGGATGCCTCCGCCTTTGGCGTAGGCCTGGGCACATCACGCCTGCATTTTCTGCGATATTTGACGCCCAACGGGCCGATTTGACGCGGAGCTTCCATATTAAAGGACAGATTTCCAACCTCCTTTCCGGGCTGCCAGCTAGGGGTCGCCGTCTTTTCACGGGATTCCAGGCTTGGGTGCCGCTGTGCGCCCTGGTGCTGGTTTGGCAGCTGAGCTCCCCGGCGCGGACGATCCTTAACCGGCGCCTGGGAGTCTTCCTCGTCACGTTTCTCTTCTTCGTGGCGGCTCTGGCAATCGCTCGTTCCACGAGGAGGCAGGAGCTGCCGCCAGCATTTCAAAAGGGACTGCGCCGGATCGCGTTCGGCCTGTCGCTTGTCGGCCTTGGCGGCGTGAGCGTCCTCGTGTACGCGTACCTGGATCCCAACAGCAAGGCTGCCTTCAACCTGTCGGACCTGCTGTTCCTGTCCAGCTACCCGGTCATCCTGGCGGGGCTCCTGTGCATGCCCCGCGCCGAACGCCTCTCGATAGGCCTGGGGCGCCTCCTGGTGGACAGCGCGGTGTTCATCACGGGAGTGGGCCTCCCCCTTTGGTTCTTTGCCATGAAGCCGGGCCTGTCGACGTCGTCCGGCTACGAGGCCGCGATGGTTGTCGTATACCCGCTGGTGACCTTCGTGGGGATCACGACACTCAACATCGTGCTCCTGACGCGGAAGCCGCTGCCCTCCAGGGACGCGTTCAGGCTCCTCGTGACGGCCATAGGCGTCTGCTGGCTCGCCGACCTCCTGTACCTCCTGGACAGCGTCTACGGGTTCGTGGCCAAGGGCCAGGTCAACTGGGCGAACGTCTTCAACACGGTGTCGATCGGTCTGTTTATCCTAGCGGCCGGCCGAATGAAGTCCGACGGGCTTGCTCGGCCGCAGGCCGTGCAGCCTGCGGCGTCGAGCCCCCTCCCGGTGATCACCATCGTGGTCGTGAGCGCGTGGATCCTGATTTTCGCGGTCCAGGGTCATCCGACGCCCGACGTGATGGAGCGCATCTTCGTCTGCCTCGGGCTCCTGTTCGTGATCCTCTTGGCGCGCGAAGCCTTTGTTTTTCGAGACAGCGCGCGTTGGCTCGCCGCGGAGATTGAGCGCGAGAGCCGCGCGCGCTTTGAGGTGCTCGTGCGGCATTCCTCCGACGTCATCATGGTCGTGGACGCCCGCGGAGCGATCCAGTTCGCGAGCCCGGCCATCTCGGCAGCACTCGGCGTGCCGGCGGAGGATGTCGTGGGGCGTCCCCTTCTCAACCTCGCGCACTCCGACGACGTCGCCAGGGGAGCGCAGTTCCTCGACCGCGTCCTCGAAGCGCCGAAGACGATTCAGACCGTCCAATGGCGCCTGCGCCACTCGGACGGAACCTACAGGGACTTCGAGACCGTCGGCAGCAACGTCGTCAATGAGTCCGCCGTAGAGGGACTGGTGATCAACTCGCGAGACGTCACGGACCGCGTTGCCGTGGAGGAGAAGCTTCGCCAGGCCCAGAAACTTGAGGCGATAGGCCAACTGGCGGGCGGCATCGCGCACAACTTCAACAACATCCTGACGTCGACCATGATGCGGCTCGGTTTCCTGCGGGAGAACCGGAGCCTGCCGGTGGAGGTGATCAACGAGGTGCTGGCGCTCGAAAAAGAGGCCAAGCGTTCGGCCGAGCTCACGAAGAAGCTCGTGATGTTCGGTCAGCAGCAGTTCCTGCGGGCGGAGCCGATGAACCTGAGGGAGGCCGTCGCGAGGATGCAGCCCGAGATAACCCAGCTCCTCGGCAAGGGCATCCAGCTCTACATGACGGGCGGGTCGGCGCCGGAGTGGGTGGTGGCGGATGCGGCGCTGATCGAGCAGGTGATCCTTACCGTGTGCTCCAACGCGCGCGATTCGATGCCCTCGGGCGGCTGCCTGATAATCGAGGTTATCGACCTTGAAGGTGCCTCAGTTGCCCAGGCCCCCGACGGAGTCGAGCGACCCTCTGCGGTTGTGCGTCTCAGCTTCCAGGACACCGGGTGTGGAATGGACAGCTCCGTGAGGCAGCGCCTGTTCGAGCCATTCTTCACCACCAAGGGCCTTGGCGGCGCGGGCCTCGGGCTCGGGCTGGCCGCGGTGCACGGCATCGTGAGGCAGCACGGGGGGTGGATGGAGGTGGAGAGCGCGCCCGGGCTCGGGAGCACGTTCCGAGCCTTTTTCCCAAAGGTGCCCGAGCCGTCCGGTCCGTAGGCATTTCGCGGCCCTCCGGTTCCGATTTGCTCTTGGCAAGGAACCAACGGGCGAACCCGCCTGGGTTGGGCCGCCCCTGTCGCGGTCTCCGGCTGCCTGATTGCCGCCGGGCGACCGCCGGTGCGCCAGCTTGACGGCGCCCGGTGAGGCCCCCGGAGCGGTCAGCGCTTGCGCATGACCACCAGGTCCTGGTGGTTCGCGATGGTGCTGTCGCGGATATCCAGGATCTCAAAGTGCCTTCCCCATTCACGCCTCACGTAGTCGTGCGTGTGCATCGAGTTGACATAATACGTGTCGTCGGGAATCGCCCCTGCCAGGTCGACGTTCAGGCCCGTGGCGACAAACCCCTTCGCCATCCACTCGTCGTGCTGCTCCTTGGAGAGGTTGGCGCGCGCGCCGGCGGCCGGCCCATGGATCGTCACGAGAAGGAGCGCGCCGGCGCGGGTGATCCGCGACAGCTCCCTGAGCCAGGCATGCTGCGGGTCCTCGCGCAGGTGTGTGAACACCGAGATGCCGATGACCAGGTCGAATTCGGCGCCGGGCAGCTGCGTGGGCGGCAGGAGCGGCACGGCATGGAACCGGGCGTTGGGGAAGCTCCGGCTGCACCATTCGGCGTTGTCCGTGTCTATGTCGGCCCCCGTCAGCCGCGAAAGCGCTTCCATGGGAAGGTAGCGCAGGACCCGGCCGCAGCCGCAGCCCCAGTCGAGGATGCCGGCGAAGCCTCCCCAGGTGCGGGAGTAATCGGCCAGCGTCGAGGAGAGCTTCCTGAACGTCGAATAGCCGTTGATGATGAAGCCCTCCTCGTTAGCGTCTCCGTGCACGCGCCTGCGCCTCACCGGGTCGGGGAACGGGTGGCCGGGAGGGTTGAGGGGCCAGTAGAAGGAGTGTGCGGCGTTGAACGGGCGCAGCGTGGCCTCGTCGCAGAACTGGATCTCCAGGCTGTCGCGCCCCGCGGTGAGGCCGGCAACGCCCGCGTGCTCCGCTCGGAATCCCGCGGTCGGGGCCCGCGGGTCAAACGACATCACCCGCGCAAGGTCCGGGCGCGGGCGCCCGAAGGTGGCGGAGACCCTCACGCCGTTGACTACGACGGCGGGCCTGGAGCCGGCCGGGGCGAGCGCCCATCCGTCCAGGACCAGGCGATCCCCGTCGACCTTCAGCGTGTCGAGGCACCAGACCGACGCGGGCTGGCCCCGCATCAGCTGCAATCCAAATTCACGATCCGTTGTGGGAGCCTCTTTCACCGCTCAGAGGAAAAGCCGGCGGCGTGGGGGGTTACAAGGTTTGGTTGGATCCTCTTAGGGGAAAGGCTCCCGGCCGAGGCGTGGGATCGGCTCAAGAATCAGGTGGCCGCCGGCGGCCGCTTGCAGTATCCTTCCGATGCCTATGACCGAGTCGACCACGCCTTCGGAACGCGCGAGGCTGCAGCAGGCCATCAACCTCCGCCTGACGGTGTTGGGCTTTGCGCCTCTCGGCGACCCGGCGAGCATCGCATGGGCGAGGCTTTCCGCGCCCCTTCTGGCGAGGCAGCAGGAGCAGGCGCGCCTGCAGCCCGTACGGCTGTGTCCCGTTGACGAGCGGGTCCAGGCGTATCTGGACAGGGCTTTCGGGGGAGGCGCACCGGCACCCCGCCTGCCGACGCGGACCTTCGTGCTCGACGAGCCGGGCCTGGCGCGCGAGCTGTCGCTGCCGCCCTTCGGCGATACCTCTGAATCGCCTTTCCTTAAGAGCTACCGCCTGCGAAACGGCATCCTCCACAACCCGGCCAACGACCGGCGAACAACGAAGGGCGTCTTCCATATCGCCGAGGGCGGCCTGCCGGTTCCGGACGACAAGCTGGCAGTGCCAGCGGCCGTGTTTGCCCGGCTGCTTGAGCTGGCGCTCAGGCCGGACAAGGAGCTTCTGAAGCTTCCGTTCACGGCCGGGAGCACCGGCGAGGCCGCCTGCTTTGTGTCGCTGCTCATGCGGCCGCTGGTCGTGCCTGCGGTGCCCGGCTTCATCGGAGAGAAACGGATGGAGATCCGCTTCTTCGCGCCGGGCTCCCTCGTTTCCAATCTCGACTTTGTGGAGAGCATCTTCGGCAACGCCGGCGACCCGTGGCTACCCGAGCACGACGCCGCGCTGGACCCGGCCGGATGGACCGGCCATACGGGCTGCGTCATCCTGGCCCCGCACCTGACCGCGGTCACCAAGCGCGAGCTCGGGCTGCCGAGCCACGAAAAGGCCACCGAGAGGCAGCGGCGAGACGGCATGTGCTGGAAGACGCCGGACGAGCGCTACAACGGCGGCTCCGCCTTCAAGGTCTGCGCCCGCGACGCGGCTGGCGTGATCGTGACGGTCATCGCCGACAACTACTACGGCTACTGCAAGAAGGAGGTGAAGACCCAGATCAGCTACTCGGCCAACCTCTTCGGCCTCGCCGAGGAGGAGCACGCGGGCGGCGCCCTGGTCTACCCGGCGTACGACCTCGGTGAGGAATTCTCGGGCAACCTCCACGTGCAGCAGCGCGGCCATTCCTTTGCGGAGGTGGCCGGCGCCTATGGCTCGCTGATGGACGTGAAGCCCGAGGGCTACGCCGTGGACCGCGAATATCCCGACATCATCTACGTGCCCGAGGACGTTTCGTTCGACCTCAACAAGCAGCAGGTAAGCTGGGTGCACGACGGAGCGGTCCGGACGCTTCCGTTTCTCGCGTCCCGCACGTACGTTCGCCCGTCGGGCTACAAGGTGAACCTCGAGCAGCCGCCGGGCCACAAGGCGTGGCACATCGTCGGGACGGTCGCCGAGGGCTTGCTCTGCCACAAGCCGTGCACGGTGTCCGGCGGCGGCAAATCCGAGATCTCGAAGGCCATCTCTGACGCCATTCTGCCCGGCCCGGTCTTCGTGGCGGACTTCGAGCGCGACATGGACCGCGTGGAGGAGCTGATCAACCGCGACTATTCGGGCCGATTTCGCGACTCTGCCCGCCGCGGCAGGGACCAGCGCCCTATCCTCAGCCCGGAGCGCTCGCTCGGCTCGGTCATCAAGCTGCTGACGCCTGCGGACAAGGAGTACGCCGACGAGTACAACCTGTGGCTGCGGTCGATCCCGCAGTACATCCGCGAGATCGTCTTTGTCGTGAAGCGGCACTTCCGCTCGGACTGGGAGGGCGGCTGGCGCAAGCACTTCTCGGTCGACATCCTGAACGGCAATCCCGGCAACGAGCTCAAGTGCGACAACCGCAGGCTCACGGCGAGCTGCCTGCGCGTGGGCTTCGACGCCGACGGGGCGTGGCGTGTGTTCGGACTGCGCGAGGATTTCCATCCGGCGGCGAAGATCCAGATGGAGGACGACATCACGGCCTCGGTTGTCGTTCCGGCCGGGGCGTTCGATCCGAGCGCCGGCCCGGGGTTCCCGTCGCTCAAGTTCGTCGCAAACTGCGAGCGGCTCCTGTTCCAGCGCCCGGACGACGCCATCCACCGGGGCTACGACAGGCTGACCGAGCGCGAGCTTGCCCAGCCCGGCAACTTCATCTCGAACTTCGAGCCGCTCACCCAGGCGGACGCACGCGCGCTGGTCGACGAGGCGATCGGGTTCTCCAGGTTCACGGCGCCGATGCAGGCGCTGGTGCGCGCCGCTGCGAAGGGGGAGGACGGGCCGGCCTATTTCGTCTCGTCCGCCCATCCGCGGCTCGTCGACGGCGTCCCGTCAAAGAACCCGCGCTACCTGCAGCTGCGGCCCGACATCGTTGACGCGCGCGGGGTGCATCTGGCCCGGATGGCGACGCGCCTGTTCCGGAAGCTTCCGGCGGATGCCCCGGTGTACACGCCGGTCGACGCGCTTGTGCCCGGCCGCCGCAACAACCCGGCCGACCCGCAGGCGCACATCCGCTCGCTGGCCGTCTTCAATCCGATCCACCATCTGGAGCTGCCGGAGCTCTTCGCCGAATTCATCAGCTCGATGACCGGCAAGTCGCCGTCGACGACGGGGGCCGGCTCGGAGGGCGCGCTGACGAAGGGTCCCTTCAACGCCCTTCCCGCGATCATCGACCTCAACGCCTCGCTTGTGTCGCTGGTGCTGACGGGATACCCGGCGTTCCTTTCCTGCGCGGGCTACGTCGGGCCGAAGTTCCGAGTGAACCACGACATCAGCCTGCTCGTGCCGGAGCTTTGGTGCCGGATGTCCGCCGAGGAGCGGACGCCGAGGTTCCTGAGGGACCACGGGTACCTCGAGAAGTGCGAGGACTTCGAGTTCGGCGGGCGGAAGGTGCTTGCAAGCCGGCTCGGCTACAGGATCACCGCCAAGTTCGGCCGCGTGTTCCTCGGCAGGCT
>CAZHPC010000130.1:0-9118 GCA_964534685.1 uncultured Opitutaceae bacterium
CCGAGAACCTGCGCTACCGCGTCGGGGTCAAGAACGGCCTGCCCGACTGGCTCAAGGGCGCCCACCGCCCGCTCAAGTTCCGGGGGGACCCGGGACCCCTGCCGGCCGGCCAGGCGCCGATGGGCGCCAACTTCGCCTTCCCGAAGTGGGTGTTCGAGCGCTTCGGCGGGTTTGACACGCAACTGGACCGCAAGGGTGCCGCGCTTTTTGGCGGCGGGGACAGCGAGATGATCCGGCGGATCCGCGCCGGCGGACTCGAGGTGTGGTTCGTGCCCGGGGCGAGGGTCCTGCACCAGATCCCGGCCGCCAGGCTCACGCTTCGCTACGCCCTGCGTCACGCGTTCGACTCCGCCCGGTCCCGCGTGGTCGACGGCGTGCGCGACCGGCGCGAGTCGCGCCGCTCGCCCGTTGCGTTCCTGGCGTCACGCGCCGTCGGCAGCGCCTTCAAGCTGGCCGGCTTCCTCGTTATCAGCGGGGCCTGTTTCGTCGTCTTCAGCCGGGGGCGGGCCAAGCGGGCGCTCGTCCGGGCATGGCGCTGCTGCGGATACCTGTATCAAATCGCTCGCTCCGGCGCCGGAAAGATCTGAGCCTTCCGTGCTGAGCCCCGCCATGGCGTCCCCACCCCCGGTATCCGTCTTCATCCTCTCGAGGAACGAGGAGCAGAAGATCGGCCCGGCCCTCGAGAGCGTCTCCTGGGCCGCGGAGGTCGTCGTGATCGACTCGTTCAGCACGGACAGGACCGTCGAGATCGCCACGGCACGCGGCGCACGGGTCGTCCAGGTGGAGTTCAGGAGGTTCGGCGAGCTGCGCCAGGCCGGGATCGAGCACACGACGCAGCCGTGGATCTTCAGCCTCGATGCCGACGAGCGCTGCACGCCCGAGGCGAGGGACGAGATCCTGCGGATCGTCGCCGACGCGGCCTCGGCCGACGCCTACCTCGTGCCCCGCAGGAACATCCTCCTCGGCCGGGAGATCCGACACAGCGGCTGGTTCCCGGATTACCGCCAGCCCCAGCTGTTCAGGCGGGGCCGCATGACGTACTCCGCGTCGGACGAGGTGCACGAGGGCTGGGAGCTTGACGGCCGCCTTGGGCGGATGAGGAGCCCGATCGTCCAGATTCCCTACCGGACGCTGTCCGAGGCGATTGCGAAGATGGACCGCTACACGACGCTCGGGGTCGCCAAGCAGGAGCGCCTCGGCGCGCAGGCGGGCTATGCCCAGGCCTATTTCCGGGCCTCATGGGCCTTCTTCAGGGCCTACGTCCTCCAGCTCGGGTTCCTGGACGGCGGGCCCGGACTGGTCATCGCCGTCCTGCGCTTCGAGAACTCGTTCTACAAGCACGCGAAGCTCCTCGAGCACCGGCTCCCGCGCCGGGACGGCGCCTAGCTGAGCGCGACGCCCTTGGCCTTCGCGGCCCGGATGAGCGCGTCGGCCATGTCCGACGGCGTCACGGCGACCTCGATCCCGCACTCCTTGAGGATGGCGATCTTGGCGGCCGCGGTGTCCGCCGCGCCGCCGACAATGGCGCCGGCATGGCCCATGCGCCTGCCGGCCGGGGCGGTCGATCCCGCGATGAACCCGGCGACGGGCTTGCGGCAATTGGCCCTGATCCAGCGCGCGGCCTCGGCCTCGGCGTTGCCGCCGATCTCGCCGATCATGATGATCCCGACCGTCTCGGGGTCGTCATTGAACATCCGGATCACGTCCAGGTGCGACGTCCCGTTCACCGGGTCCCCTCCGATCCCGACGCTGGTGCTCTGGCCGATGCCGCGCACCGTGAGCTGGTAGACCGCCTCGTAGGTGAGGGTGCCCGAGCGCGAGACGACGCCGACCTTTCCCTTCCTGTGGATGTAGCCCGGAGCGATCCCGATGCGGCATCCGCCGAACGACTTCTCGCCGGCCCCCGGCGCCACGATTCCCGGGCAGTTGGGGCCCAAGAGGCGCGTCGTCCTGCCCGCCATCGCGCGCTTCACGCGCACCATGTCCTTGATCGGGATCCCCTCGGTGATCGCGACGGCCAGGTCGAGGCCGGCGTCGACGCATTCCAGGACCGCGTCGGCCGCGAACGGCGGGGGAACGAAGATCGCGGAGACCCTCGCGCCGGTTGCGCGCGCGGCGTCGGCGACCGAATTGAAGATCGGCACCCGGTGGGCCCCGTGCTCGAAGAACTGCCCGCCCTTTCCCGGGGTGACGCCGGCGACGACCTGGGTGCCGTAGTCGAGGGAAAGCCCGGCGTGGCGGCCGCCGAAGTCGCCGGTGATGCCCTGGATGAGGATCTTGGTCTCTGGTACGATGAGAATGGCCATGGGGATCAGGCTTTGCGCTTGTGAAAAATGATGGGATGGCCGTCCGGCGAGTTGATGCCGAACATGTGGCAGGGCGGGAACTCCTGCGGCTCGATGGTCAGGGCGATCCCGGCGGCCTTTACCGCGGCGAGCGCCTGGTCAAGGTCCGCGACCTCGAGGGCGATGGTCGCCCCGCCGCCCACTGCCGGAGGACCGGCGTTGGAGACCGCGAGCGCGACCCCTGCAACATCGTACTCGATCCACCAGCTGCCGGGCGCGAACTCGAGCTGGAGGAGGATCTTGAGGCCGAGGAGCTTCTCGTAGAACGCGCGCGCGCGGGCGATGTCGCCTACGGGGTGGCACACAAAGGCGATTTCCTTGATCTTGATGCTCATGGGAACGGCAGGTGCGGGGTTAAACTTGCCTCGGCTCAGGCGGCCTTGGCTACGAGCTTGACGATCTTCTGCGCGGCGTCCGCCATCGAGTCGCCGGAGACGATCGCGAGGCCGGAGGAGGCGAGCGCCGCCCTTCCGGCCTCCACGTTGTTGCCCTCGAGGCGGACGACGAGCGGCAGCTTGAGCCCCACCTCGCGGACGGCCGCCACGATTCCCGTCGCGATCACGTTGCAGTCCATGATCCCGCCGAACACGTTCACGAGGATTCCCTTAACGTTCGGGTCACCCAGGATGATCTTGAAGGCGGCGACCACCTGGCTCGTCGATGCGCCTCCCCCCACGTCGAGGAAGTTGGCCGGATTTCCGCCATAGTACTTGATGATGTCCATCGTGCTCATCGCGAGTCCGGCGCCGTTCACGAGGCACGCAATGTTGCCGTCAAGCGCGATGTAGCTGAGCGCGTGCTTCGAGGCCTCGATCTCCTTGGGATCCTCCTCGTTCAGGTCGCGCAGGGCGACGATCTCCGGGTGGCGGAACAGGGCGTTGTCGTCAAAAGACACTTTTGCATCGAGCGCGAGGACCTCTCCCGTCGGGGTCGTGACGAGCGGGTTCACCTCCACCATCGCGGCATCCGTCTCCCAGTACATCGCGTAGAGGGAGCGTATGAGGCGGGAGGCGTTCTTGGCCTCGGCCGCGCCGAATCCGAGCTTGGTCACGAGCTCGCGGACCTGATAGTCGGCGAGGCCGTAGGCCGGGTCGACGAGAACCTTGAAGATCTTGTCGGGCGTCTCGCGCGCGACCTTCTCGATCTCCACGCCCCCTTCCGTCGAGGCTACGATCACAGGCCGCGAAGCGGCGCGGTCGAGCAGGATCGCCAGGTAGAATTCCTTCTTGATGTCATTAGCGACGGTAAAATAAACGGTCTGAACCTTGCGGCCGGCCGGGCCGGTCTGCGCCGTGACCAGCGTGTTGCCGAGCATCCTTGCCGCGGCCTCCTTGGCCTCGGCCTTGGTTTTGCAGAACTTAACGCCTCCCTTGTACCCGTCTGTGAACACGCCCTTGCCGCGCCCGCCTGCGTGGATCTGCGACTTCACCATAGTCGGTCCCTCGGGTAGCGCCGCGAGGGCGTTGATGAAATCCTCGGGTGTCTTGGCGGCGGCGCCCTTGGGGACCGGCACGCCGAATTTTTCAAAGAGGGCCTTCGCCTGGTACTCGTGTATGTTCATTTCCGGTCCTGTGAGGTTTGTCAGATTTGGAGGCCAAGAGACACCAAAATAAGATCACGCCAGCCTCCAGAACTCAAACGGGACCTCGCCCAATCCGCGAAGCGTCGCGGTATCGCGCTGGGCGCTTAGCCTCGCCGCCGGACTCGCCAGCAGCGCGGCGACCTCCGGATCCCTCAGGATGCCGCTTGAGGCTACGATGTCCTCGCCCGAGGAGAGCCCGCAGAGCCTGGAGCAGACGTTCACCGTGGTACCAAAGTAATCCAGGTGCTCGTTCTGGCTGATCGCGAGGCAAGGGCCCTGGTGGATGCTGCACTTGAGCGCGAACGCTGGCCGCGCCTTCTCCTGCACCCTGAGTGCCGCCTGGGCTTTTCTCATCGCCCTCACCGCGCAGGCCGGGTGCGTGAACGCCGCCATGACAGCGTCGCCCATCGTCTTCACAATTCCTCCGCCTTCGGCCGCGACCTCGGCCTTGATGAGGTCGAAATGGCTCAGGACGCCTCCGAACGCTGGGGCGTCGCCGATCTCTGTGTAGAGCTGCGTCGAATTCTTCAGGTCCGTGAACACGATCGTGATCACACCGACGGATATGCGCTCGCCCTGGCGCAGGATCTCTCTTGCGAAGAGGTCTCGGAATATCTGGCGCGAGGTCACCGCCGCTGCCGTGACCGATTGGTCGCTCCAGGCGACCCGTTCGATCACCGCCATGCGCTCGACCCGGTCCGCGTTCACGACGTTCAAAACGCCGTCGGGCGCGACGACCGGTTCATCCGTCGTTGTGGGATCCGGGCCCACCTCCATCCGCGCGGATGGGGATCCGCCCTTCTCGATGCGGAAGGCCTGCTGGACCGCGATGCCCTGGGTGCGAATGCGGTACCGGCCCTCGGGATAGGACATCGCGACGAAGAGGCTTTCCCCGGGCCCAAGTCGCTTTTGTGCCACGACGTGGGGGGTGATCTGGGGGCCGCCAAGGCAGTATTCAACCCGGGACACTTTCCTGACCGTTGGATTGGGGACGAACGTGAGCTCGACCGACTGGTCAAAGTTCACGCTGAAATCGATCCCGCACGAGTCGCAGTGCGCCTCGCTCGTCACGCCGGAAAGATCCGCCTTCCCCTGCCTGGATCCCCTGCAGTGGGGGCAGAGGATCTCCCAGCTGAAGTCCAGCATTCCGGCGCGCGTCGCGTGGAGGAAGAGGTCAAGCGTCTCGCGCCGGTCGGTGTTCCACGAGTCCGCGATCGCGTACGGTCGCATCTTCTGGACGGACAGGTCGTCGGCGGAGGCGACGTATGCGCTCAGGCGCTCAACCAGGGCCACCGGCTGCCTGGCCTCGTAGATGAGCTTCGAGGCGACCGTCGCCAGCCTCTGTGGGACCTTTTCGAGGTGCAATGGCGCCGGCGCCGGATGAGGCCTGTCCTGGCGTTGGAGAGAGAGGTTATCGTAGCCCCGGAAGACTCGCTCCGTCACGCGGCGCATGCGAAGGCCGATGGCCAAGGGCGCAATCAGGGCTCCGAACAGGTTTACGGGTGTGACGCGCATCTCGTAGACTACGGTCGTTCCCCCGCCCGGCCGGGCGCCGAGCTCGCATGACTGCACCAGCCTCGAAAGGGGCCCCCTCGAGAACCTGCGCTCGACCGCAAACCGGACGGGCTGCACCCACTCGAACTCGCGCTCCTCCCATTCGCCCAAGATTCCCAGGTACCTGGAGCGCAGCTTGCGCAGCCCGGGCTCGGGAGCGGGCTCGCCCTTCTCGGGCGCCCGGACCTCGAAGGGCGGGAGCCCGCAGTCGCGATTGAACCGGTCGGTGTCGGAAATGAGCGGCCAAAGCGCCTCCGGCGCGGACCTCAGGTCCCAAGCCCAGCGGTAAAGCTTCTCGGAGTACGGCACGGGCTCATTTCGCGAGCAGCTGTCTCGCGAGAAATGCCGTCTGAAGCGCGGAGAGCTCCCTAAGGCCCTTCTGCGCCATCGCGAGAAGCTCGTCGAGCTGCTCGTGGCTGAAGGTCGACTCCTCGCCTGTGCCCTGCACCTCGACGAACTTGCCCTGGCCCGTCATGACGACGTTGAAATCGACCTGCGCGTCCTTGTCCTCGACGTACGCGAGGTCGAGGAGCCCTGTTCCGCCGAGCAGGCCCACGCTGACGGCCGCCACCGAGTCGGTGAGCGGGTTTTCCCTGAGCCCGCCTCCGTCGATTAGCTTTTGGACAGCGAGGCGCGCGGCGACGTAGGCGCCCGTGATCGACGCGGTGCGCGTTCCCCCGTCCGCCTGGAGCACGTCGCAGTCCAGCCAGAGCGTGTTCTGCCCCAGCTTGTCCAGGTCTATCGCTGCGCGCAGCGAGCGGCCGATCAGCCGCTGGATCTCGACCGTCCTTCCGTCCAGCCGGCCCTTGTTGATGTCGCGCGCCTTCCTCTCGTGTGTCGAGTAGGGGAGCATCGAGTATTCGGCGGTGAGCCAGCCGCCCTTGACACCCTGCTGCTTCATCCATGTCGGAACGCCGGGCTCGATCATCGCTGCGCAGATCACCTGCGTTGAGCCGTATCGGATCAGGACGGAGCCGGTCGCGTGGGGGGCGAAATTGGCCTCGAATGAGACAGGGCGGAGTTGGTCGGCTTTGCGCCCGTCAGGGCGTTCAGTAGTTGGCATGAATCTATTCCTGATTGAGGCGGCCGGGGGCGCGCTCCTCGCGCTCCATGGGCTTTATCTTCAGGCGCTTCGCGGGGCTGTCCTCCGACATGAAGGCGATCAGCCGGTCGTTGAAATCCTTGGCTGGATCGTGCCCCATCCGCTTGAGCGCCTGGGTCAGGGCCGCCACCTCCACCAGGCGCGCCATGTCGCGTCCCGGCCGGACGAAGAGCTCGATGTGCGGTAGCTTCATCCCGAGGATCTCATAGGTGTTCTCCTCGAGCCCCGTGCGCTCCTCAACGCACTCGGGCGTCCACTCGTGCAGGGACACCACTAGGTCGATGCGTTTCTCGAGCCGAATGGACTTAACGCCGAACATCTCCGCGATGTTGATGATCCCGATCCCCCGGCACTCCATGTAGCCGCGGTTCAGCGCCCTGCTGGACGCCATCAGCTCGCGTTCGTCGAGTAGCTTTATGATGGTGAGGTCGTCGGCCACGAGCGAGTGGCCGCGCTCGATGAGGGCGAGGGCGCACTCGCTCTTTCCCACGCCCGAGTCGCCGCGCAGCATCACGCCAACTCCCTTTACGTCGAGCGTCGTCGCATGCTCGATCGCGCTGGGGGCGAATTCATTGTCGATGCAGAGCGTCGCGAGATTCACGAGGTTCATCGTGATTAGCGGCGTCCTGAAGACGGGCAGGTTCATTTCGGAGGCGACCGTCAGCATCGCCTGCGTGGGGTTGTAATTTCGCGTGAGGACGACGCAGGGGACGCTCCGCTTTGCCATCTCCCTGAAGATCATGGTCTGGTCCAGCTGGCTGCGGGTCTTCAGGTAGGTCATCTCGGCCGCTCCGATTACCTGTATCCGCTTGTTGGCAAAATACTTGAAAAACCCGGTGAGCGCCAACGCCGGACGGTTGATGCTTCCTTCGCGGATCAGCCTGTGGAGTCCGGCGTCGCCCGTCACGAGCTCCAATTTGAGCTTTTCCCGGTAGGTGTCGTAGAAGTGGGCGACAGTGATGCCGTGGATAGCCTTCTGCATACCCCGATTTCTGCACATTAGAGAGGGGGAACGCACGGAAAAACGGGGGCCGCGGCCCGGCCTGATTCCGGCCACCTGGACCGGGCGTCCGCCCGCGCCTCCCCAGGGGCGCACGCCGCTCCTGGATCATTTCTCCCGGGCTGCTTTAGCGCACGGCCCTGTTTAAAGGTTGAAGTCCTCTCCGAGATAGAACTTCCGGGCCTTTTCGTCCCTGATCAGGAATTCACTGGTGCCCTCGGTGAGAAGCCGCCCCTTGTGAATGAGGTAGCCGCGGTCGACGATGCGAAGCGTCTCCCGCACGTTGTGGTCGGTGACGACGACGCCGATGCCCCTCTCCTTCAGCTGGAGGATGATCCGCTGCACGTCGGCCACCGAGATGGGGTCGATCGCGGCGAAGGGCTCGTCCATGAGCAGGAAATGGGGGCGGGTCACGAGCGCGCGGGCAATCTCGAGGCGCCGGCGTTCTCCCCCCGAGAGCGTGTACGCCTTCTGCCTTGCGACCTGCCCCAGGCCGAGCTCCTCGATGTGCTGCTGTAGGCGGACCTTTCTCTCCCTTCGCGGGACATGGACGGCCTCGAGGATCGCCGTGATGTTCTCCTCAACGGTGAGCTTCCTGAACACCGAGGGCTCCTGCGGGAGGTAACCAATGCCCCGCCGCGCCCGCTGGTGCATCTTCAGGTGCGTGATGTCCTCGCCGTTCAGGAGCACCCGGCCCTTGGTCGCCGGGATGAGTCCCACGATCATGTAGAACGTCGTCGTCTTGCCGGCGCCGTTTGGCCCGAGGAGTCCGACGACCTCGCCTCCGACCATCCGCAGGTCTATCCCGTCGACAACCGCCCTTTGTCCGTAGGTTTTCACCAGGCCTTCGGTGACGATCGAGGTGATTTCCATCTTATTTCGCGGGGGTCTTTTCCGAGGGGAAGCCCAGATCCT
Organism: uncultured Opitutaceae bacterium; assembly: GCA_964534685.1. Classification (GTDB taxonomy): domain Bacteria; phylum Verrucomicrobiota; class Verrucomicrobiia; order Opitutales; family Opitutaceae; genus Palsa-1447. Next base: position 8,499 of record CAZHPC010000130.1, read on the forward strand.
TGATGGCCGGCAGCGAGATGTGCGAGCGCTGGGACGGCGTCCCCTCGATCACCGCCCGGCGCTGGCCCCTATAGAGGACCATGCGCGGCCCGGTCGCCTTGTAGTGCTCGCTCGCGATTTCAACGACCGGGTTCTCGGTGAGGACGATCCGGTCCTCGCCCGGGAACACCTCGGCGCGGCCGCACGTGGCGACACGGTCTCCCTGGACGATTCGGACATGTCCCGTCGCGAGCATGTACTTGAATTTGTTGTACTTCCCGATGGTCGCCGTCTTGTCGCCCAGGCGCGTCGAAATGACCTTCAGGAAATCGCAGTTGAGCGTGATGTCGTTGCCCACGGCGACGACCTGGTCATGGAAGGTGAACGTGGTCTCGGTGTCGGTGCTTATCGATTCGAACAGTCCCGAGCAGTCGATGGTCGTCTCCGGCGGCTCCGCAGCCCGCGCGCCGGACAGCGCAAACAGAGTCGCCGTCGCTAGAAGGGGTACGAGTCTCATTTTAGCATGTCGGGCAGCGCCGAATGGAACACTACATGGGTGCGCCGATAAATGAGAACTTTTTTCTCATTGTAGTTGTAGCTCCATCCCTCGCCCCTGACGTCGACGTCGTCGCGGACCAGGC
>CAZHPC010000131.1:0-9108 GCA_964534685.1 uncultured Opitutaceae bacterium
CCTTCTTGTTCACGAGCTCGTCGGTCTCGCCAAAGAGCGTCCTGCGCTCGCTGTGCCCGATGATGACGTGCGTGGCGAAGAGGGCCCGCAGCATCGGCGCCGAGATCTCGCCCGTGAAGGCCCCCGAGGCCTCGAAGTGCATGTTCTGCGCGCCAAGCTTCACCACGGAGCCCTCGATCGCCCGGCCCACGCCCTCCAGGGACGTGAACGGCGGGCACACGACCACCTCGACGTCCTGCTGGCTCCCCAGCGCGACGACGATGTCATGGGCGAGCGAAACGGCGTCGGTCGCCGTCTTGTTCATCTTCCAGTTGCCTGCGATAAGTTTCTTGCGGATCATGGGATTGGCCATCGGGGGATTGCGGGCTTCAGGTCTCGAGGAACGCGACCCCGGGAAGCACCTTGCCCTCGAGATACTCAAGGCTCGCGCCTCCGCCCGTGGAGCAGTGCGTCACCTTGTCGGCCACCTTGAACTTCCTGGCGGCCGTCGCCGTGTCGCCGCCGCCGACGACCGTCGTGGCGCCGTGCGCCGTGGCTTCCGCGATCGCCGCCGCCATGGCCTTCGTCGATCCTGCGAACTTGTCGAACTCGAACACGCCCGAGGGGCCGTTCCAGACGATCGTCTTGGCCCGCCGGATCGCGGCGTCAAAGAGGGCGATCGACTTGGGGCCGCAGTCGAGGCCCATCCATCCCTTCGGTATGCCCGTCGCGTCGTCCGCGGGCCGGGTTGCGGCGTTCGCGTCAAACTTGTCCGCGCAGACGTAGTCCACGGGCAGGATGATCGAGACCCCGCGCGCCTTGGCCTTCTCGGCCAGCTCGCCGATGATCTTCGCTCCCTCGGGGTCGAAGAGGCTGTCGCCGATCTCCATCCCGCCAAGGACCTTCTTGAACGTGTAGGCCATCCCGCCGCCGATGATGATCTCGTCGGCCTTGTCGATCAGGTTGCGGATGAGCGGGATCTTGTCCGCGATCTTTGCGCCGCCGAGGATCGCAAGGAGCGGCCTGCGCGGATTCGCGATCACCGCGGCGAACGCCTTGAGCTCGGCCTCCATGAGGAAGCCGGCCGCCTTCTGAGGGAGGTTCACGCCGACCATCGACGAGTGCGCCCGGTGGGCGGTGCCGAACGCGTCGTTCACGTAGACGTCGCCCAGCTTCGAGAGGCTCGCGCGAAACGCGGCGACCGCCGCGGGGTCGGCCTTCTTGGAGGTGCCGTCCTCCAGCTTCACCTTGCCCTCCTCCTCGATATGGAAGCGCAGGTTCTCAAGCAGGACGACCGTGCCCGGCCCGAGCGCCGCGCAGGAAGCCTCGACCGCAGGCCCGCAGCAGTCGTCGAGGAAGGTGACGGGCCGGCCGAGGAGCTTCTCGAGCTCCGCCGCGACCGGCTTGAGCGAGTACTTGGCGATCCGCTGGCCGTCCGGCCGCCCAAGGTGGCTCATCAGAACAACCGAAGCGCCCTGGTCGAGGGCGTAGCGGATCGTCGGCAGAGCCGCGACGATCCGCTGGTTGTTCGTGATCGCACCCGTGGCCTTGTCCTGCGGGACGTTGAAGTCCACGCGGATCAGGACACGCCTCCCCGAGAGCTGGAGGTCGCGGATGCTCCTGAAGCTCATAGAGAGGCGGCGACCTTCTTGAGGAGGTCCACGCAGCGGTTGCTGTAGCCCCACTCGTTGTCGTACCAGCTCACGAGCTTGAAGAAGCGGTTGTTGAGCTCCATGCCCGAGCCCGCGTCGTAGATGGACGAGTGCGGGTCGTGGATGAAGTCGCTCGAGGCGACCTCGTCGCTTGTGTAGGCGAGGATCCCCTTCAGGTAGGTCTCGCTCGCGCGCTTGATCGCCTCGGAGATCTCCTTGTAGGAGGTCGCCTTGACGGTGCGCACCGTCAGGTCGACGACCGAGACGGTCGGGGTCGGGACGCGGAAGGACATTCCGGTCAGCTTGCCCTTGACCTCCGGGCAGACCAGGCCGACCGCGCGCGCCGCGCCCGTGGTCGACGGGATGATGTTGATGGCCGCCGAGCGGCCGCCCTTCCAGTCCTTCTTCGAGGGGCCGTCCACCGTCTTCTGGGTGGCCGTGTAGGAATGGATGGTCGTCATCAGGCCCTCCTCGATCCCGAAGCCCTCCTTGAGGAGCACGTGGACGATGGGCGCCAGGCAGTTGGTCGTGCACGAGGCGTTGGAGATGATCGCATGCTTGGCGGGGTCGTACTTCGAGTCGTTGACGCCGAGGACGACGGTGATGTCCTCGCCCTTGGCCGGAGCGGAGATGATGACCTTCTTGGCGCCCGCGCTGATGTGGCCCCTGGCCTTCTCCGCCTCGGTGAAGAGGCCCGTCGACTCGATGACGATCTGGACGCCCAGGGCGCTCCAGGGAAGCTCGGCGGGGGTCTTGGCGCTCACCACCTTGATCTCGTGCCCGTTGACGATCAGGATGTCGTCCTCGGCCTTGTCGGCGGCGGACTTCTTGGAGCCCACGGTGCCCGAGAAGCGGCCCTGCGTGGAGTCATACTTGAGCAGGTACGCCAGGTTGTTGGCCGGCACGATGTCGCCGACCGCGACGACGTCGAACGTCGAGCCAAGGAGGCCCTGTTCAACGAGAGCCCGGAATACCAGTCGGCCGATGCGGCCGAATCCATTGATAGCGACTTTGAGTGCCATGGGAGTGTGGGTGCGAGGTGGTGTTTTGTGTCGTGATGTGCCCGATTCGGTTCCGCGCATCCCGTGGGAGCACGGAGCGTCTAAATAAACAATTCGGCCAAGCTAAGGCAAGGGCCTTAATGGCCGTCGCACCCCAATATGACATAGAGCGGAGGCCCCGCTCGCCTTTTCTAATACCTCTGCCTGAGTTCCGTGCGGATCGCCTCGAGGGTGCGGGCCACGCCGCCGCCGTTGTCGCGGCGCCAGCCCGCCGCGGCCTCCGAAATCCTGTCCCGCGCCGGCTTGTCCCTGAGGAGCGCCACAGACTCCCTGGCAAGGGCCGCGGCGTCGGCGACCGTCCTCGCCGCGCCTCGGTCGAGCAGATCCTGCGCGATCGAGCTGAAATTCGCCATCCCGGGCCCGAAGAGGATCGCCTTGCCGAGCGCCGCGGCCTCGACCGGGGTCTGGCCCTCGGCGTGCGGCGGCAGGCTCTTGCCGATGAAGACCAGGTCGGCGAGCTGCGCCATCGCCCGGAGCTCCCCGGTCGTGTCGCCCACCGCGATGTCAACCTCGCCCGGAGACGGGCCCAGGGAGCGCATGTGGTAGGAAAGCCCGGTCGCCTTCAGGAGCCTCTCGATCTCCGCGCGCCGCTCCGCGTGCCGCGGTACGATGAGCAGCGAGCAGCCGACGCCCTGGGCCCGGGCCGAGACGAGCGCGTCGACAAGCGCCGCCTCCTCTCCCGGCCACGTGGACGAGCCGAGAAGGACGAGCCGTCCCGGGGGAAGGCCAAGCTCGCGGCGCAGGGCCGCCCGGCCGGCGTCGTCCAGGAGCGCGATGCTCACGTCGAGCTTGATGTTCCCCGTGACGCAGATCCGGCCCGGGGGAAACCCGAGCTCGCGGAAGCGCTCGGCATCCAGCTCGGAGCCCGCGAGCACACGGCTCATCCCGTCCAGCACGAACCGCGCGGCGACGGGAAAGCGCCCGAGCCTTCGGAAGCTCCTCTCGGAGATCCTGGCGTTGATGCAGATCACCGGGACCCGCCGCCCCTTCGCCTGGTGAAGGTGCTCGGGCCAGCGCTCACCTTCGGTCACGATGGCGAGGTCCGGCGAGATGGCGTCCCAGGCGCGCGCGGAGAACGGCATCCAGTCGACCGGGAAATAGGCCATGCCGGCGGCGAGGCTGCCGTAGCGCTCCGCCGCCACCCTGAAGCCGGTGCTGGTTGTCGTGGTCAGCACGACCTCGGTCCCGTCGTCCTTGAGCGCCCGCAGGATGGGCTCAACGGCGAGCATTTCGCCCACGCTCACCGCCTGCAGCCAGACCCGGCGGACGCCCGGCCGCCTCGGGGCGATGCGCGGGGGCAGGCCGAAGCGGTGCCAGAACCCGTCGCCGTAGCCCCCCCTCCTTCGCATCCTAAGCAGGTAGTACGGCGACATCACCACCAGTGCGAACGGGAAGAGCAGCCGGTAGACCCATATCATCGTAGGTAGAATGTAAACAAACACCTAAACCGTGCGGCAACGCCACAACAAGTTTGCGCGGGCGGGCTTTTTTGCTGTTGTCCACTCCCGCCGGGCGGTAACGATTCCCGACCGGTACCTCCATGCGCCGCCACCTCCCATTTCATGCCCTCGCGGTGTCGGCCGTTCTCCTGGTCCCGCTCAGGGGCGCCGACCCCGCGCCAGCCGCGGGGAGCGGGCCCCAGCCCGCCGCCGCGGAAGCGAAGCCGCCTCCGGTGTCGGTCGTGCCCGTCTGGGGCTATTCGGATTTCGGGCCGGCGGGCGCCGTCGCGAGCCGCACCCACGTCGACGACCTCGACTTCACCGAGGTGGCCTTCGCGAACGGCGTGCGGCTGAACCTCAAGAAGACGAACTTCGAGAAGAACGCCGTCCGGGTCGCGGCGCGCCTCGGAACCGGCCAGCTGACGGAGCCCGCGGCGACGGAGCCCGGGCTCTCGACCTTTGCGAGCCTCACGTTCTCGGTGGGCGGACTCGGCAAGCACAGCCTCGACGACCTGCAGCGGGTGCTCGTGGGCAGGGCGGCGGGCATCCATTTCACGTCGACCATGGACGCCTTCATCTATGAGGGGCAGACAAACCCGAAGACCCTCCCGTTCGAGCTGCAGCTCCTGACCGCCTCGATCGAGGACCCCGGCTACCGCCCCGAGGCGCAGCGGGTCGCCCGCGGCCGGATCGAGACGGCCTACCAGTCCTTCGCGCATTCAGAGAGGGGCCCCCTGGCGCTGCAGGTGCCGAAGCTCCTGGCCGGCGGCGACCCGAGGTTCGGGCTTCCGACCCACGCCGAGATGATGGCGCGCAACCTTAACGAGGTGAGGGATTGGCTGGCGCCGCAGCTGGCGAGCGGTCCCCTTGAGGTGTCGCTCGTAGGCGACATCGACGTCGACGCGGCCATCGACGCGGCCGCCCGGACCCTGGGGACGCTTCCGAAGCGCGACCCGCGGCCGCCCCTGGACGCCCTGTGCAAGGTCTCGTTCCCGAGCCGGCCCTTCACCAAGGACTACGCCGTCGAGATGAGCCTGCCGAAGGGGCTGGTCGCCGTCTACTGGCCGACCTCGGACGGCATGGACGTGGGGCGGGCGCGCCGGCTCAACATTCTCGGCCTGCTGCTCGCCGAGCGGCTGCGCGTCAAGGTCGGCGACAAGCTCCCGAGCGCGGTTCCCCCGACGGTGGGAAGCACGGCGAGCGACATCTTTCCGGGCTATGGGTACATCGCGGCGATCGCCATCGTTGACCCTCCCAAGGCGAGGGAGATCGAGAGCGCCATCGTGGCGGTGGCCGCCGACATGAGCGCAAACGGCGTGAAGCAGGAGGAGCTCGACGGCGCCATGGCCAAGACGCTCAGGTCGGTTCTCGAGACCGAGCTCACGAACGGCTACTGGATGACGGTGCTTGGAAGGGCGCAGGAGAAGCCCGAGGTCCTCGACTGGGCCCGCAACCGCCTCGCCGACTTCAAGGCGATCTCCAAGGCCGACATTGACACCGTCGCCAAGGACTACCTGGGGGAGGACAAGGCGTCGCGGGTCACGATCCACCCCTACGCGACGCCGGCGTCGAGCCCGCTGCTCGTCTCGCCCACCCCGCCGCCCCCGCCCGACGGGCTCTAGCCGGCAGCGCGGCCGTCAGACCCGGCCAAAGACGAGCGACGCGTTGGTCCCTCCGAAGCCGAAGCTGTTGGCGAGCGAGGCGTCGACCGTCCTCGTCACCGAGGCGCCCGCCGTGAAATTGAGACCGAGCGCGGCGCACGCGGGATCCAGGTTGTCCAGGTTCGCGGTCGGCGGAATAACGCCCTTGTCGATCGCGAGCACGGCGGCCAGGGCGCCGAGGGCGCCGGCCGCTCCGAGCAAATGCCCCGTCATGGACTTCACCGCGCTCACGTGCAGCCGGTCCTTGGACCCGCCAAACACCGCCGCAATCGCGGCCGCCTCCTCGCCGTCGCCGCTCGGCGTCGAGGTGGCGTGGGCCGAGACATAGCCGATCCGCCCGGCGTCGAGCCCCGAGTCCTCGAGCGCCAGCTGCATCGACCTGCGGGAGCCCTCGGCCTCGGGGGCGAGCGACGAGAGGTGGTGCGCGTCCGCCGTCGCGCCGTATCCCAGCAGCTCGGCATAGATCCGGGCCCCGCGCCTGCGGGCATGCTCCAGTTCCTCCAGGACGAAGACAACGGCACCCTCGCCGACCACGAACCCGTCGCGGTCGACATCGTAGGGCCGGGAGGCCTTCTCGGGGGCGTCGTTTCGGGTCGAAAGCGCCTTCATCTGGGCGAAGGCTCCCACGGCGACCTGCGTGATCACGGCCTCGGCGCCTCCCGCGAACATGACGTCGGCGTCGCCGCGGCGGATCGCCCGCGCGGACTCGCCCAGGGTGTGCCCGCTCGTGGCGCACGCCGAGGCGATGCTGAAGTTGGGTCCGCGGCAGTTGAGCAGGATGGCGAGCTGGCCCGCGAGGATGTTGGGCGCCGCCTGCAGGATGAAGAAGGGAGATATCTTCCTGAAGCCGCCCACCCGCCAGGTCTCATGCGTGGCGACGATCTCCGGGAGGCCGCCCAGGCCGACCCCCAGGTTGACCCCGATCCGTTCGGGCGCCAGGGAATCCCTTACCGAATCGAGCCCGGAATCGGCGTAGGCCTCCAGGCCCGCCCCCAGGCCCAAGTGGCTGAAACGACCCAATTTACGCACGTCCTTCGGCGAGAGCGGTGCCGTGACGGGTTCGGTGCCCGTACCCCGGGGATGCAGCGCGGAACCTCGGGGTGCCGTGGGGTCGTATCCGCGCACCTCGCCCGCTATCCGTGCCGTGCATCCTGTTGCATCAAAGCGTGTTATTGGCCCAATGCCGCTCTTTCCGGCGACCAGCGCGGACCAGGTTGCGGGCGCGGTGAGGCCCACGGGCGTGACTGCGCCGAGGCCCGTGATGGCGACTCGGCGGATGGGATTGGAAACCGACATTGTCCCGAAATGACACAAGGAGCGGCCAGATAGGCAAGTCTTTGACTTTGGACCCCCCGTATGATTGGGTGGATAGCTCTTCACGATGCAGCAGCTTCACGCCTACTGGCGCATGGATTACATTGAGGCGCCGCGCTATCCGGCAACGATGATGCGACCGTTCACGGAGCTGCCCAACTTGGGTGACGACCGCGCGGCGCTCATCGTCCACAGGTCGCGCCTCTCGTATCTCCTGCTGAACCGCTTCCCCTACAACCCGGGGCACCTTCTCGCCGTGCCCTTCCGGGAGGTCGTTGAGCTGGAGGAGCTTTCCCAAGGGGAGCGGGCCGACCTCATGGAGGAGGTGTTCCTGGGAAAGCGGCTCCTCACGGCGGCGATGAAGCCCGACGGCGTCAACATCGGGTTCAACCTGGGCTCGGCCGCAGGTGGGAGCATCGCGCACCTGCACGGCCACATCGTGCCGCGCTGGAACGGCGACAACAATTTCATGCCCGTGGTGGGGCAGACCCGCGTGCTTCCTCAGGCGCTGGACACGACCTGGGAGAGGCTCACGGCCTGCGTGGGCAAGCTGGCACCCCTCCCCTGACCGCACGACCGTGCCCGCCAAGACGCTTCATTTCCAGAGCCCGAGGCACCTGAGCCAGCTCTACGCGGGGAAGGCCGAGAACCTCGCCCACGCCGAGCGTGCGCTCGGGGTGAAGCTCGTGACCCGCGAGGACTGGCTCAAGATCGAGGCCGCCCAGGAGCCCCTGGCGCGGGCCGAGGAGTTCTTCGCGTTCCTGAACGCCGCGCGCAGCCAGGGGATGACGATCCGCACGCCCGACTTCGCCAGGCTCGTGGACTCCTTCGCGAAAGGCGAGGCCAACCGCTGGCAGGCGCTGCTCGATGAACCCCTCGTGATCGCGACCAACAGGAAGAGCGTCGTGCCGAAGACCATCGGCCAGAAGGCGTACCTCCAGGCGGTCCTCAAGCAGCCAATCGTGATCGGGATAGGGCCGGCCGGCACGGGCAAGACCTACCTGGCGATGGCGGCAGCCGTCTCCGCCCTCCTCAACCACGAGGTGGAACGGATCGTGCTCACAAGGCCCGCGGTGGAGGCAGGTGAAGCCCTGGGATTCCTGCCGGGCGACCTCCGCGAGAAGATCCTTCCCTACCTCCGGCCGCTCTACGATGCGCTCCACGACATGCTCGACCCGGAGGAGGTCGTGAGGCTCACCGAAAAGGGCGTGATCGAGATCGCCCCGCTCGCGTACATGCGCGGCAGGACCCTCTCGCGCGCGTTCGTGGTCCTCGACGAGGCGCAGAACACGACGCCGGAGCAGATGATGATGTTCCTTACGCGCCTCGGCGAAGACTCGAGGATGGTCGTGACGGGAGACGTCACGCAGATCGACCTGCCGCGCTCGAAGCTTTCGGGGCTCCTTGAGGTGCAGCACATCCTGAAGGACGTGCCCGGGGTCGTCTTCCACACGTTCACCGCGGAGGACGTCGTGCGCCACCCGCTCGTCCAGCGGATCATCGAGGCCTACGACCGCTACAAGAACCCGGTGGTCGGGGCCGCCAGCCAGGGAGGCGCCTGACATGTCCGTCCGCAACCAGCTAAGGCTCCTCGTCGGAGGGCTAGGCGCGCGCAGGGGCGACCCGAAATCGGCGCCGGCCTCGGGGTTCCGCGACTTCCTGGACCAGAGCCGGCTCGTGGCAGGCCTCATCTTCATCGTGACGGTGGCGGCAATTGTGGTCGTGAGCTCCGCGGGGATGCGGGTGCTCGACCTGCCGGTGCTCCCGAGCCAGATCGCCCCCGTCAGGATCGTCGCCGGCTTCCCGTTTGCCTACGTGAGCGCCACGCGGACGAAGGCCGAGCGCGACCAGCGCCTGATCGGCCTGCCGCCCATCTACAAGCTCGACACGGCGCCGCTCGATAGGTTCGAGGGCGCGGCGCGCGACCTCCTCGCCAAGCTCGCGGCCTTCGAGGCCGCGCACCCGGACCCGACGGCCCTCTTCTTCAACAGGCGCAAGGCGC
>CAZHPC010000132.1:0-8846 GCA_964534685.1 uncultured Opitutaceae bacterium
GCGGCGCGCAAAGGCCTGGGGCACCCGGGTTCAAATCCCGGCACCTCCACCATTTGGTTGCGGGTCAGACGACCAGGTGCCCGCAGCCATCCGCCTCAGGGAGCGCGGAGCCACACGGCATACGGCTGGCCGCCAGCGCCCGCCTCCGCAAACGGAACAAGTGTGACCAGGTGCGGGTTGACATCCCACTCCCCGCGCACAGCCACGTGAAGGATAATTCGTTGCGGATCGGGCGCCAGGGCCGGGAGCCTGTCATCGATGACTCGGACAAACTGCGGTGCGCCGTTTCCTCCGTTATCGCGATTCAGTGCATCATCAAGGGCCAGGATGTAGGGTCCCCAGGCGTAGGCCACGCGAGAATAGTTGGTGAAGTCGCCGCGAATGACGCGGCCGTTGAGGTTGAAGGTGATCGTGACCTGATCGCCGTCCCGCCAGTCGCGCTCCGGCAGCGTGATCCAGCCGTCCCGGCTGGAGGCGTTCCCCACACGCAGCGGTTCAGCCCAGGCCGGAGCCCTGATCTTGAGCGTGAAGCGGGCCGCGGAGGGGATCCGTAGCGTCAGCGTCGATCGGCCCGCGTACGGAAACAGGCTTTCCTGCCTGACCTCGACGGTCCGGTCCCCGACCTGGAAGCGGGCCCGGGACGATTCCAGCGTGTTCACACAAAACACGTTGCCCTTCTCCAGGTAAGCCAGCGTCGGGGCCAGCGCCAACGCGCGCGGTCCGCTTGAGTGGCAGCATGTGATTTCCTTGTCGTAGTGTTTCACCCCTTCCAGCGGCGTGTAATAGCACCAGTCGCCGCTTTCGGGATTTTGCGCGGCGGTCAGCTGGTTATAGAGAGAGCGCTCAATCTCGTCGCCAAACTTGGCGTCGCCGGTCTGTGCCAACAGGGCGGCGTTGAGCTGAATCCACGTCGTGGTCACGCAGGTTTCCCCCAGGTGCGCAGCCTCCCCGTTCGGCAATTCGTGGCTGTTGCCGAAGGTCTCACGGATGCTGGCCGTGCCGGTGATGTAGAGGCGGTTCCGGGTGATGTCGGTCCAGGCGTTCTCCACTGCCCGCAGCAGCCGAGGGTCCCCGGTCACCTGGTAGAGTTCCGTCAGGCCGACCAAATTGGAGAGCATCTCGTAAGCCTTGCCGTTGGCGACGCGGTCGACCGAGCCGCCTTCTGCCAGCAGGGTCCTGACAATATCCGGTCCGTCTTTCTCCTCATAGGATCGAACGATGTACTTGGCGAATTCAAGGTAGCGGGCGTCACAGGTGAGCCGGTAGAGATCTATCATCGGACTGAGGATGCTGGTTGCAGCCATTCCCATGTGCGTCCCCGCCTTCAGGATGCTCCTCTTCGCCGGAAAGGTCGCAAGCAGTAGGTCGCCAATCCTCCGGGACGCAGCCAGCGCAGCCGGATTGCCCGTGTACCGGTAGTAGGTCAGGAGCCCGATCAAGTTGTACTTGTGGCACCACACGTCCCAGTCCGCGCCGTCGTAGAGGCCGAAGCGCTTCTCGGCGGTGTAGGTCCCGAGGTAGCCGTCGGCCTCCTGGGTCGCAATGAGCGAAGCGACGACGGCGTCGAGCTTCCGGCGCAGCGCCTCGTCGCCCGAATAGGCCCAGGCAAGGGTCGCCGCATGCAGCCATTTGCCGACGTGTTCGCCAATCCAAGGCTGGTTCCCGGGTCTGTGCCGGTAGCCGGCGAGCAGGGGTTCGGTGTCCACCCGCAGCAGGCGATGGCTTTCATTGGCGTCAATGCGGGCACCGAGCCAGCCGTCCAGCCTCACCGCTGACGGCTGCAGAGGGTGCAGGGCGGGCGGAGCCATGGGCGCCACGCTGTCCGCGACCGGAAGGACTGGGCCAGCGAGGGTTGTGCAGGCAGCTGATATCGAGATCAGGAGCAGGCTAACAGATCGTCGCAATAGAAGTGTCGTGATGGTCGCCGGCATTGTGAAAGCGGCATCGAGCCGAATCAGGGTGTTATCATAGGAAGCGCGTGCCGGGTAAATCGCCGATAGATTCGAAGGTCATCCGCATCGGTGGTTACGACCATATGCTCGCGGTAAAGCTCCGACAATCTCACCAGGCAGGCATCGGCATAGTCCATACGTTTTCCGTAGCGCGTAAGCAAAGCCCTCACCGCAGGCGATTCATCGGGCAGCAAGGGCAAAACGCGCAGGATCCCGCGTTCAACCAAGGCGAATATCTTCTGCCGCGCATCGGGCACGTCGCGCAGCAGGAGGCAAGCCTCCGAAATCACGGCTTCACACGTAATGGCGGGCTGTTTCATTGTAGCAAACTGACCTGCGGCCCATCCGTGCCATTGGTCATCAGCATCCAGCGAGCCCACGAGGGGACCCGTATCGAGAATGACGTCAACCACGGCCGTACCCAGCTAAGGTCTTCTTTGACCGGCCGCTCCGGACAGACCCCATCAGGTCGCCCATGGCCTCCGCTAGACTCACGGTGCTGGTTTTGGTCGCGCGGAAAACGAAATTGTTGCCAGCCCGGTCCCGAACGCGCACTTCCCTTCCGGCCAATGCAGCTCGGCGAAAGCTCGGGAACTTACGGGTAAATTCGCGGGTAGTAACTTGTATGACAGACATCCATGTCAGTCATCGGATCAAAGTCAAGGAATGCCGTTGGAATCCGAGCTATGCTTTCAGCACAGCAAACCCGCTCACTGCCTTCCTTTCATGGAAGAGGGTTGGACTGAGTTTCATAATGGCCAAATGCTCCGATCAAGCATCCAGACAAACGCCGGACAATCTGGAGTGAGAATCACTGTCCCTGAGCGATATGCTTATAGGAGGGCGCCCGGGTCCGAATCCCGGCGCCTCCACCCTTTTGTTGTCCACTGGACCGCGCATGGCGTCGGACGATCCGTGGAAGCTCGGGGTTCCCGGCGCAATGCGCCCAAACGCCGATCAAAGGCATCCCGGTGTGCAAAGGAGAGCTATTCTAGCTGTTTTGGCTCGCCCAGCAGACATCAATACATTCTTTGAGGGGCCGCCTCCGCTCGGCCACCCCCCATGCCCCTTCTTCGCAAGCCCGCCCGTCCGAGATCCAGTGCGTTCAAGACCTTGATTGTGGCCGCCCTGGCATTGCCCGCTGCGGTGTTCGCGCTCGAATCCGCAGAGGCGTCCAAGGCGGAGTCCGACGTCTTCCGCGCGGTCCGGACCGGCGACTCCGCCCTGCTGCGCTTGGCCCTAGGCCGCGGGGCGGACCTATCGGCCCGTGACGGCCACGGGGACACGGCGCTCCACATTGCGGCCTACCGGGGAAACGCCGCAGCCGTAGAGGCCCTCTTGGAGCACGGCGCAAAGCCTGATACGCCGGATGACGACGGGGCGACGCCGCTGCTCTACGGCGCGGGGAATGAGGAGATCGTCCGCGCCCTGCTTGCGCATGGCGCGAACCCGAACCTTGCCTCGAAGCTCGAGCTCACGCCACTCATGTCGGCGGCTGCGCACCGGGATTCGCGCCGAATCGTCAGCCTCCTGCTGGGCGCCGGGGCCGACACCCACGCAAAGAAGGGCGGCCAGGAGTATATTGCGCTGAAGGCGGTCTATGGGGGCGACCCGCAGACGCTCGCGCTCGTGCTGGACCACGGGGCAAGCCCCCAACAGGTCAAGGGGATCGCCGCCTCCCCGCTGGCGATGGCGGTCTATTTCGACGACGAGGCCGCCATGACGCAGCTCCTGGAGCACGCCGCCGACGTCAATTTTGATTCGGACTTTGCGGGCCATGCGCTCAACTGGGCGCTCTACTCGGGCCACACCGCGCTTGCGGCCGACCTGATCGGCAAGGGCGCAGACCTTCACTTCAAGTCGCCCTGGGGGCACCAGACGCCGCCGATGGTGTTCTCGGGCTACAGTGAGCAGGGCGACCCGGCGATCGCCCGCCTGCTCCTGGGGAGGGGCGCAGACGTGAACGAGGCCAACGAGACGGGAGCCACGGCGCTGACGTTCGCGATGAAATCGGGGCCCCATTCGAAGCTTGTCGCGTTTCTCGAGCAGTCCGGGGCGAGGGTGCCGCCGTCGACCCGCTCGCCAAAGGAGCTCTCGGCCCGCCTCATGCCGGACGGTGTCCCCGTCCGGGAACGCGCCCAGAGGGCGATCGACCTCCTCCAGCGGGCCTCCACAGGATTCATCAACAACCGCTTCGTCCGGGACGAGGCAAAGTGCGTCTCCTGCCACCATGAGTACCTGCCTGCCGTCGCGTTTGCCTTGGGCGCCGAGCGGGGCCTGCATGTCGACGAGGCGGCCCTCGGGCACCAGCTAGCCGCGCAGCTCGAGATGTGGCGTCCCCTGGTCGAATCCGCGCGCGAGATGGAGGATCCGATCCCCGACTCGCCGGTGCAGCTCGGGTACGGTCTCATGGGCCTGCACGCGGTGGGATACGCCCCTGATGCGATGACCGAGGCGTTCGTGCGCTACCTCGTGAACGGGCAGAGCCCGGACGGATCCTGGCACTGGACCGACCTGCGCCCGCCGCTCGAGGGGGGCAGGTTCTCGGTCACGGCCTGGGCCATCCGCGCCGTCCAGCTTTACCCGCTCCCTTACTCCGACGATGAAACGCGCGCCTGCCTTTCCCGGGCGCGCCGCTGGCTCTGGAAATCCGAGGTGAAGACATTCGGCGACCAGGTCTCGCAGCTCATGGGCCTTGCGTGGGCAGGCGAGTCTTCCTGGAGGCTCCGGAGGCTTGCTGCGTCAGTCCTGGAAAAGCAGAGGCCTGACGGAGGCTGGGCGCAGCTGGACGGCCTCGAGAGCGACGCGTGGGCGACAGGTGAGGCACTGTTTGCCCTTCATGAGGCCGGACGCATCTCGGTTGGGGACACGGCCTACGCGCGCGCTGTCCGATTCCTCCTGCAAACCCAGTATGAGGACGGCTCATGGTGGGTTCGCAGCAGGACCTGGCCGTTCCAGCCGCACTTCGACAGCGGGTTTCCCCACGGCAACGACCAGTGGATCTCCGCCGGGGGTACGGCCTGGGCGACCATGGCCCTCCTGCAGACGATGCAACCTTCGGCGGCTTCGCGCCCGCTTCCCCCCGTGGAGGCGCTTGTCGCATCGTATGAGAGCACCGAAGGCATGAAGGAAAAGGCGGCCCGGTCGCGGGTCCCGGCCGCGCCAGGCGGAACCGGAGCTGTCGGTGGGCCGGCCGTGGACTTCGCCCGCGATGTATACCCTGTTCTCGAACGCTCCTGCATCAAATGCCACAGCGGAGAAAAGCCGAAGGCACGTTTCAGCATCACGTCCAGGGAGGCGCTCCTGAAGGGCGGCCGGAGCGGTGAGCCGGCGGTTGTGCCTGGCCAGGGAGGCGATAGCCAGCTCGTCGCTTTTGCATCAGACGAGGTGGAGGACCTTGAGATGCCTCCGCTTAAGCACAGGGACGAATTCCCGAGCCTAAGCGCACCGGAAATCAAGCTGCTCCGGACTTGGATCGATCAGGGTGCGGCGTGGAACAAGGCGCCAGTCGGATCGTCGTCGATTCAGTAGGCCTTGCAGCAGGCCGTTTCCACAGCGGCATAAGCCATCACAGCTCGAGGCCCCTGTCCCGTTCCTTGGCCTTGCGCATACTGCGGGCAGGTTGGGGCATCAATGCGTCATCCTTGCTGAGGGTCGGAAGCTTGAGGGCCGGCGCGAGTTCAAGAGCACATTCCACGCAAGCCTTCCGAATGACCGACCAGTCCTGCCAGCGGCTTGATAGCTTCTTGTATTCGCTCAAGTCGGTCTGCGAAAGGTCGAATGGCATCGGGCTCGACAGCTGCACAATCAGTTGCTGCGTGGGTGATTCGCCGTTCGGTTGCGGGTAAAGCCGGTCAAAGGAACCCATAGCGGTGAGGGTGCCCTTCATCCCGAGCCGGTCGTGCAGCGCGACAAAGTCAATGTAGTCCCGGGTGGCGTTCCGCTTCAGGATGAGGACCGCCTTTATCCGAAGCATTTCGGCCTTGGTGGGCACCGTGATCGTATGGTCCCTGACGGAAACCTGCTGTGTCTCTAGCGGGTCGTTGCGTATCAGCTGCCGCACACCCGTCTCAATGCCGTCCAGGCTGCCAAGAATCTGCACGGGGCGGCGAACGCGGGCGGTCTTCCACCCGGCCACGGACTCAAGCTGGGCCAGGACATCATCGAAGCGGGTATTCAGATCCCTTAAGACGTGATCGGCATCGGCCGAGAGACGATGTTCTGCGTGGATCGCGGTCGCGGTCCCACCGACCAGCACAGCATCCGGCAAGAGCTCCTGAAGGTGAGCGGCGGCCGTGAGAATGCGGTCCCATTCAGGCAGTGGCTTGGCGGGAGGCATAGTTATTCCAGAAATGATAGCGTTGGGCGTAACCGTCCGATACGTGGGCCGCGCACACGCGCAGGACGCGGGACCGGATCTCAGGCGAAACGTCGACGGCGGTAAGCAAGGACACCCAAGACTCGCGCTTGCCCCGGTCGATCACATCATCGATCGCCGCGAGCGTAAGGCCACTGCGGTTGAGATGCCGATGCCGCATTCCCGTGCCAAGAGAAGCGACTGCGCGACGGGCATTGATGGCCTTCATGCGCTCGCGGCGGAGGGCACGCTCCGCCTCGGAGAAGTGTTTTGCCTTCCCTGCTGAAAGTGAGGCCAGCATGCGGGCGGCCTGCTTCCGCGTTAGAGTTCTCTTGCAATGGGGACACTTGGGAAGCACGTCCATACCGCCGAAAGATTAACGATAAGCGGTTATTGTCAATCTAAGACAATTGAAGCACTCCTGCCCCGCTCCTCATGAACGTCCGGACAGAAACTAGACAATCACGAGTGCGAGATGAAAAACGTTGTTGTTAGGCCTACCGGAGGAGAGATCCCGGGTTAAAATCCCGGCACCTCCAGCATCTTGTCTCCCGCACCCAGAGATGCCGAACGCCACTGCGCGCCCCGCAGACGCCTCATTTGGGTGTGCCGTCTGTTGCCGGGCACGCTCCGTCAGGAGGAATCGCCTCTGCCATCGGAGCCGGTGCATACCACCGTGCAAAGGCCCGGGCGCTCATGACCAGGGGCCGTGGTGCCGACCGTCTTGTGCTGACTGCCCGCGACGGGGACCCTGTTGAATCCCGGCCCTTGCCGGCTGGTGTGTTGACGCCGGCCGTGGCGGCAATCAAGGCTCCCGGAATGAGAAATCTCCGCGCTCCCGGACTGGCGCTTCTTGCCGCCATTCCCCTAGTCCTACGCGCCGCCCCCCTTCGGACGGTCGCGGAATTCCAAGCGCTCGCCGTCCCGTTCAAGTCGGAGATCCGCGTGCCTCCCTTCGAGACCACACCGGACCAGATCCGTGACTCCGCGACCGCCGCCATGGCCGCCGGCGACGCCGCCATCGACAGGATCGCCAAGCAGGACCTTGCGGCCTCAACCTTTGAGAGCACGTTCGGGGCCCTGGACGCCCTCGAGGCCGACGCGGGCCTGGTGGAGAACCGGCTCGGCTTCATCCAGCAGTCGAGCACCAGCAAGGGGGTGCGCGACGCAGCCGACGAGGCCGGAAAGAGAATGCAGCAGTGGGACATCGGGGTCGGCTACAGGGAGGACCTCTACGCCGCGCTCAAGGCGATGGCCGCGAGGAAGCCGGCCCTCACGGGCGAGGACCAGAGGCTCTTCGACTTCACGCTGCGCGACTACCGGCGCGAGGGCTTTGAGCTGCCGGCCCCGGCGCGCAAGGAGCTTGAGGCCCTTTTCAAGGAGCTGAGCCCGATGGAGACGGACTTCGGGACCAACATCGTGGACACCCGCATGCCGCTCGTTTTCACCCGGGCGGAGCTGGCGGGCGTGCCGGACTCGTTCCTGGGCGCCCCGGGCGTCAAGACCGGGGACGACGCGTACACGATCCTCGTCAACGTGACTCCCCAGCGCCAGATGGTGGAGCAGAACTGCTCGGTGGCGGCGACCCGCATGAAGGTCGGCGTCGCGGAGTTCCACCTCGCGCAGGCCGTGAACGTGCCGCTCCTCAACAAGATCGTGGCGCTGCGGGCGGAGATCGCCAGGAAGCTCGGCTACGCCTCGTGGGACGACTACCGCACGGAGGTCAAGATGGTGAAGACCGGGGCCGCGGCGACCAAGTTCATCGAGGACCTCGTCCACGGCATCCAGCCGAAGTTCGACGCCGAGGTCGCCGAGATGCGCGCGCTCAAGATCGCCGACACCGGCGACCCGAAGGCGCAGATCGATTTCTCGGACTGGCGCTACTACCAGAACCAGCTCGTGAAGCAGAAGTACACCGTCGATTCGGAGGCCCTGCGCGTCTACTTCCCGTATGAGAACGTGCTGCACGGCATGTTCGCGATCTACCAGTCCATCTTCGGGCTGAAGTTCGAGCAGCTGCAGCCGCCCTACGCGTGGGCCGACGGGGTGACCCTGTGGGGCGTCACCGACGCGAAGACCGGCGAGCCGATGGGCCTGTTCTACCTCGACATGTTCCCACGCGAGGGGAAGTACAACCACTTCGCGGAGTTCCCGATCCAGGAGGGGCACCTGCAGCCCAGCGGGACCTACCTGAGGCCGACCGTGGCGCTGCTCTGCAACTTCCCGCAGCCCGCCAACGGGGCCCCGGCGCTTCTCAACCACCAGGAGGTGACCACGCTCTTCCACGAGTTCGGCCACGCCATGCACGCCATCCTCACCCGCGCGCACCGCTTCCGTTTCGCCGGGACGAACGTCCCGGGCGACTTCGTCGAGGCGCCCTCGCAGATGCTGGAGAACTGGACGTACGACAAGAGCGTCCTGGACACCTTCGCCGCGGACTACCGCGACCCCAGCAAGAAGATCCCGGCGGAAATCCTCGGCCGCCTGCAGGAGGTGCGCCTGGCGACGATCGGCGTCTTCTACCGGCGCCAGCTCTC
>CAZHPC010000133.1:0-8718 GCA_964534685.1 uncultured Opitutaceae bacterium
GTTAGACGAAAACGACCCAATAGGAAGAGGGACGGAAGGTGTTCACTTCGGCTATGAGTTCGGACGGCTAGGCACAATGGGAGTCACTTTACTCAGTTATCTGAGCCGACGCTTTTCAGTCCGACGGGGATCCTATAGGTATCTTCAGCTGGTAATGCAATTCGGGCTCTTGGCGCCGGTGAGCCAACCACCCAATAGGGCCGGTCTCTGGGATGTCCAATTTCATCGGAATCTTATTGAAGAACGACATGTTACGGAATTCCGCAGCTGGCGGCCATCCAGATGGAATTACGCGCCGAGCCGCGATTCCCTGTAAGCGACCACGCCCTGACCGCCCCGGTGCGCCAGATTGCCCTAGGCCGCAGGACCCCAAAGTATCACCGTTCCGCAATAATGGCACCCCGACAACAGTACAGTCACGCCTTGGCAGACGAGCCGTCCCCCGGGCAGGCGCCAGCGACGAGCCCAAACGTAGAAGTATGGGGGATTTCTGGCGAGCTAGCGCCACCCTCGGCTCGCCTTACTTTTTGAGTTTTATTGGCGGTCAGTGGCCACCCAGGGCCGAGCGGGTATCCCTGAGACGCTCCCTGCAACCTGAGGCTGTCGGTCACCGAGGAGAGCAGAGGCCCCAGCTTGGAATAACTACCATGGCCGGCGCACGTTCACTCTCGCACGCGGAATCCGACTCCCTCATCGCAGCCCTCGGCTGCGACCGTGACCGGCTCCTCGTCCTCGCAGGCCAGCACTTGGGGCTGAGGATTTCCGAGCTGTTATCGCTCAAGGTCGGCATGGTCGCCAACGGACTGACCCCGAAAAACGAGATCCACGTTCCGAGGCGGAGCCTCAAGGGCGGCAGGAGCCGGCGGAAGGTCCGCCTGCACAGCCGAACGATTCCGGTCCACCCGGATCTCGCCAGCGCCTTCGCGCTCTATCTGGCCAACTTCCCCGGCGGCGAGGTGCCGACCCAGGACAAGTATCTCTTCGGCTCCCAGAAGGGAACGAACAAGCCGATGGGGCCGAAGAGCGCCTGGCGGATCCTGAAGACGGCGGCCTTGGCCGCCGGCCTCAACGCCGACAGGATTTCAACGCACACTTTGAGGAAAACGTTTGCCGCAACCATATACAAGGCAAGTCATTACGATCTTTGTGCCCTGCGCGACTGCCTCGGGCACGCGGACATAAGCAGCACGGTGCGCTACATCGAGCCCGACGCCCAGCGGCTCACCGACCTCATCCGCGGGCTCCCTTCACGGGCACGGCCCGCCTTGGCCGCCCACGCCCTCGGATCGCTTCCGGTGGCGCACGCCGCGGCGGTCGTCGGCTCCGTGTAGCCGCCCCGTCCTTCCCCTCCCGAAGATGCGAAGTGTTGCCGAGTACTTCTCATTTTTTCCAAGCCGCTATCCCGCGGGCGCATGCGGGGATTTCGGAGGCGTTTGCCGGGATACGGCCTCCGGCAGCCATGACCATCTCGAACAGAAGACAGAGACATCAAAGGAGGTGATCCACCCAGAATAACCCAACCCCCAGCACACCCACACGAGCCCATGAGGCGCTCCTGCTGGCCCTCGCCGAGCGCACCGATAGCAAGGTGGCGGGCTTTGCGGCGGTGCTACAAATCGACCTGGTCGGCCCCTGCGGGAGCCGTGCGGCATACGCCCCTGATGGCATCGCGGAGAACCGTGACCGCGGCAGGGCAGGCTCCGAGTAGCCCTGCACTTATGGGCTGAGTAACGGACGCCGCCGGCGCTGGCTTACCCGGGCGAACCGCCGTTGATCCCGGCCGAGCTGTTGCCCATGGGGTGCGGCTCCAGGGCAGGGCGGCGGACGCCAGGATTGCACGCTCCAGCACGTCCCGAGGCTCACGATCCCATGCCGCTCGTGGCCGGGGCGGAACGCCTCGCATGGCAGGGGCTCCCCCGGGGGAGGAGCCCCGCGATCACCCTTCGCGTGTCCCCGCCAAGCCTCGCCATCACGGTTCACCCGGCCCTCGACACCATACACGAATGCCGTGGCGAGTCGCCTGCGAGGTAGCCCGGGACCTGGCCAGCAGCCGTAGAGGGCAGCACTCGCCATCTTGAGGCCTTGAACCTCACGATCGCCATGAACGAAGCTGCTGGGCGTCCCGCCATCGCCGCAGGGGCCGAGCCCCGCATGGAGCCAAGGTTCCACACCGGTGGACCCGACCCGCCGGAGGCGAAGGCACGTCAGGCGGTCTAAGCCGAGAGCTTTCGCAGGCGGTCGATCTCGGCTTTCGTCACGCCGTAATTGTCCACGACCTTCCTGGCCGCCGACCCCAATCTTGGCCAGGTGCGGCTCAAGCTTTGGGGCGACCCGGGCATGAGGACTAGCCCTACGTCTGGGTCGTCCCTTCCGAGTCCGACACGGAGGCCGATCACCACGTTGACCTGTCCCACTATGCCGGCAACGGCGAGTGCTCATGCGAGCACTTCATGATCGTCCTCGGGTCTGCGCTCAGGGGCGGGCACCCCCCGGTGTCGGGACGCGGTGCAAGCACATCCTCTGGTTCCGCGACGCGCTCGCCGGCCTGATCCTCGACCACCCGATGGCCCACGATTGCAAGGCCGTCGGCGGCTCAAAAGAAACAGCCGGGCTGGCGGACTGGCCGCTCAAGCCCGGCTGGAGTGTCTGACGCGGTTCGGGGTTTGCTCAGCGCCCAGGTGAGGGTGCTGCCTGCACCTCGGCGAAGGCCTCGGGATAGCGCGCACCGACGGTCGCGGGGTTCGCGATGACGGTGCTGACGATGTCCGCGACCTTGCTGTCCACCCTGGCAACCAGGGCGTCGATGGCGGCGGTTGGGCAGGGCCAGCAGACGAGCGCCTTGATGCGGGCCTCGACCTGTTCGCGGACGATTTTTGATTTGATGTTGCTCATGATGTGGGGGGTTGATGTGGGGGCTGACTGTTGATCGGACGGGCCAATTTCGGGGATGCGAGCAGGCTGTATTTATGTGGAGGAAGCGGCGGGTGAGTGTTGGCAGAATGATCGGGCGCGATGAGGGCGGGGGCCGGTGAACAGGGGGATGATGGGCGACGAGAAGCTGGGCTGGGTTGATGTCGTCGGGCGGCCTGAAGGGGGCGTTGTTCTGGTCGACGGGTGTTCGGGTTGAGGGTAGCGAGGATCATGAAGAAGGGACGACGGATGAGGGTGGGGGCTGGTTAGAAAGGGGAAGTTGGAGCGACGGGATCCTGGGCTGGGTTGGTGTCGTCGGGCGGGGTGAGGATGGCGTTTATTTTGGTCGGCGGGTGTCTTGGTTGAGGGTGGGGTGATGATGTTAAAACGGCGGGCTTGGGGTTCTGTGGAAGATGAGTCGGCCCCGGCGGAGGAGGTAGGCATGGCAAGTCGGTGAGGGCTTCGCGTTGGGGGTTGTAGGAATCTCTTACAAGATATGGATTTCCTTTGCGCCCCAAACCGGGCGTCGTTGGCCCGTTTTCGCCCGCCGCGGGAAGGCCGATGTCTTCAGATCTGCCTTCGTTGGCCTTTTCTACCTCATTGCGGGAAGGCGTTGCGTCAGGCTCGAACTGGCATGTGGCCGCACCCCCCCTTCGTTGGTCGTTTTTTTCACGCTTCGGGAAGCGGGAAGGATTCCAGAGCGCCTTCGTTGGCCATTTTGGGCACGCGGCGGGAAGGTCAATCCCGCTACCTCCCCTTTGACCCCCCATAATTGGAGTATGCCTTCCCCCAGTCCACAGCCCATCGACCAGAACCGCATCCTGGTTTCCCGCGAGACCGCCGAGCTGCTGAAGAAGCGGTTCCCCAATGCCTCTTACGACGACGCCATCCTGGTGCTCTTGAATCGCGACCCGGCCGTCGCAGAGGCGGCCAACTGCGCGACCACGGAGTTGTGGATCAAGCTGGATAGGCTTGAGGAGATCCTCGCCCTGCTGGCGCTAACCAACATCGACATCGCCGATCTTTACAAACGGCAAGTCGGCAACGAGCTGGAGACTCTTCGTCATGTTTCCGGCAACGTCGCGGACCTCGCCGCATCGCACGGCAAGGGAGGGAAGTCCTCATGAAAACCTCAACCGTCCCCATCCCCTCGGAAGTTACCGTAGCTGTGCCTGAGCAGTGTCGTGAGATACTTGCCCACCTCCGCCTCTCCAAGGGCCTCGATCCCGAAAAGGCCGCCTCGCTGATGATCTATTTTGCCTGCCGGCTTTTGGAGGAGTGCCCTCCCCAGAAGGACGCCGAGCTGCTCGCCGACCTCGACTTCGCTAAGGGTATGCGGAGCAGGACGGTCCGGCGCGCGGATGAGATTCTCGGGCACGCCGAGAAGGTACTCCTGGAGTCCCAGGGGCTGCACCGTGGGCTTCGCAATCGCTCCCTTAGCAACCCCTCCAAGGCATGAACTACGAGGCATTCAGCCGCGTCCCCAACACGTGCGGCATCTGGAAAAAGCTCAGGTCGATCAACTCCGACAAGTGGCTCCGGACGCTGCTCAACAGCTACCTCGACGAGACCACCAAGCAGCGCCAGGAAGGGTGGGGCGAAGGGGCTCTCCTGGCCTCCGCCACCGAGCGCCGCGCGCTGATCGAAGAGGGCACGGCCTCCATGCTTCCCGGCGAGGACTTCACCCCGTTTGCCTCCGGCATCTGGGTGTTCGGGCACGTCGCATCCAAGCTCAACGAGGCTGGCGACTCGGCCACCTTCGCACAGTCCAATCAGGTCGTCTCAAGGCTCACCGAATGGTGGGTCAAGGACCGCGCCGAGAGCGTAATCAAGGGGCACCATGTCGTGGCGTCTTTTGACGATCGCATCGCGACGGAGTTACACCGCCGGGGGTATCCCGTGGACGCCATGCTGCTCGCGTCCTTCCACCAGACGCTGTCCCAATACGCCGCCCGCTTCTATCCCGGCCAGACCCTAGGCTGGGTGGCCGGCTGCCACCACGACCGCGCCCATGCGCATGTCCATGGGCTCATCCACCCGACCACTGCGGACGGCAAACTCATTAGGGTATCCAGCCCCGATGTCGGCTCCCCTGGCGAGGACAAGTGGGAGTTCCTGCGGAAGAACTTCAACACCCGCTCGCGCCAGCTCTTTGTGGGCCTGACCCAGCAGGAGGGCCCCAAGGAGGAGGACCTCGCGCTGGCCGCCAGGCAGCTCATGCTCCTGTCGCGTCACGCGATGAGCAAGGCGGCGCCCCTTGGGGACAAGGCCCTCCCCGCCGCGGTCGAGACGCTGAACTCGTGGACCGACGCGAAGGACTACGGTGCCGTGATCTTCGAGGCCTCCAAAGCAGCGGAGGAGGAGTACCGGATGGCCGAGCCGACCACGCCGGACCCCACGCGCGTCCGTGCCCGCTGGGGCCAGATCCACACCGAATGGGATCAGTCGCGGGCCGCCCACCTGGACGCCGCCATGGGCGCCTTCAAGGCGGTCAACGCGCACCGCACGGCACCTGATTCCTACGCACCGGTGCGCACCACCTTTACCCGGCCGATGGTCCCGATGGAGCCCGAGTACGAGGCGCTGGCATCGGTCAGCGCCGGGGTCCCGATCAACGGCCGTGCGGAGGCGATGGCAGCCCGCCGCGCCGCCTCGGACAGGATCCGCATCGAGGTGAATGCGGCGCTGGAGGCCTACCGCGCATCCCTGGAGAGGTGCCCCCCGAATCTTGATGCGATCCGGGTGAGGGCAGCCTTCGGCGCGTCCCAGGTTAGCCTCGGCGCGTCGCTCAGCCTCGGCGGACCGCTCAGCTTCAAGGATGTCGGCCTCGACACCGGGAAGCCCGTTCCGCGCATGCTTGTGGCCAACTCCAAGATGGAGGCCTACGCGGAGCGCGAGCTTAGCGCCATCGCCTCCGTTGAGGCCGCCGCCCACCAGCCGGAGGACTCCAACGCGACGCCGGGCCTCCTCGCGTCCAAACATTATCCACATTTTCGCGCGCTTGGGATTCCGGCCCAAAGCGTTTCGCTCGATGGCGGGATGTCCGGCTTGGCCGCGTTCGGCCCCCATACTTGATAACATGGCCACGCTTGAGACATATTCTGACGATCCGGACTTTGAGTTGCCAAAGGACGGCAACTCCGGTGAGAGGTCGTCGCGGGCTGGCCGCTCAGCGAAGGGTCGCCCGGCTTGGCACAAATTGGGATTTTCCTCATCAAACGCCTACAAAAGCTCACGCAGGTGGCGGGATGAATGTTGGGTAAGATGGCCCCTTGAGAATATGTGGCCGGGGAATTTGGACCTGTACGAGGCCTCTGCACGTCTGAGGGTTTCAACGGACCACGTACGTCGCTTGACCTATACTGGCAGAGATGGTCTTGCCCGTCTGGCTCACCAAAAGATAGGTTCAATCTATCGCTTCAAGTTGAAAGACCTGGATGATTACGGGCGGGTTCATGGCAGGTGATCGTTTAGCCCCCCTGGCGGGGGGGCGACAATTAGACCTTGCCGGCTGGAAACATCTGTCGTTGACGACTGCTGAGTCATTGCGGTCTCTGGCGAATGCGGCCAATGGGCGGCAAGGGGTCAAACGCGTACCGGGGTGGCCCGGGATGGTCGCCGTATGCCTTGGAGCACTTTCAGGGGCGTTTTAATTACTTTCTCGCCAGAGCAATTTAACCTTTATTTTCCTATAAAAGCCTGTTTTCGTAGCTACCGAAATAGGCGTTATGAGGAAAACAGAATTCATCCAAACCGAACGAGATCTCTCTGTAGCTGTGGAGAATACGCTCCGCAGCGACAAGGACTTGTCGTGGCGGATAACCCGTGTTGAGCCGCAGAACGACAAGACCCGAGCCGATGCAGTTGTGCATTTAAAATTCGGCGGCAAGGACCTCTCTTTTCTCGCTGAATTCAAGCTGAAGCCGACCGCAGACCTTATCGAAACCCTGGGGCATCGAGCATCTCCTCGCGATCATCCATGGCTGCTGGTCACCCCGCGTCTCAGCGAACGCTTCGTGGACTTATGCAAGAAGTCCGGCGTGGCTTGCCTTGACCTAAACGGCCGGGTGTGGATTCGTCGCGGGTCCGTGCTTGTGGATCGGTCGCCCCAGGCCAGCCGCGAGTCGATCATCGCGACTCCACCCGAGCCTGACCTGGTCTCGAACAAGAGTTCGCGAGTATTGCGTGCCTTTCTTTCGCCCCAAAGGCCATGGACTCAAGCAGAGCTGGCAACGGCAACGGGGGTAAGCCGGCCCTTGCTTTCAAGGCTCCTGGAGACATTGGGGCAACAAGGTTACGTCCGTAGAGAAGGTAACCTGCGCGGAGGCACCTGGATTTTGGCGCAGGCTGACGCGCTGCTCGACAAATGGGCGCGCAGGGATGTGTGGTCGCGGCGCGCTGTGGTCCAGCAGTATTCCATCCTGGTGCCAGCATTGGAGACCGCCGCAACGCAGCTCTCGGCAGCATTTGGCTCCTCCCGCTTTGCGTTTACCCAATGGTATGCCGCCCAGCTTCGCCGTCCCTACACGGAATCGCCGGTATTGTCCGTCTACGTCGAAGAGAACCCCTCGGCTGACCTCCTCAAGTCGCTAAATGCTCGGGAAGTCACTTCCGGAGGCCGCCTCTGGCTGATCCGCCCGCGGGACGAGGGCGTTTTCCAATTTATACAAACAGTCGACGGCTTGCCCCTCGTTTCTGACGCGCAAATCTATCTCGACCTCCTCCAGGTTGGACAACGTGGGCCCGATGCGGCCGACGCCCTTCGCCACTGGGAAGGCTTTCGCCTATGAAATATCCCCGTTATCAGGATTATTCGGGGGACGTAACAGCATTGACTGAACGCGTACTCCTAACCGCGTGGCCGGCGCTTTCAGATTATCACGGCGACCTTGTTCTCGTGGGTGGGTTGGTGCCACGGTTTCTTTGTCGCTCGCAGCCGCTGGTTCTGCCTGCGGTTACGATGGACGTTGATCTCGGTATCGCGCTGGGGGCAAGCGCCGGGCAATACGGGACGCTCTCCTCGCACCTTGAAGGTCTTGGTTTCAAGCACGTGGACAATCGGTTCCTGAAACGTGTCGGCGACCGCACGGACATACACCTCGATTTTCTTACGGAAGTGCCCGGCAAAGCCAAAGGCACAGTAATGGTGGACGATGTGCCCACCTCGGTCTTTCGAGGGATTGACCGTGCGCTGGCGGTCAACCGTGAGTGTGAGATTTCTGGCACGGACCTCTACGGTGCTCAACAGCGCTGCAAGGTGCGTGTTTGCGAGGTCGGTCCCTACCTTGTGCTGAAGCTGATCGCATTCGGAGCCCGTGTGCAGCCCAAGGATGCATTCGACCTGCATCAAATGGCGCTCCTCTATGACGGGGGCTCAGCTGCAGCGATTGCGGCTTTTGCTGCCGAGAACGGAGTAAACTCGGGATTTGACGCTGCCCGGGCGGCGCTCGCTGAACATTTCACTGACGTGGACCGGAACGGTCCATTGAGGGGTGCAGCGTTCGTATTTGGCGACAATCCAGCAGCAACTGCGGCCGACGACAGCTTGCGCTTCAGGCAGGAGCTCGTGAACTTTGGGCATGCCCTGCTCGAAGCGACGTGAATGGGGGGTCTCTTCACATGAATGAATCGGCAGAAAACCCGTCTCCCAAGACCAACCTCGTGGAACGGATTAATGGTCAAAAAAGAGCCACCAAAGAGCCACTAATTGTAAAAAATTAAATCGCCCTAGAGGGAGAGCCTCCTGGAATGTCGCGGGTTCGAGTCCCGTCCATCCCGCCATTTTAAGTCTGGTTCAAAAACCAAAGT
>CAZHPC010000134.1:0-8642 GCA_964534685.1 uncultured Opitutaceae bacterium
GCGACCAGCGGTGGGTCGGCCGCAACAGCTTCTACGTCGAGCACGGCGACTGGTTCGTCGCGGTCTGCGCCTGCATGGCGGCACTCGGCGCGTCGCTGCTCGCCACGGGCGCACCGGCAGCGGCCCGCGGGGAGGGGAGCGAATGAGCCGCAGGACCATCGCGCTCGTCGGAGACTACTCGGAGGGGGTCACGGCACACCGCGCCATTCCAAGGGCGCTCGAGCTTGCGCGCAGCGCCTCCGGCGCGGACATCGGATGGGAATGGGTCGCGACCAAGGCCATTGCGGCCGCGTCGCGGGACCTCGCCGCGCACTCGGCCGTCTGGGTCGTGCCCGCGAGCCCCTACGGGAACGCCGACGGCGCGCTCGACGCGATTCGCTGGGCGCGCGAGGCCGGCCGGCCGTTCCTCGGCACATGTGGGGGGTTCCAGCACGCGATCCTTGAGTTCGCCCGAAACGTGGCGGGAGTAGCCGACGCCGACCATGCGGAGACCAATCCCGGCGGACAGTCCCTCGTTGTGACGCGGCTGAGCTGCTCGCTCGTCGAGGCGACGGGGCCGGTCCATTTCGCCAAGGGAAGCCTCCTTGGAGCGGCGTACGGGGGCGCTGGCGCCAGCGAGGGCTACCGCTGCAACTACGGAATCAATCCCGCGTTCAAGGCCGCCCTGGAATCGGCCGGGCTACGGTTCACCGCCTGGGACGATTCCGGAGAGATCCGGGGGGCGGAGCTTCCCCCGCACCCGTTCTTCGCGGGCGTCCTCTTCCAGCCCGAGCGCGCAGCGCTCAGGGGCGAGGTTCCGCCCCTGGTGCTTGCCTTCGTGAAGGCGATCTCAAAGGCCGTCTAACCTGGGCTCCCGGCCTCGGGCGGCGTCGAGAACACGACGATGGCGACGCCTGCGACGACGATCGCGCTGGCCGCGTAGAAGAGGGCCCGGGGTACCTCTCCGAAGAGGAGGAATCCCATGACACCGGCGAACACGAACTGGCTCACATTGCACAGGCTGACAATCTGGCCCCTGATCCGGCGCATCGCCGCATTCAGCAGGGAGTGCCCGCAGACGGTCGGGATAGCCGCGAGGCCGGCCATCAGGGCCCATTCGCGGGCCGACCCGACCTCAAACGTCCGCATCCGTGGCAGGGCCACCAGGAGGCAGATGAGGGCCGCCTGGCCGTAGACCGGAATCACGTAGAGCCAGATCGAGGGAAAATCGCGGTTCCTCCTGCCAAGGGCCAGGTAGAGAGCGAAGAGGAGCATCGAGGCAAAGCACACCGCGTCCCCCGCCGGCCTGCCGCCTCCCGCCAGGGCGTCCTTCACGGAGAGGGTCGCGAGGCCGAGTATCGCGAGAACGGTGCCCGCGATCTCCGCCGCGTTGATCCGCTCCCTTGCCAGCCAAAGCAGGAAGAAGGGCAGGGCGATCGGCACCAGGTTGACGATCAGGGTCGCCTGCGCGACGGCGGTCATCCTCGCTCCCAGGGTCCACAATATGAGGTGCAACGCGAGCACGAGAGCCGGGGCGAAGGTGCGCCGCAAATGGGCCCCCGTGAAGGCGCCTCCGTGCCGGCGCAGCTCCGCGAAGAAGACGGGCGCAAGGAAGATCGAGGCGAACACGAGGCGAAGCGCCGTCAGGACCAGCGGGTCGGTCGTGCTCATCCTTATGAAGATCGCGGAGGTGGAGCACGCGTAGACGCCGAGAAAGAGCGACAGGTACCTCAGGGGCATCGGGCAGGACGGTGCCAGAAACCCCGGCGGAAAGGCAAACGATCGTTGCCTGAATTGAGGGAAACCGGCTTGAGAAGGAGCGGCTGCGGGACTATATATCCTGCTCCCCTCCCATGAAGAAACTCCTCTGCATCCTTGCGTGCGCAGCAGCGCTTTCGGGCGCCCGCGCGGGCAACTACCAAAACTTCGGCGTGGCCGTCTACATCCCCGAGAGGGTGGTGGCCACCTTCGCCGACCCGAAGGTCCTGCAGTCCCAATGGGACATCATAAGCAGCCAGGTGAAGGTCGACAAGGTCTACATCGAGGTCCAGCGCGACGGGATCCTCGCCAGCGACAAGCTCCTCGACGACGTGAAGCAGTTCTTCGTCAGCCGCGGCGTAGAGGTCGCCGCCGGGAGCGCGTTCACCGGCGCCGAGTCGGACCAGTTCCACTCCTTCTGCTACACGGATCCGGCCGACCGCGACTTTGTTAAGAAGACCTCGGAGCTGGCCGCACGCCATTTCGACGAGTTCATCCTCGACGACTTCTTCTTCGTCAACTCGAAGACCGACTCGGACATTGCCGCCAAGGGCGACCGGTCCTGGACCGACTTCCGGCTTGGCCTCATGGACGAGGCCGGGTCGACCCTCGTGGTCAAGGCCGCCAAGGACGTGAATCCCAAGATCAAGGTGGTCATCAAGTTTCCGAATTGGTACGAGCACTTCCAGGGACTCGGCTTCGACCTCGACAAGGAGCCGAAGATCTTTGACGGCATCTACACCGGCACAGAGACCCGCGATCCGGTCTTCACGGACCAGTACCTGCAGCAATACGAGAGCTACCAGATCATTCGCTACTTTGAGAACATCAAGCCGGGCGGCAATGGCGGCGGATGGGTGGACACCTACAACGCGCGGTATGTCGACCGCTACGCGGAGCAGCTCTGGGACACGATGTTCGCCAAGGCCCGGGAGATCACCCTCTTCATGTGGGCCACGATCGCCGTGAAGGCGGACGCGGGCGAAAGGAAGGATTGGGAGAACCTGCCGACGGGCCTCGACTTCAACAAGGTGGCCGCCTCCTACCATCCCGCGGGCGATGGGGCCCCCGCCACACCCTCCTGGGCGACCGTCGCCGGAGTTGCGCTGCGGCAGGCCGACGCGGTTGTGGGGAAGCTCGGCAATCCGATCGGCATCGAGAGCTACAAGCCCTACCAGTCGACCGGCGAGGACTTCCTTCACAACTTCATCGGAATGATCGGGATCCCGATCGACCTGCGCCCCGAATTCCCGGCGGACGCGAAGGTCGTCCTGCTGACCGAGTCCGCGAAGTTTGATCCGGACATCGTGGCGAAGATCAAGAAGCAGCTGCAGGACGGCAAGTCCGTCGTCATCACCTCGGGGCTCCTGCGCGCGCTCAAGGGCAAGGGCATCGAGGGCATCTGCGAGACCGAGGTCACCGACAACAAGGTGCTTGCCCGCGACTATGTGTTCGGCTGGGGCCCGGGCAGCCGCACGGACCCCGGCGCCGACGGTCACAGGGCCGGGATCCTCTTCCCCGAGGTGCGGTTCCTCACGAACGACGCCTGGGCGCTGGTGGGCGCCATAGAGAACGGCAACGGCTACCCGATCCTCCTCATGGACAAATACAGCAAGGGAGTCCTGTATGTCTGGACCATCCCGGACAACTTCCGCAACCTGTACGCACTGCCGACCGGCGTCACGAGCGCCATCAAGGACGTCGTGATGAGGGACTTCTTCGTGAGGATCGACGGACCGAGCCAGGTTTCGCTCTTCGCCTACGACAACGGCACCTTCGTGGTCGAGTCGTTCCTGCCGGGAGAAACCGAGGTCAACGTCTCGGTCAAGGGCGAGTACACCAAGCTGCGCAACCTTGTCACGGGCGAGGTCATCTCATCCTACACCCCGGAGACCCCCAAGTGGCCCTTCCGCCGCCGCGCGGCGGCGCCTGAGGCTCCAAAGTCGCACTTCCACGTTCCCATGCTGCCGCACAGCTTTGCGGCCTTTGCCCCCGAAAAGTAGCATACCCTCAGCGGAAATCCCAGAGGTAGGGCGGCCCGCCGTAGACGGGCCCGTAGGGGCCGTTCGGGCCGCAGAGGCTAAGAAGCCCGCGGCCCCGATAGTCGTCGAAGCCGACCCCCACGGTGAACCTCCCCGTGGGATCGGTGACGAAAAGGTCCGCCGACGTGCCATAAAAGCTTCGGCCATGGGACCCCCCGCCCACGGTCAGGGAGACGTCGCCGTGCACCTGCGTGCGCGAAACATCCGACACCACGGTCTCGGCCGGCACGGGCGCCGGCTTGGGCGACGGGGAATAGGAGAAGGACTGCGCCGGCGGCGGGCCCAGCGCGATGGCGCGGGCGACATACACGTCGAGGGCCGCGACCTCCTTTGAGGAGAGGCTGTCCATTCCGGAGGCCTTGCACTCCTGCGGGGAGTGGCGCGCGGAGAATGCGGACGCGAAAGCCGTCACGCCGCCCTGCCGGGCAAGCGTGACGTCGCGGGACACGAGGGAATCGAGGGCCACGGCCTGCGAGGCTGAGAGTTTCGCGATGCCGCACGCGGCCCGCTCGTCCGGGGAGAGGCCGTCGCCGAAGCCGGGCCCTGCGGCATGGGCCAGGGTCACAAGAGCCAGCGCGGCGCACCCGAGTGCCGCGCGTCCGAATCCCATCCAGGCGGATTTAAATGGCATCCGGCTAGTGAGACGCACGCGCGGCGCCAAAGTTCCGGTCGGCATCAGCCCACATCGTAGTCCAAGTACGGGCCGAGCCATCTCTCGGCCTCGGCGACGGTCCATCCCTTGCGCCTGGCGTATTCGTCTACCTGGTCGCGGCCGAGCTTTCCCACGCCGAAGTACTTGGAGTCCGGATGATTCATGTACCAGCCGCTCACGCTGCTGGCAGGCGCCATGGCGCAGCTCTCCGTCAGGCTGATGCCGGTTGCGGCCTCGGCCCCGAGGAGACGGAAGAGGATGGGCTTCTCGGTGTGGTCCGGACATGCGGGATATCCGGGAGCCGGCCTGATGCCGCGGTAGCGTTCCCGGATAAGGTCGCCATAGCCAAGGTTCTCGGTCCTCCCGAATCCGCAGGCCTCGCGGGCCCTCTTGTGGAACATCTCAGCCATCGCCTCCGCCAGCCTGTCCCCCAGCGCCTGGCTCATGATCGCGCTATAGTCGTCATGCGCCGCCCGGAACTGCGCCGCGAAGGCCTCCACGCCGTGCCCGGCCGTGACCGCGAAGCCGCCGATATAGTCCGTCCGGCCGCTCTCGACCGGGGCGAGGTAGTCGGCCAGGCAGTGGTTGAACTGGCCGTCGGGCTTCTCCTGCTGCTGGCGCAGCATGTGGAACGTGGTCGCCACCGTGCCGCGGCCCTCGTCGGCATAGACGGCAACATCGTCGCCGACGGCGTTGCACGGCCAGAATCCGATCACTGCGTTCGCCGTGAAGCGCTTCTCGGCCACGATTCGCTCGAGGAGCCTCTGGGCGTCCCCGAGGAGCTTGGTGGCCTCGGCCCCGACGGCCGGGTCCTTCAGGATGTCGGGATACCTTCCATGGAGCTCCCAAGCGCTGAAGAAGGGGCCCCAGTCGACGTAGGGGACGATGTCGCCGAGCGGCACGCCGGGGAACGCCCTGGTCCCGAGGAATTCCGGGCGCGGAATGTCGACATGGGCCCAGTCGAACCGCTGGCGGCGTTCGCGGGCGCTCGACAGAGGCAGCAGCGGCTTCCGAGAGCGCCTCGCGGCGAACTCCTCCCTCTGCTTCGCCTGCTTCGAGCATACGTCGGCCAGGAAGGCCACCTTGTTGTCGGGTGAAAGCAGGGAGCTGACGACGTTGACGACCCTGGAGGCGTCGAGGACGTGGACGACGCCCGGCGCGTACTCCGGCGCGATCTTCACGGCGGTGTGCGCGGCGCTTGTCGTCGCGCCCCCAATCAGGAGCGGCACGCTGCAGCCGGTGCGCCTCATCTCCTTCGCGACATGGACCATCTCGTCGAGCGAGGGCGTGATGAGGCCCGACAGGCCGATGGCATCCGCCTTCCTCTCGGCCGCGGCCGAGAGGATCTTCTCGCAGGGCACCATGACGCCGAGGTCGACGACCTCGTAGTTGTTGCAGGCGAGGACGACGCCGACGATGTTCTTGCCGATGTCGTGCACGTCGCCCTTGACCGTGGCCATGACGATCCGGCCCTGCGTGCGCGCCGTGCCGCCGCCGGCGACGAGCCTCCTCTTCTCCTCCTCCATGAACGGGGTCAGGTAGGCGACGGACTTCTTCATCACCCGGGCGGACTTGACCACCTGGGGCAGGAACATCTTGCCCGCGCCGAAGAGGTCGCCGACGACGCGCATGCCGTCCATGAGGGGCCCCTCGATGATGTTGAGCGGCCGCGGATATTTGGCCGTGTTGGCGCGCGCCTCCTCGGTGTCCTGCTCGACGAAGGCGTCGATCCCCTTGACGAGCGCGTGCGAGAGGCGCGCCTCCACCGGGGCGTCGCGCCAGGCGAGGTCCTCCTTGATCTCGATCCTAGAGCCCCCGCCCTGCGAGGCCTTGAGACTGTCCGCAAAGGTGACGAGCCGCTCGGTCGAGTCGGGCCGCCGGTTCAGGATGACGTCCTCGACGCGTTCAAGCAGGTCCTTCTGAATCTCCTCGTACACGCCGAGCATGCCCGCGTTAAGGATGGCCATGTCCATTCCCGCCTGGATCGCATGATAGAGGAAGACCGCGTGAATGGCCTCCCTCACGGGATTGTTGCCGCGGAACGAGAAGGACACGTTCGAGACGCCCCCCGAGACCTTCGCCTGGGGCAGCGTCTCCTTTATGATCCTTGTGGCCTCGAAGAAATCGACGGCGTAGTTGTTGTGCTCCTCGATGCCGGTTGCGACCGTGAGGATATTCGGGTCAAAGATGATGTCCTCGGCCGGAAAGCCGACGACCTCGCTCAGGAGCTTGTAGGCGCGCGTGCAGATCCGCACCTTCTCGTCCCGGGTGGACGCCTGTCCCCTCTCGTCGAAGGCCATGACCACGGCGGCGGCGCCGTAGCGCATGACGAGCCGGGCCCGGCGCAGAAACTCGGCCTCGCCGTCCTTCAGCGAGATCGAGTTGACGATGCATTTTCCCTGGACGCACCGCAGGCCCGCCTCGATGACGGTCCATTTCGATGAGTCGATCATCACCGGCACCCGGGAGATCTCCGGCTCGGCCGCGATCAGGTTCAGGAACTTGACCATCGTCGGCTCGCCCTCGATGAGGGCCTCGTCGACGTTGATGTCGATCACGTTCGCGCCGCTCTCGATCTGCTGGCGCGCGATGGCAAGGCACCCGTCCCAGTCTCCGGCCTTGAGGGCCTTGGCGAACCGGGGCGAACCAGTGATGTTCGTTCGCTCGCCTATGACGATGAACTGCGAGGCGGAGGGACGTGGGGCGTTGGGCATCGGTTGGCTGCCGGCGTCAGGAAATGACGAGCGGCTCCAGGCCGCTCAGGCGCATGGCAGTCGGCTGATCCGGCAGCCTTCTGGGGGGAAGGGGGCACACGGCTTCTGCAATGGCGGAAATATGCGCGGGTGTCGATCCGCAGCATCCGCCGACCATGTTGAGCCATCCGTTGGCCGCGAATTCGCCCAGGACCTCGGCCATGGCCTGCGGCGTCTCGTCATAGCCGCCAAAGGCGTTGGGAAGGCCGGCGTTCGGGTAGCACGTCACGAAGCATTTCGCAAGGGAGGCAAGCTCCTCCACGTACGGCCTCATCTGCCGGCCGCCCAGGGCGCAGTTTATGCCCACGGAAAAGGGCTTTGCGTGTGCGATGCTCGCATAGAATGCTCCGACCGTCTGGCCCGAAAGCGTCCTGCCCGAGTTGTCCGTGATCGTCACCGACAGCATGACGGGCAGGCGCACGCCCGTCTCGTCGAACAGGAGCTCGGTCGCGAAGAGGGCGGCCTTTGCGTTCAGGGTGTCGAAGATCGTCTCGATCAGGAGCGCGTCCACGCCCGCGGCCGCGAGCGCCCGCGCTTGTTCGAGGTACGCCTCGACAACCTGGTCCCATGTGACGGCCCTGTAGTCGGGCCGGTTCACGTCCGGCGACATCGAGAGCGTCCGGTTCAGGGGCCCGATGGCCCCGGCGACGAAGCGGGGCCTGCCGGGGTTGGCCTCCCTGGCCTTGGCTGCAGCCCGGAGCGCGGCTGCGGCCGCCGCCGCGTTCAGCTCCGGAACCAGCGCCTCCGTCCCGTAGTCGGACTGCGAGATCGCCGTCGAATTGAACGTGTTGGTCTCAACGATGTCCGCACCCGCTGCAAAATACTCGGAATGGATCCGCTCGATAACATCGGGCCGAGTGATGGACAGAAGGTCGTTGTTCCCCTTGAGGTCGCGGGGATGGCGCGCAAATCGGCTGCCGCGGAAATCGGACTCATTCAGCGCATTAGTCTGGATCATTGTCCCCATGGCCCCATCGAGGACCGCGATGCGCGACTCAAACAGCCGGCGGAGTCCGCTGAAGGAGCTGGATTCACGTGGAGAAACCATGGTTGTGATGGGTTAAGGTTGCCTAAGGGGGAACATAGAAACCCAATGCGAACGCGATGGCAAGGATCATATCAATAAATCCGTATTTATTGATATGATTGCGCTTGCAAATCTTCGCCCCTTTCTGGAGGGCTTCAGGGTCCGCCGTTCTTTATCGCATCTTCCGGGAGCCATTGGAAGGCCGTGAGAATCGGCCACAGTTGCGCTGCGGTATCGCATCACAGACCCAAACCGCGCCGTTCGACGGCGCGGGCAAAGCCAATCGGGATCAATTCCCGGTGAAGGCGAGGGGCGAGGAAAAGCCAGCTCGGCGGGAAACAGCCGGGCGGAGACACATGCGGAGTCCGAATACGAATCCCGGAACCAACATTCGCCCGGCGCGATTGCGCGCGCCGGCTCCGAAAACTTCA
>CAZHPC010000135.1:0-8577 GCA_964534685.1 uncultured Opitutaceae bacterium
CGGGCAAAGCCCCGCAAGGGGCCCGCCCTCGGGGGCTGGCGAAGCGTCTGGAGCAGACTCCAACCCAAGGCGGCCGATGCACGTCGCCGTTCCCGGGCCGACCTGCGGCCCTTGCTCCCGCCCGGGGATCCACGCCTCGCCCCGCTCGTTAATCCCAGCAACGGTCGAAAGTCCTTCGGTACGAGCCTCGCGAGGGGGCGTCATTGCCTTTCGGAAGCGATCTTCACGCTGTGTGTTTGAAGGTCGCCTCCGCTTAGGACTTATGACGTTGTGTATAACATGCACTACCGGCAACTCGGCAAATCAGGACTAAAGGTGAGCGCCCTTTCCTTCGGGGCATGGGTCACTTTCGGAAAACAGATCGGCAATCCCGTTGCGAGGAGGCTCCTCCACACGGCCTATGACGCCGGCATTAATTTCTTTGACAACGCCGAATCCTACGCGGACGGCAACGCCGAGGTGGTGATGGGCGCCATCCTCAAGAAGTCCGGCTGGCGCCGGAGCAGCTACCTGGTCTCCAGCAAGGTCTTCTTCGGCGCCGCGGGGGACAGGCCCAACGAGGACGGCCTCTCGCGAAAACACATGGTCGAGGCGTGCCATGACGCGCTAAGGCGCCTCGAGGTCGACTACCTCGACCTCTATTACTGCCACCGTCCGGACCCCTCGGTCCCGATCGAGGAGTCCTGCAGGGCGATGCACGACCTCATCACCCAGGGGAAGGTCCTCTACTGGGGCACCAGCGAGTGGAGCGAGTCGCAGATCGAGGCGGCTCATGCGGTGTGCGACCGACTCGGGCTCCACCACCCGGTGGTCGAGCAGCCCCAGTACAACCTCTTCCACCGCCTGCGTGTGGAGAAGGAGTACGCGCCCCTCTACAGGAGCCCCGGGCTTGGCACCACGATATGGTCCCCCCTCGCCTCCGGCCTGCTGACCGGCAAGTACAACAAGGGCGTGCCCAAGGGAACGCGGCTGAGCACCCCGGGGATGGAGTGGCTCCAGAGCGAGATCCTGAAGAAGCCCGGGATCGACGAGAAGCTGGCCGCGGTTCCAAGGCTCGCCGCCATTGCCGAGGCCATGGCGACCAGCCTCCCCTGCCTTGCGATCGCATGGTGCCTCAAGAATCCCAACGTCAGCACAGTCATCCTGGGTGCGTCCCGCGTCGAGCAGCTGAAGGAGAACCTGGGGGCGCTCGACGTCCTCGAGAAGCTGACTCCGCAGGTCATGAGGGACCTGGATGCAATCTCCGGGCCGATTGCGGACTAGCGGCATGCGGTTCCACCCCAGTCACCTGGCGGGGATCGCCGGTGTTCTCGCGTGCGCGCTCCTGTTTGCCGCGTGCGAGAACCCGAAGGTCGCGAAGCT
Source organism: uncultured Opitutaceae bacterium (assembly GCA_964534685.1). Classification (GTDB taxonomy): domain Bacteria; phylum Verrucomicrobiota; class Verrucomicrobiia; order Opitutales; family Opitutaceae; genus Palsa-1447. Next base: position 1,363 of record CAZHPC010000135.1, read on the forward strand.
CAAGGCGGACAAGGCCGAGCTCGAGGCCAGGCTGCGGCACTATTCGGCGCTCACACTCGCGTCGGACAGCGCCGGGATCGCTGCCATGTTCGCCCCGAACGGCGAGATGGTGAACCCGAAACGGCCGCCTGTGCGCGGTCGCGCCGCCATCGAGGCGTACCTCGCCGGCTTCGCGGGTTTCCATGTTATCTCCAACCTGGACGAGCTGGAGGGCACTGCGATCGAAGGAGACTCGGCCGAGCAGGTGGGGACGTACCGCCAGAGCGTCCGAACGCCGGACGGCCAGGTATTCGAGACCAAGGGTAGGTTCGAGATCGCGTGGGTGCGGGACGCCTCGGGCGGGTGGCTTCTTTCCCAGGCGGCCACCTTCCCGTCGAATTGAGCCAGCCGCCCACGGCTATGGAGTTGCCTAGCCCGAGAAAACGGCGCCAAATCCCGGGCGTGACCGCCACCAAGTGTCTCCGTCTCCTTGCGCCGGTAGCGATGCTCCTTGCGGTCCTTAGGGCTCCGCTTTCCGCCCAGCATGTCCTCCTGCTTGAGGATGCGGGAAAATTCTCCGTCGTGCGTGCCGCAAGCGATACCACCCCGTGCGTGGAAAGGGAGGGCAAGGTCGTGCCCGTCAACGCCTACAAATTCGCGCTGAAGAGCGTGCCCGAGTTTCTCCCCGCGTTCGTCACCGTGCGCAACGTCACCGTGAAGACCACCTACTACACCACGCGGGGCGGTGCCGGGCAGTTCAACAACGACTTCCATTTCGACGCCGAGTTTGAGACGGGCTACCACCTTAGGGACGTCTTCGTCGTGCTCGCATTGGACACGGATCAAAGGGGGAAGTCCCTCTTCCTCTGGGAGGTCGGCGAGCTCAAGCCCGATAAGGAGAGGGCCGTCCATATCATAGTGCCGATGACCTCGGCAATCGGCGACGGACGCTACACCTTCCATCTTTTCTCGGGCGGGGTCGAGGTTCTGCAGTCCCTGGTCCCCTTCGGGGAACGCAATGCGGCTCTCAACAGGATGGTGGCTGCGCGGATCAAGGACGTGCAAGAGGCCTCACCGAAACTTTTCATGGGGCTTGGCCCGGATTACCCTCCCGAGCTGAAGAAGCAGAACATAAAGGGGCGGGCGGTGATCTCCGTGCGCATCGGCGCTAACGGCGATGTCTTCGATCCCGTCATAAAGAGCGCGACGGACCCGGCTTTCGGTGAGGCAGCATTGGCAGCCGTAAAGCTCTGGCGATTCCTGCCCAGGGTGAAGAACGGCTATCCGGTCGAGACGGTGGCAGATGTCCCCATTGTCTTCACCCCTCCCGGATCGGAGCCGGAAAAGACCTGACGGATTCCCGACCGCGCGGCTCCCCGGGGAATTGGCGTGCCCGGACCCGGCATCGCCCTGCTACGACCTACGGTTTGGCATCTCCACCGTTTCCTTGACGCGCCAGAATTCAGCCGGATCCAGGCTCGGCAGGATGTACCTGGCGCCCGCCTTGCGAAGCAGCTCCCTTCTGGCGCCGACGCCCATGAAGGGAATCCCCAGCATTCGGCAGGCCCGAAGATCCCAGAGGCCGTCGCCCACGTAGATGGCTTCGTGCAACGCCCGGCCCGCCTTTTCGACCGCTCCAGCGATGATCTCGGCGCGGCTGTAGAAATCGGATGACGTAGCCATGGGAATCCCGTCAAGCGGTATGCCGGCAGCTCCCAGCTTGAACGTTATGGTCTCCCTCCAGTCCCCGGTGGCAATGGCGACCGGAATCCCCTTGTCCCTCAGGTCCCTCAGCAGCGCGGACGCTCCTCGCACGGCCCAAAACGAGGCAGGATTCCCGTCGTGGGCCTTCCTGAGTCGCCGCAGGTACCCATCGCGGATGGCGCGCTCCTTCGACCTTCTCTCCTCGGGAGCGGCCGCGCGCAGCGCCTGGTGGACAATGGCCTGGGCGGTCACCTCCTGAAGGCCTGAGAAGAAGGCCTCGTCCAGCGCAAACCCAGCGACCTCCTTGAAGGCCGCTTCGAAGCTCTCCTTGTCCGTGGACTCGCCGCCAATAAGTGTCCCGTCTGCGTCAAAAACGATCATGGCTCCGTACAGGTCACGGTTCGCTCGCCGAGCGAGCGGGTGCCCCGTCAGACGGCCGCTTCATGAGTTCGGTGCGCATAAAGCCGTACTTCTCATAGAGTCCATGCGCGTCGCGCGTTCCGAGTATGCTCATCGACCTGTTCACGGCGGGATGCGCCGTGACGCACGACATCAGCCATTTTCCCAGGCCCCTGCCCCTATGCGCCTCGTCAATGAAGACGTCGCAGATCCACGCAAACGTCGCCTGGTCCGTCACGACCCTGGCAAATCCGATCTGCTTCCCGCTCGCCTTATCGTAGACGCCGAAGCAGACGGAGTTCCGGATCGACTCCTCGATGACGTCGCGCTTCCGGGTCTTTGCCCAGTAGGTGTTGTTCAAGCCGCGGCAGACAAAATCGATGTCGAGCAGCTCGGGCTCGGTGCTGATGAGGGCTCCTTCGCGCTCCATTTTCATGGTATTTATGACCGTTCGGATTCGGCAGAAGAGATCGAATGGGTGAATTGCGCCCGCGCGTCGACCCAATATGCGCCTGTGCGGGCGGCGCCTCTCAGCAGCTTGTGCGGCAGGATCCCGCAGCGGTGGCCGTCCCGCGCTGCACCAGCCTGAGGTCGCCGCGGACGTTCCAACCGATGCTCCGCCAGAACGCCCGGCCGGACACGTTCTTGGCGAAGAGAAACAAATTGCACTTCGGGATGTCCTCCGACCGGAGCTTGTCGAGGCAGGCCGCCACAAGCTTCCGACCAATGCCCCGGCGACGCCACTTCTTTGCGACGGCGAGGTGGTGCAGGTAGCCCCTCCGGCCGTCGTGGCCGCACAACACCACCGCTACGACGCGTCCGCCCGACGTGGCGACGAGGCTCAGGCCGCGGTTTCTCTTCAGGTAGCGTCCGATCGCCACCCGGCTGTCGGAATCGCCGAGGCCCACGCCCTCCGCGTCCTTCCAGAGCGCATAGATCCTATTGTAGTCGCCAATGCGAAGCGTGCGAATGCGGATCGATGAACGTGTCGGCATTTGTTGAGGGGAAAGTTCCTTCGAAACTGCAGGAAGGGGGACCTGGGGTCGAGCCCGGTGTCACCGGCCGCCTGTCCGCGGCCTTGGTCGGCGCCCTTTCGCTGGGACCGCTTTACACTGGGTTCGCGACCATTTAGTTTCACCCCCCCGAAGGATTCAAGTCCGCCGCCCCCTTTATGACGATGTGCATCCCCTTCCCTATTCGCAGCTTTTTCGCGCCGGTCGTCGGCACGCTGCTCATCGGAGCGCTGACAGCGGCGCACGCTGCAACCGAACCGACCTTTACATTCAAGCGCGGCGTGAACATCTCCCACTGGCTCTCGCAAAACGAGGCCGCGCAGACCTATGGAGCGCCCTGGTTCGGCGAAAGCGACGTCGAGTGGATTGCCAGGCAGGGCTTCGACCATATTCGCCTTCCCGTTGATTTCCGGCTCTGCCTGGCGCCTGACGGCTCTCTTGACGAAACCAGGCTGAAGCCGATTGCCGACACGCTACGGTGGGCCCGCGCCCGTGGCCTGGGGGTTGTGCTCGACGCCCATTTCCTTCCGGGCGCCGACTTCAACTCGGTCGGCGGCGACAGGAGGGTCTACACGGACCCCGCCCTCCAGGACTCCGCAGCGAAGTGCTGGCGCCAGATGGCCAGGCATTTTGCCGGCGAGGGTCCGTACCTCAGGTTCGAGATCCTGAACGAGCCCGTCGCCGCCGAGAACCAGCAGCTCAACCCCTTCATGAGCCGCATGCTCGCCGTCATCCGGGAAAGCAATCCGACCCGCGTCGTGTACGTCACTTCGAACAAATGGAGCAGCTTTCACACCGTCGGGGACGTCGTCCTGCCGGACGACCAAAACATCGCCCTGACCATCCATTTCTATGAGCCGATCGTCTTCACCCATCAGCGGGCCCCGTGGGTCGGCTTCAAGAAGACGCTGCCTGCGGTCACGTTTCCCGGGACCGTGCCGGACGTGACCGGATACACGGACCCGTCCTTCCACATGAACCTGCACGCCGGCGATAGAATCACGGCTGCCCAGATAGATGACACGTTCGCCAGCGTGTCCGCCTGGCTCGCGCAGCACGCCCCAAGGATCGAGGTTTACGTCGGCGAATTCGGGGTTTACGAGCCGGCAGACGCGGCCTCAAAGCGCCGCTGGATCCATACGGTACGCTCGGACGCGGAGAGCAGGGGCTGGGGCTGGGCCGTCTGGGACTACAACGACAGCTTCGGGGTGCGAAGCCGCGACGGATCGGGCACGCCTGTTCTCGAGGGCCTGTTCTCGAAGTAGCCTTCAGTCGCCGAGCGACTGAATCTTCCCGACGAACGGCCCGGGCCCTCCCGGCTGGTACCCCATCCTGCCCACCGCCTTGCCGGTGGAGTCGAGGATGATGACAGTCGGAAATCCCGTGATGTTGTATCTGCCCTCCAGCATGCGGTTCTGCGCCTTGAGCTCGTCGGACTGCGGCTTCGTGTGGGGGTAGTCCAACTCAACCAGGATCAGCTTGTCCTGGGCGTACTGGCCAAACTCATTCGTGGTCAATATCTCGCGGTTCAGTTTCTTGCACCAGCCGCACCAGTCAGAACCCGTGAAGAAGAGGAAGACGTGCTTGTGCTCTTCCTTGGCCTGTTCCAACGCGAGATTGTAGTCGGTGACCCAGGACAATTTGCCATTCGGCGCCTCGTGCTCCGGCTCCGGCGCCGGGGCGCGCACGGGCATGGGAGCCGGGCGCGGCGCAGGGGGCGAGCTGCTTGGCGGCGCGGCGGGTTCGGGCTCCTTGATCGAGACAACAATGTTGTCCCTCAGCTTGATCGTGGCGTCCGGGTAGCTGAGGATCTGCACGGCTCCCGCCTCGATGTGACTTGCGGGCTTGCCCTTTTCGGCGATCACCTGGTCATACGTGTCTCCGACGGCGCTCGAGAACGCGGATCCCGCGGCGCCCATCGAAAGCAGGATGCAGAGGAGCCGTTTCATCTGTTCCGTGTTTAGCGTGCGTCTTCGTCCGGACAAGACAAGAACATGCGCCGGACGGCACCCGGGTTGCCTTCGAGGGATCCTCGCCCCACCCTTCTTCATCATGCGCCGCCTATTCTCAACGATTCTAGTCACCGCGTCTTGGACCTCTCTTCGGGCCCTCGCGGCGGACGTGCCCACCACCATCCCCCAGGTTCTTTTTGACGACTTCTCCTATGCGGACACCGTCGAGCTCGAAACCCACGGCTGGACGGTGCGGACAACGCCAGGCTGGCCGGGCATCGAGAATGCCTCTTGGAGGAAGGAAGATGTTTCCTTCCCGGAAGATCCCGCCAAGCCGGGCAACCGAATCCTGCGGATGACGTCATCAACGGACGGGACGCCGGCCCATACGGCGCAGACGCAGATCTGCCAGCGGCGCAAGTTCAAGGAGGGCACCTACGGGGCGCGCGTGCATTTCTCGTACGGGCCCGCAGCAGGGCCGGCCGGCGACGGGGTGGTCGAAAGCTGCTACATGTTCTCCACGGTGGATATACCGAAGAACCCGAATTACAGCGAATGCGACTTTGAATACCTGCCCGGGGGTGGATGGGGTCAGAAGGAGCCGGCGCTCTTTGTCACGACATGGAGAACCGCCGACCCCTTGCCGGACGGGACGCAGGACAACGTCCACACGGTCATTCCCGGCCCCTTGGGCGGCTGGCATGTCCTCGTGCTCCAGGTCGCCGGGGGTCACGTGCGGTACTTTCTCGACGGACGCATGATCGCCGACCACGCCGGCCCGTATTATCCCCGGGAGATCATGTGCTTTGATTTCAACCTCTGGTTCACACGGGAGGGGGTCGCAGCCTCAAGGCAGCTCAGAAGCTATCAGGAGGACATTGACTGGGTCTATTTTGAGAAGGATGCGGCTTTGAGCCCCGGGCAGGTCGAGCAGAAGGTGCAGGCCTTCCGAGATGCCGGGATCACCCGACGGGACACGGTTGAGGCAACGGGACTTCCCTGCCCCTGCAATTCCTAAGGCCTCCGGCGAATCGTTGGATGGGGCCCCAGCCTATCGGTGCGCCTCTGCGTCCCACCGGACTACCTGGCCGCCTCCGCAGAGAATGAGGCCAATAGGGCGCGATCCTTGTCCGAGTCCACAAAACCCCTGGCCCGATCTATGATGGCGGCAGCGTCGTCGACATAACCGAGATTCCTGCAGAGGGTCGCCACCTTGTAGGCCAGGGTGGCGTTTTGGGGAAAGAGGCGCGCCCCTTCGCCGAGGGGCCAGAGCTCCTGGCGCGTCGGCCGTGACGGGGCATGTTCCAGGACACGCTCGAGCACGAAGTAGCAACTGAGCAGCGACGGCATCTGCGTCCGGGCTGTCGTAAGGAGCCCAATGATCTGGGTGAAGTCAGCCTCATTCAGATCACCTATGCCCGCAGGGACGCCCGGCAGCGCGGTCTGGAGCCGCAGTCGCGCAAGTTCCACGTAGGCGCGGGGTCGGACCACACCGGCCGCGGTGGCCGCCTCCAGCGCGTCGCGGGCCCGGCCGTTGTCGGCGACCTGAAGCGCATACAGCCCGAACTCGGCAAGAAACAGCGGATCCTTTTCCTTTCTGGCAAGAATCCGCTCGAACAGCCTGTCGGCCTGGTCCAGGCACTCGCGCTGGTATTCGAATTGAAGGGATCCCGCCGCCCTCCCCTCAAGCCGTCCCCAATTCCCGACAATCCGGGCAACCTCGGTCGAGGTGGCGTCACGGATGTCGAAGGGCTCCTTTGGGGGCAGGGCAATCGGGACCGTGATGGAGTCGCTGGCCGCGTCGGGAAGGTAATCGCCAAGCTGCCGCTGCACATCGGCATATCCCAGGCCGAGGTATTTCCTGAATAGTGCCTCGGTGACCGGCTCTTTTGTCGCCTGGTTCACAAAGTCCAGGAAAGCCTGCCTCTTCCCGTTCCTGAAGAGGCCCCATCGCAGGAAAAGGGCTGCTTCGGCGTTCCAAAGTTCCCTCTGGTCCGAGCCCATGCCATCGCTGAACACCTCCCCAAGCGGCAGCATCGCTCGAACGTGGGGCTTCCCGCCGTCCTTGCGCATCTTCTTGGCCTCTTCCTGGATCGCGACTGTTTCAGCGGTCGTGGTCCAGACCGCATTGGGGAGCACCATGACATCCCCCTGAAACGACGAGCGGA
>CAZHPC010000136.1:0-8505 GCA_964534685.1 uncultured Opitutaceae bacterium
CAAGCGTCCCGTTTGTGAGCACGTAGTCGCCGATGCTCAGCTCAAGGTCGATCACGCTGTCACGGATCCTCTGGTCGATCCCCTCGTAGTGGCCGCTCAGGAGAATCAGGTGGCGCTCGGTCGAGAGCTGGGCGGCTATCGCGGGGGTCAGCGGGACTCCATCCGGGGTAAGGTAGATCCTCCTGCAGCCGGGCGTCTGGAGCTGCTCGATGGCCGCGAACACCGGCTCGGGCTTCATCACCATTCCCGCCCCACCTCCGAAGGGGCGGTCGTCGGCCGTGCGGTGCTTGTCCGTCGTCCATCCGCGCAGGTCGTGCACGGAGACGGAAAGCAGGTCCTTCTCAAGCCCCTTTCCCAGGATGCTCTCGGCGAGGAAGCCGTCCAGCATCCTCGGAAAGAGCGTCAGTACATCGATGCGGGGCATGGTGCCCCACCCTTCCTTGGCAGACCGCCTCAGCTGGCGGCTGCCGGTTCGGCCGCCGGCTTGGCCGGCGCGGCCTCAGCCGCCGTGGACGCGCCGCGGCGGGCCCGCTTGATGATCGAATGAAGCGTGTCGGTCGGCTTCGCGCCCTTGGAGATCCAGTAGTCGACGCGGTCGAGTCTCAGGTTGACCTGCTGGCCCTTGGTGCGGGGATCGTACGTCCCAACGGTCTCGACGGCGTCGCCATCGCGGCGGGAACGGGTCTCGGCGACGACAATGCGGTAGTGCGGCTGGTGCGTGGCGCCGATGCGGGAGAGGCGGATCTTGAGTGCCATGAGAGCGGGATTACGGGTGGGTTCGAATCGAAAAAGAGGTCAAATAACACCGTGCGATCCGCCTATGTCAAGCGACTACGGCCCTGGCCCCGAGCGTGTGCGCCCGCAATCCGCCTCGACGGGTCCTTTGGCGCCCTCGCGCCGTGAACCGGCTGGGCCGCGCCGGCTGCGCTCCTGAAGCGCCCTTGCGGGAGTCATGTGCCACCAAGGCCTTGCGGCATGTCAGAGCGCCGCCGCCACCCTGCGGAAATGATGGCCGATGATGGCGAGCTCGATAGCGACCCGGAACTGCCGGGGGCGCCTGAAGAGTGTTCCCGCGCAGAACCGCCAATAGGCGAAGCGGCCGCGGTGCCATACGCCCAGAAGCCAGAACGACTTCACGAACGCCTCGATGTCCACCCGCGAGAGCCGGAGCCGCTCGGAGCTGGCCCTGTGGTTCTTCAGGAAAACCCGGATGCGGCGGTAGTAGTTGCGCGGCTCGTAGAGCCGGCGCATGAGCTCGCGGTAGCCGTTCTCAAGGTATTCGCGGCTGAGTTTCGGATTGAAGTTGAGGGCGCCCGTCGCGGTGTTGTTTCCGGTGGCCTCCGACACGAGCCGGCCCTCGCCCTTGAGGCGCTGGTACAGCCGCGTTTGCGGCAGCGCGGTGAGGAGGCCCACCATCGCGGTGACGACTCCCGAGCGCTGTATGAAGTCGAACTGCTGCTTGAAGATGTCACCCGTATCGCTGTCGAACCCGACGATGAATCCTCCCATGACCTCGAGGCCCGACTGCTGGAGCGTCTTCACCGCCGACACGAGGTCCCGGCCTGAATTCTGGAGCTTGCGGCACTCCTTGAGTGCGGCCGCCGAGGGCGTCTCGATCCCCACAAAGACCTTGCGGAACCCGGCTGCGACCATGAGTGCGCGCAGCTCGGCGTCGTCGGCAAGGTTGATCGACGCCTCGGTGAGGAAGCCCATCAGGGGATGCGTGCGCTTGCGCCACTCGATCATCGCGGCAAGGAGGGCCTTGGTGCGCGCCTTGTTCCCGATGAAGTTGTCGTCGACGATGAACACCATGTCGTTCCAGCCCATGAGGCGGAGGGCCTCGAGCTCGGCGATAAGCTGTGCGGGTTCCTTTGTACGGGGAACCCGGCCGTTCATCACGATGATATCGCAGAACTCGCAGTCGTACGGGCAGCCGCGTGAGAACTGCGCAGCCATGGTCACGTAGTTGCGGAGCTTGATGAGGTCGTACCGTGGCATCGGGGTCCGGTCGAGGCTCGGGTATCCGGGAGCGCGGTAGGTGGGCCGCACCGAGCCGGAGCTCATGTCCGCAACCACCTGCGCCATGACCTCCTCGGCCTCGCCCAGGACGAAGTGGGGAATTTCCGGGTAGGACTGGTGCCCGGTGGTGAACAGGGGCCCGCCGGCGATCACCGGCCTTCCGGCAGCGGCGCAACGCCGCGCGACCTCGCGCACGGATTCCTGCTGCACGATCATGGCGCTTAGCAGGACGTAATCGGCCCAGAGGATGTCGGCATCGTCGAGTTGCTCCACGTTGAGGTCGACAAGCTTCAGGTCCCAGTCGCGCGGCAGCATCGCGGCGACGGTGAGAAGGCCGAGCGGCGGGAAGGCCGCCTTCCTCGCGACGAACCGCAGGACGTGCTTGAAACTCCAGAAGGTGTTCGGCGTTTTGGGACTGAGAAGAAGTATTTTCATGCGCTAACCCTCGAGCGCATATTTTCCGCGCCGTGGTGATCGTAAGATAGGCGTGACCGCACCCAGCGCGAGGGAATATGGCCGGAATTTCCCTCTTATTACCGCGCATTATGTATCCCGAAAGCGGTGACCGGTTCCCCACGTAAATCACTCCGGGCAAGAAATGCACATGCGGCGCGGAGGTCGCGCGGGGCGCCCAAATCCCGCCCATGGCGAACGAAGTGGCCAACTCCGGCGACGGCTCTCCGCAGGCGCCGGATCAGGGCTGCTGCGTGCGGCCTTTGCCATTGACCGCGGCGGCGCTCGCGAAGAACGTGCATTTTCCATGCTAACTACCGGCATCGTCGGGCTGCCCAACGTGGGCAAGTCCACCTTGTTCAATGCCCTCACGCACTCGCGGAAGGCCGAGGCGGCGAACTACCCCTTCTGCACGATCGATCCGAACGTCGGCGTGGTGACGGTGCCCGACGAGCGCCTCGAGGTGCTTCGGAAAATCTCAAAGACGAACGTCGTCATCCCTGCGGCGATCGAATTCGTGGACATCGCCGGGCTCGTCGCGGGGGCGAGCAAGGGCGAAGGCCTTGGAAACCAGTTTCTTGCGAACATCCGTGAGGTGGACGCTATCGTGCACGTCGTGCGCTGCTTCGAGGACCCGGATGTCATCCACACGATGGGCTCGATCGACCCTGTGCGCGACATCGAGGTTGTCACGACCGAGCTGGTCCTGTCCGACCTCGAGGCCGTCCAGAAACGCATCGACAAGAACCAGAAGAAGGCGAAGAGCGGCGACAAGGAGGCCCAGGCAGAGCTCGCGCTTCTCGAGCGCCTGGCCCCGCACCTGAATTCAAACAAGCCGGCCAACGTCCTCGAGGTGCACGAGGACGAGGTGAAGCTGCTCAAGTTCTTCCAGCTCCTGACGGCGAAGCCCGTCATCTACGCCTGCAACGTCGCGGAGGCGGACCTCGCGACGGCCGAGCAAAACCCGTTCGTCCAGAAGGTCGCGGAGTTCGTCCGCGCGCACCACGACGCCGCCTATGTGCCGATCAGCGCGCGGATCGAGGCGGAGCTCGTGGACCTGACCCCGGACGAGGCGAAGGCGTTCCTCAAGGACCTCGGGGTGGACGATTCGGGCGTTTCATCGCTCATCCGGGCGACCTACACGCTTCTCGGCCTGCTGACCTACTTCACCGCGAGCGAGAAGGAGGTCCGGGCCTGGACCATCAAGAAGGGATGGAAGGCTCCGCAGGCCGCGGGGATAATCCACACCGACTTCGAGAAGGGGTTCATCAAGGCCGAGGTCGTCTCGTTCTCGGAGCTCGCCAGGCTGGGGAGCGTCGCCGCAGCGAGAGAGGCCGGAAAGTACCGCCTCGAAGGCAAGGAGTACCTGTTCCAGGACGGCGACGTCGCACTTTTCAGGTTCAATCCCTAAGGAACCCCGCCCCAAGCTGCGGCTCGGGCCCGCACGCAAGGCCGTTGACCCGGAATGCGGGTCGCCACAGCCTGTTGCCGCGGAATGCCCCGCCTCCCCACCCCACGTGAACCGAAGAAGCCTTCTCTTTCTTTTCTTGATCGCAGCCGCGGCCTGCACTTCGGCCCGGGCCCAAACCTGGGGCGAGAGCCTGGCAGGGCTCTACCTCACTGTTGACGGCGGCGCCCAGGTCCGTGTCGCCCGGGATTCCGACGGAACCTACACCGGCAGGATCGTCTGGCTGAGGGACGACAAGGACCGGCTGGACAAGAACAATCCCGATCCCGCAAGAAAGGTCGTCCGTGTTCTCGGGCTCGTCATCCTCCGCGGTTTCAGGGCGAACGACGAGACGAAGCATTGGGAGAGCGGAACAATCTACGACCCAAAGAATGGCAAGACCTACGACGCCTTCATCTGGCGGGAGCCGGACCACCCGGGGACCCTCTTCCTGAAGGGGTACGTCTTCGGCATCACCTGGCTCGGCCGCTCCACGACGTGGACCGTGGAGTCCAAGCTTCGCGAGTGAGCCCGTGCAGGGGCCTCAATAGCGCATCCGGATCGTCCGAGGACGCGCGTTGTCCAGGGTAAAGTCGACGTACGGCGACTGCCCCACCATCGACGTCTGCGGCCGAAGGCTCGCGCCGTCGACCTCCAGGGAAACCGGCTTGGGCACGCCCGGCGGCAGAGGAAAATGGCAGTTCACGGCTTCCGCGCTTCCGGTGACCGTAACATCGATTTCGCGCAGGTCGGGGCGGCAGACGAATTGATACGCCACGTATCCCGAGGAGGCCGCGTAGCGCACCGTCGCCCTTACCGAGCGGGCCTCGCCCAGGTCCCAGCGCGGCGCAAGCACCGGATGCGAGAATGCCTCGCTCATGGGCGCGTCCTTCACGCCGACCAGCCCCTCGATCAGTGCCGCCATCGCGGTCGCCGCCGCCCAGTTGTCGGGGCCGCCGAACGAGACCGGATCCGGCGGAACATAGTGGGCCCTGTCGGAAAGCGTCAGTCCGGCAAGCGTGTAGATGCCGTCGTCCTCAGGCGCCTGAATGTGAACGGTCCGGATGACCTTGTCCGGGTTAGGGTTGTCGACCGCCGCCCACGACAGGCCGACATCGGCGCTGACCGGGCTCGGCCCGTGCCACGCGATGCCGGAACGCGCGGTCTTCAGCTCCGGAAACCACCAGAAGGTCAACTGCTGGTCCATCATCATGTACTGCGTGTGGCGGGTCCCGTCCTCATAGACCAGCTGCACGCTGCCGCAGACCTTCCCGGGGCCGGGCTTGGTCGCCGTATGGAGGAAATAGAGGCAGGCGGCCTTCCCGGCGACCGGGATGTCGACCCCTGCCGCCAGCCCGGCGCGGTGGGAGACCGCAATCACGCTTCGGCGCTGGTTCTTCGCGGGGTCGGCCACGAGGAAGGTGATGCCCGCGAACGCGTGCTCGCCGGCCGGCAGGCCCCGCACGTCGTCGCCCTTCTTCGGGTCCAGCATCCAGCGGGCCGATGCAGGGCCCCCCTTGTCCTCGAGGTCCATGTTGGCAAGCCCCGAGAGGTCCACAGGGCGGAACACCGGGGGCGCAGGAGGCGCGGGCACCGAGCCCGTGTAGGCGAACCAGATCTTGTCGCCATGCCGGTGCCCGAGCTCGGTCAGACGATCGAGGATCGAGCGTCCGTAGGCCTCCCGGCCGAACTCGAAGGCCCCGCGGGCGAGCTCGCCCGCGACATGGCCGCCCACCCCGCCGTTCATGTACTGCCAGACGTCGTTCTCGCGCTCGAAGCCCTTCTTGAACGGAGGATAGATCGCGTACCATTCCCCCGGCGAACCCGGGGGAAGATGGTTCTCGAGGTCCTGGTAGGTGGCGATGATCGCCGCGGCGTGATCCTCCGGGATGCCGCGGTTAAGCGCGTAGGCGTTTCCCTGGGCGATCTGCGCCGTCAGGTCCACCCCGAGGTCGCGCCGCACCGTCGGATCCTCGTCGATGAAATGGGTGAAGAACCTCCCGTTCCAGGAGAGCCTGTCCAGCCGGCGCCGGATGTCGGCGGCGCGCGCGCGGTACCTGGCCGCGTCCGCGGGGCTGCCCGCCCGCTCCAGCATCTCCGAGAGCTCCTCGCAGGAGGCGGCGTAGGAGACGTTGTCGCCGAAGAAGACCCCGAACTTTGATTTCTGCGGGTCGACGAGCATCGAGTTCGTGAGCCCGATGTCCGGCAGGTACGCGTCGTCGACCTGGAAGTCCCACGAGTCGATCGTGAAGACGCGCTTAAGGAGCTGAAAGCGGGTGCTCCAGCGGGCCGGGTCCGTCGTGCAATAGTCGAGGGCGCGCATCGACGACTGCAGGCACTGACGCATCCACGCGTCGTCCCCGCTGGCCTTCCAGGCCTGGAAGACCGAGCTGACATAGACGTACTCGGGGTGGTTCTCGGCCGGCTGCCGGACGAAGTACCGGTCGCCGTATTTCCTGACGTAGCCGAACGGGCCGTAGCACGTGAGGTAATAGTCTACCGCCTCGCCCGCGTTGATGTTGCTCCAGATCATCCCGTCCTCGCGCTGGGCCGCGCGCATCAGGTCGATGAACTCCGACTCGACCGGGCTGAAGTACTTCATCCCCTTGGATGTGTGGTAGTTGTCCAACACCCAGTTCACAAAATAGTGGTACGTCCTGCCGTTCCAAACCGTGCTCTCAACCCCGGTCGGGCTGTAGGCGTTCATCCCCTTGCGAAAAAGGCTGAACATGTCGGCGTACGTGCCGCCGTCCTCGACGGAGGTCTGCGCGTCCAGCGTGAACTCGGAGCGGCTGCGCTCGCGCCCGCTTGGGTCGCGGACAAGCACGTCGTGCCGACCGAGGGCCCCGCCCGCCTGGAAGGCCACCTGGCCTTCGAAGGACGCGGTGAAGTAGAGCCTGTGGGCTCCGTCCCGGACTTCCACGGTGCCGGGCGCCGAATCGCGAAGCACAAGCCGGTCGAGCGGCCGCACGCTCCCGACGGGGAGCGGCTCCCCGCTTTCCGCGGCGCGCGTCAGCACGGGCGCGAGCGGCTGGGTGTCGCCCGCGCGGGCGATCGGCGCAAGCAGGGCTATCAGGAGCGCGACCACGGATGTCTTATTCATTTCGGACGCTGAAGGGAATTCGGGTTCTCGCCGGCGCGCAGGGATATCTCGGCGCCCTCGCGGCCCAGTTCAAGGCATTCGAAGAGGTTGCGCACGCACTGGCCGAGCCGGTCGTGGCCGAGCCCCCCGCGCTCGATCTCGTTCACGAGCCTTCGGCCGAGCGCCGCGGCGTACCTGCGGACCTGTTCGCAGAGTTCCCCGGGCGGGTTCTCGTCGAGGTCGAGGCACGGGTCGAGCAGCCTCACGAGTTCACCCACGGTCTGGCGGGCCGCCGCCGCATCCGCGCCGCCCGGCGTCTCCTTCCCCGGAAGAAGCGGGACGATACGCCGCGCGATCCTGCCCGCGTGCGGCAGATTCAGCGCCACCTGGAAATACGGGCGGTGATCCGCGTGCGGTTGTTCGTCGCCGGGCATCACAAATTCATGGGTGCTCGCGGTTCCGCACGCAAGATCGTCGGCGGGCGCGGAGCGGGCAGGCTAGCCAGCGCTGCATTCGTGGAGGCGCGACACCGTGTGCGACCGGACCGCCACGCAATTTCCTCCGGGGCCCTCGAGCAGCAGGTCCCCGTCGGGGAGTATACCCCTGAAGCGCCCTGAGATCTCATCTGCGGCCGCCCCTGCCGCCAGCTCCAGACGGACCTCCTTCGCCCCGCCCCAGTTCTGGTTGAGCTCCTCGACGAACCCTCTCAGGCCGTCGTGGGAGAATTTCACGTACGCCGTGCGGATCGCCCCGAGGAGCGTCGCCGCAAGGAAGTCTGTCCCCAGCTGGTCCTCCCGGACGAAGTCGGCGAGCCGGCAGGCGACCGCGTTGAGGCTGGGATCCCGGACCCACGGACGGTTCCGGACGTTTAGCCCCAGCCCGACGCAGAGCGTGTCGGCCTTTCCCTGCGAGACGAGGATGCCTCCGACCTTCCAATCGCCGATCATGAGGTCGTTCGGCCAGCGAAGCCGGAGCCGGTCGATGGCGTGCGCGCGGAAGGCGGTCACGACGGCCCACCCGACCGCTAAAGCGAAGCCTCGCCAGCCGGCCCCGTCTCCGTTGAAAGGGAGGACGGCCGTCAGGTAGAGGCCCCCGCGGTCGGACTTGAAGCTGCGCTGCCACTGCCCTCGCCCGGCCGACTGGGATTCGGCAAGGGCGGCATTCCACGCGGGAAGCCCGGCGGCTATGTCCTGCGTCGAGGGGACGGTCCCGTACCTGCGCAACGTCCAGCCGCCGAGGCTCCCCTGGTCAAAGGGCCCAAAGGAATCGGAGCTCCGCCCGGCGCTTGCGGCGCGCGGAACGCCATCGAGGGCCGGACCGTTCATGGGCGTGGCGGGATTGCGGCGCCGGCGCGGCGCCTATTCGAGGACGACGAGCGTCGCCCCTTCCTCGACCGGCTCGCCCGGCTTCTTTGACGTGACGGAGGCGACGCGCCCCGCCTTGTGGGTGTTCACGAAGGTGTTCATCTTCATGGCCTCGACCGTGGCCACCTGGGCGCCCTCGG
>CAZHPC010000137.1:0-8472 GCA_964534685.1 uncultured Opitutaceae bacterium
CGGGGCTGCGGCATAATCTACATCACTCACAAGATGGAGGAAATCTACCGGGTGGCAGACCGCATCACGGTCCTTCGCGACGGGCGCCGCATCGGGACAGCCGCGGCGGCCGCCTGCCCGGAGCCAAAGCTGATACAATGGATGATCGGGCGTGAGCTCTCGGAGCAATTTGATTCGGAGACAAAGCCGCCAGCGGAGAACGCCGGGGCGCCGAGGCTCGTCGTGAGCAACTTTACCGTTCCGAGCCCCAATCCGGGCCGGCCGGACGCCGTTCGGGACCTGTCGCTTACGGTCCGCGCGGGCGAGATCGTGGGCTTCGCGGGCCTCCAGGGAGCCGGGGGCCCCGAGCTCTTCAACGGCCTCTTTGGCTCGTACGGCGCCGTGTGCGGCGGCAGCGTGCAGATTGACGGGGAGCCGCATCGCCCGGTAAGCCCGGCCGCATCCATCCGACGCGGGCTGGCACTCCTGACGGGGGACCGGAAAGGCACCGGCCTGGTCCTCGGGATGAGCGTCGAGCGCAACGTGAGCCTGTCGTCGCTCCCGAGAATCTCTCCTGGGAGCCTGCTGATGCCGGGACTCGAGCGGAGGTTGGCGGAGCACTATGTCAAGGCGCTCGGCATCCGCCTCGATTCGGTCGGGCAGGAGGCGGGCGAACTCTCCGGTGGAAACCAGCAGAAGGTCGTGCTCGCCAAGTGGCTCGCGATCCGGCCCCGGATCATGCTGCTCGAGGAGCCCACACGCGGCGTGGACGTGGGCGCTAAGCACGAGATCTACCGGCTCCTCCGCGGACTTGCGGCGCAGGGACTCGCAATCCTGCTCATTTCAACGGAGATGCCCGAACTCCTCGGTCTGTGCGACCGGGTCGTCGCCCTGCACCGCGGCCGGATAACCGGGATCTTTGACCGCGGCGCGGCCACGCCCGAAAAGGTACTCGCCGCGGCGATGGGCGCCAACGCGGCCGGAAGGAACTGAAGGCATGAAGAACTTGCGCCGCTGGATCGAGCGACCCGAGGTGAGGGCCCTGTTCGCCCTCCTGTTCATCCTGGCGATCGGATGCGTGTTCAACGCAAACGACGCATTCTTCCGATGGGGAACCCATCGGGACATGCTCCGGCAGGTTTCGGTGTACGGCATTCTCGCCTGCGGAATGACGCTTGTCATCGTCGTTGGGGGAATCGACCTCTCGGTGGGCAGCGTGCTCGGTCTGTGCGCGGTCGTCTTCGCACAGATGTCGCTTCACCTCGGTCAGCCGGCGCTCATCGCGGTGCCTGTCGTCCTGGCTATCGGGGCGGCCGCGGGACTTGTTTCGGGGGCGGCGGTCGCCCGCTTCCGCATCCAGCCGTTCATCGCGACGCTGGCGATGATGGTCTTTGCGCGCGGGTTGGCGAAATGGCTCTCCGGTGGCGAAAAGGTGTCCCGCGCCCTGCAGCAGCCCGATGGCAGCTTCTCGTACGTCGACCTGCCCAGGATCTTTGAGCGGCTCGATGCCAAGGTCCTCGGTGGAAACATCGCGGTGGTGACGCTGGTGTTCTTGGGCTGCGTTGCGCTCTCATGGGTGGTGCTCACCCGGCTGCGCTACGGCCGGTACCTCTATGCGACGGGCGGCAACGAGGAGGCGGCGCGTCTTTCCGGCGTGCCCGTGCGCCGGGCGAAACTGCTGGCCTATGGGTTGAGCGGCATCTTCGGCGCGGTCGCGGGCATCTGTCAGGCGGCCCAGGAACAGCAAGGCGACCCGGAGGCTGGCGTCTCCTACGAACTCACAGCCATTGCCATCGCCGTAATCGGCGGCAACAGCCTCTCGGGCGGCCGGGGCGGCATCGGGCTGACGCTCCTTGGCGCGATGACAATCGGATACCTCGAGAAGATCCTGAGCATCAATGCCGTAGCCGAATCGAGTCGTCTGATGCTGACGGGAACGATTATCCTCGCCGCCGTACTGCTGCAGCGCCGGAGATTGGATCGATAGATTTGGTATATAACCACTTACACAATAGACACATCCATGCTAACAAGATCCGCTGCGGCAGTCTTCATCACCGCTATCGTCTGCGCGACGCCCGCCCCAGCGAAGGATGGGGAAAGATGGGTTGTCGGAATGAGCCAGTGCAATCTGGGGGAGCCGTGGCGGGTTCAGATGAACGCTGACATAAGAAGGGCGGCCGCAGCGCATCCGGACCTCGAGATCATCTTCAAGGACGCGCAGAACGACACATTGAGGCAGCGGGCGCAGATCGAGGAGTTCGTCAACTCGAACGTGGACCTGCTGATTGTCTCGCCGAAGGAGGCCGCGCCGCTCACTCCGCCAATCGCCGAGGCGTACAAGAGGGGTTTTCCGGTCATCGTCCTCGATCGCCGGGTGCTCGGCGCCGACTACACCGAGTTCATCGGTGCCGACAATCGCAGGATCGGGCGCGCCGCCGGCGAATGGGTCGTTCGGCGCCTTGCGGAGCTGCCGGCTGTCAAAAAGGGCGCTAGGGCGCGCGTGGTGGAGCTTGAGGGGCTTATGACCTCAATTCCGGCTCAGGACCGTGGCGCCGGGTTTCATGAGGCGCTCAAGGGCGCGCCCGTGGACATAGTCTACACCGCCGACATGAAGTGGCTGGAGCCGCAGGCGCGGCTGGACATGGAGTCGGCACTGGCGGTCGAGCCTCAGATTGAGCTTGTCTTCGCGCACAACGATCCTGGAGCGCACGGTGCCTACCTGGCGGCGGAGGCGGCGGGCAGGGAGCGCGACATCATCTTTGTGGGCATCGACGGTCTGGCGCAGGAAGGGCAGGTCTATGTGAGACAGGGCGTTCTGGCCGCAACATTCGAGTATCCGACGGGCGGGCGCGAGGCGGTGGAGGCTGCGCTAAGGATCCTGCGGCATGAAAGCGTGCCGAAGGAAGTGACCCTCAGATCGCGCTTCTTCACGTCCGACAACATCGGCAGGGGCGGCGACTGGCTGAAGTAAGGGCGCGCCCTCGCAGCCCCTCCTGGTGGCGGCCCTCTCCGGAGGTCCCCCTCACACCTCGCCGCAGACCGATACCTCCAACCCCAGCTCTGCCATGGCCGCGGCCTTGGCGAAAAGTCCCTTTCGAGCCTCGGCCCTGCCTGGCGCGTAGACCACCTGGATGTGGTTGCTTTTGTGGCGCGCCATCATCTGGTCCCGCGAAATGCCCTGCAGCACGGCATGCATGATCGGCCATTGCGGCGTCGTCAGCCGCCACCGCTCCTCTGTTTCCTTTCGTGGCAGCCTGACAACCTCGGCAATGCCCGTGTCGTATTTCAGCCTTCCGTCCTCGATGAAGATGCGGCTCCAGACGATCCAGCCCGGCTTGCTGACGCCCTTCAGGGTACCGCCTCCGAGCCGGAAATACATTGGTGGCTGCCGCTCGCTTGTGGCTCCCTTGAAGCCGCCTATGAAATGCGCGGGCGGCGCCGCTCCCGATATGAGGAGCACCCAGACGTAGGCGTCGACACCGCGGTCCCGGTAGGCTCTTCCCCACCGCAGGTCGTGAAGCGTAGTCTCGGGCGGATACCCTAGAGCGCGCCAGAGCCGGTAGGTGACGATCGCATCGAGTCCGGCGCACTCGTCGACTTCGTTGAAATGGGGAATGGCCTCGCCCTTGTACAGCTCACGGCCGGTCACCTCGTCGCGCACGGGCGGCCGGGTCACGCTGTTGAGCAGCCCTTCGGCCAGGTCGGAAGCGGGAGCCAGGTCCTTGAGGCCCTGCTGATATTGTATTCCGATGGCTACCGCGCCGAACTCCGCGGCAATACGGACCGCGGCGATGTACATCTTGCATTGGAGGAGCACCTGGGGACGGGTCAGTTCCCTGGCCTCGTTGTCTCCAAGATTGAATCTCACCCCCTTGTCCAGCAGCCACCGGTAAACCGCGCGGGCCTCGCTGTCCTTCACCGTGAGCATCCTCGCGTAGAGGGTGGACTGGCTCAGACGCTCCTTGTAGACGCCCGTCGCATTGAGAAGGTGATCGGGGATGATCGCGTTGAACATGCCCATGCAGCCCTCGTCGAACACTCCCATTATGACCTTCTCTCGCCTCAGGCGCCGTGCGCACGCGCGGCCTGCCTCTGCGGCGCCGGAAGGGATGCGGAGGCGCGCCAGCGGCCTCGCGTGCGACGTGTCGTGTCGGACCCTGCCCGTGGCGAGCCACGAGTGAAGCCGTCTAGTGAAGAACGTGTCCGTGAAGTCCTCGCTCCAGAGCGTGCTGTAGCGCACGCCCGCCTTGGTCAGCGAGGCGTTCAGGTTTAGCAGCCCGACGAGACCGGGAAACGTGCCGCTCCAGTTTGCCACGGTGAGGATAGGCCCGCGGTGGGAGGCCAGGCCGGCCAGCAGATGCTGGCTGTACTGCCACACCGACTCGGCCACGATCAGGGGACAATTTGTCGGGATACGCCGAAAGACCTCCATGCCGTGCTTCTGGCTGTCGATGAATCCGTGCCGCTTGGCCCGGTCATAGCCGTGGGCGCGCAGCACCCTGCGCCCCTCCTTCTCGACGGCGGCGACGAGGAGCCGCTCCATCGCGGCCTGGGCCTTCTCGCATTTCCGGTTCGCAGAGAGGCGGAGATCGCCGTTGGCAACAAGATAGACAATGCTGGTGTTCTTGGGCACGGGTGGGGACGTTTAAGGATGGGGTCGGATCCAATCAGGCCTTTCGCGGCGGCCTCCGGCAACGTGATGCGAATCGCCGAAATGCCGCGTTTGCAGTCATGATCCCGAATGCCCAGCCGGTAAAGACGATAAGGGTTTGAAACCGCCCGGATCCCGCAGCGTGCGCCCGGGGGGCCGCATGGGCTAGGGGAGCCTGTCCAGAAACTTGTAGCGACCTCGGTGGGTGTCGGGACCTGCGGCCGGGTTGGCGCTCAGGTGCATCACCTGATAGCCGTCGGATCCGCTGTACGCGGGCCAGCGTGGCAGGCCCTTTCCGTTTGGATCGCCCGTCTTTGCAAAGTTGCTCCAGTAGGAGGACATGAGTTCGGACACTTTGCGATCCTCCGCCCGCCACGGCAGGTCCTTCGACGAGAGAACCTGGAAGACATATTCGATCTCCGAGGCGTGGGGAGCCGCCGGCTCGGCGCCAGGCGGTGCGTTTGCAGGCAGCGGAAGGGTCTGGTCAAACTCGTACCGGTATACCGGCTGCGCGGCTGTGGTGAGCTGCAGTTCGAGCCATTTCCAGGTTCCGTAGCCTATGAAATCGTCGCCTTCCAGATCCTGCGCGGCCCGCCGCGCCTCGGCGTCGGACGCCGCCGCGTAACACTCCAGGAATTCCTTCGCCCGAAGTCCGAACCTGGCCTTGGCGCGCGCGACATAGTTCGCGACGGTCGGGCTGTCGCCGGCAAAGAACTTCGTAAGGTTTTCCTCGTCCCTGTTCCAGCCGGCAAGGAGCGGGATGTGGCTTTGTCTCCCTCCGGAATAGATCTGGAGGAAGTCGGCCGGCAGGAAGTATCCGTCCACGTCCGGCGAGAAGTACCCCTGCGGCAGCTTGAGGGCCGCGTCCAGGACCTCCGTTGCCGGCCTCCCGCGAAGCTCGTGGAGCGACGTCGTCCCAAAAGCGGACTGTGCGAACTTGATGCCGTTGGATTCGGCGTCGACGCGCGTCTTGAGTTCAAGGGTCGAGCCGAAGAACGCGCCGCTTTCGCCGATCGCCCGATGAAAGAGGCCCTTCGCCAGCGGCGACGCCATGAGCGCGCTGACGGAGAAGGAGCCGGCCGACTCGCCAAAGACGGTCACGTTTTCCGGGTCGCCTCCGAAGGTGGCGATGTTTCTCCTGACCCACTCGAGCGCGGCGACCTGGTCAAGCAGACCGTAGTTGCCGGACGCGTTGTGCCCCGATTCCTCCGTCAGCTCGGGATGCGCAAAGAAACCGAACACACCCAGGCGGTAGTTGAGGCTCACCACCAGCACGCCCTTCTTCGAGAGGTTCCCCGCGTCCTGGCGAGGCTCGGAGGAGGATCCGGCTATGAAGCCCCCGCCATGGATCCAGACCATGACCGGCAGCTTGGCCTGGGAAGGATTTGCCGGCATCCACAGGTTGAGGTACAGGCAGTCCTCGCTCGGGCCCGCGTCGTGGAATACCATGTCATCGTAGATCCGGCCCTGCATCGCACGCGGAGCGTAGTCGACGGCCCTGCGGACGCCGGCCCACGGCTGGACGGGTTGCGGCGGCTTCCAGCGCAGCGGGCCCACGGGCGGCGCGGCATAGGGAATGCCCTTGAACGTGCGCACCTTCCCGTCGGCGCTCACGACGCCCTCCAGCACGCCGTCAGCCGTGCGCAGCTGGACGTAGCGCAGCTGCTGCGCATGCAGCATTCCCGGCAGAAGTGCACATAGCGTCATCAGTTTCAATCGTTTGGGTTTCATTGATCCTCCGGCCCCCCGCAAGCGGGATCCGATACATTAGTGGTTTGATTGGATTGTTGAGCCTAGGCCGCCTCCGGTCCTCAGCCGAGCACGGCGACGATCATGGCGCCGCTTCTGAGCAATGCCATGGGCACCGCGTTGCCATCGAGCGGTTGTCCGTCGACCGTGAGCGATTTCACGCCGCGGCACACCCCGGAGGGATTCCTCACCTCGATGTTCACCTTCCTCCCGCGGAAGACCCGGACCGCTGAGAACCCCGGCCACGATCTCGGGATGCAGGGATCGATGCGGAGGCCGCCGACCTCAGGACGGATTCCCAGGATGTGTTGCGTCGCCGTGTAATGGGCCCATGAGGCCGTCCCCGAGAGCCAGGGGACGCGCGAGCGGCCGAATTTCTTCGACGTCGGGGCGTGCGTGCTCTGGCAATGGACATAAGGCTCGATCTCGCGCAGGTCGGCACGGTCGTTCTGGGCCGACGGCATGAAGGACCTGTAGTAAGCGTAGGCTTGGTCGCCGTCGCCTCCTGCGATTTCGGCAAGGACCGCCCAGCTCTGGGTGTGGCTGAAGATTCCTCCGTTTTCCTTGTTTCCGGGATTGAAGAGGACAGCCCGCATTATCTTCACCGGCGTCCTCGCGAAGGGCGGGTTGCAGAGCGCGATGCCATACTCCGAGGCCAGGAGCTCCTTCACTGCCCGCAGCGCGAGCTTGGTCTGCCTCGGGGTCGCAGCGCCTGAGATGATGGCCCAGCACTGCGTGTTGAGATAGATCCGCCCCTCCCGCGCCTTTCGGGTGCCGAACACCTCGCCATCCTCGGAAATGGCCCATATGAACCACCGGCCGTCCCAGCAGATCTTGGCGATCTTGCGATCAAGCCCCTCAAGCTCTGCAAACGCCCACCGGCGCTCACCGGGTTTTCCGAGGCGTGCCGCAATCTCCGCGTAGGTCCTCAGGCCCAGGCGCAGTTGGAACGCGACGAAGACCGACTCGCCCTTGTAGCCCAGCTTGAGGCAGTCGTTCCAATCGGCGAGGAGTCCGCAAGGCAGCCCGTGCTTCCCAACCCTTTCGAGGTTGAATTCCAGGGCGCGCTTCAGGTGGCCGAACACGGTCGCCCGCCCTCGGTCGGCGTACGGCACGACTTGATCGTAGAATGCAGTGTCGCCCGTCTCGGCGACATAGGCCGGGATAGTGTTGAAGAACCATTGGCAGTCGTCGCTCCGGTAGTTCTGGGGCGGCGTCGGCTTCATCTTTCCCGGCGCATGCGACCACGCCCGTATCTCAGGCTGGGCGCCGCCGGTTGAGTCCTGCCCCGAGAGCATGAGGACGAGCCGGCTCCGGACCTCCTTGGGCAGCATCCCGGCGACCCCCAGCATGTCCTGAACCGTGTCGCGAAAACCGAAACCGTCGCGCTGGTCGCCCGTATAGACGAGCGAGCACGACCGAGACCATTCAAAGGTCATTAGGGCGTTATATGCGCCCCAGACGTTGGTCATATGGTCGAAATCCGGGTCGGGGGTCTTCACCTGGAGCACGTCGATGAGCCCGTGCCAGTGTCGCTTGAGCTTCCCGAGCTCGCGGTCGACCGCATCGGCGGTGGCGAAGCGCCGGCGGGTCCGGCTCGCGCGGGCGTGGCTGCCGATCCCCAGGAGGACCAGGACCTCGGCCGAGGCTCCCGGCGCAAGCTCGAGGTCACTCTGGATCGCGCCGCACCCGTTGTCCGAGAATTGCTCATGGTTCCCGCAGGAGCCGCGCTCGACCGCCTCGGGCCGGTCGAAGCTGCGATAGACGCCGAGGAACTTCTCACGCTCGCAATCGAATCCGGCAATCGTTCCGCCGATCTGCGTCATCCACCACCAGCGCGCCTGGTCCTTGTTCGCGAAGTTATTGACGTCTTTGGGAACGCGGCGGCAGGAGGAGGCGAGGATGAACCCGTCCCGCCAGACGGCATCGGAAATGAACTGCGCATACTGGAGGTTCAAGGTGTCTTGGACGAGGTTCCACTCGGTCGTGAATTCGCAGAACGAGAAGACGCTCAGGCGGCGCGTCCGGTCGCCGGTGTTCGAGACCCTTAGGCGCCAGTACTCGAATTCCTGGCCGAGCGGCACGAAATA
>CAZHPC010000138.1:0-8255 GCA_964534685.1 uncultured Opitutaceae bacterium
CGGCTCGCACCAGATCGACGTCCTCATGATCCAGCGCCACTCGGATCCCTCGATCTGAGCCTCGAGGCTCAGGAGATGGCGTCCCGCAGGGGTCTCAAAACGGATCTCGAACCCCGGGCGGGGGTTTGCCGGCTGGGCGCCGTGCCGGGCGATGACCTCGGGCTCCTCGAGCCCGTGGCGCCCGACGAAGCTCCTTGCGTCCACGACGGCCCGGACGGCCGTGACCGCGCGCCCGTCCTGCGGCCAGGCCCAGCCCCGAAGCGTGAAGGTGTCGTCATGGTAGACCCGGAACGGGGAGGTATGGAGGTAATAGGTGAAGATCCCGCCCTCGACCGCATCCCGTCCGCCGGGCGGCCCGGCCTCGGGGGAGCCGCGGGAAAACAGCCTTCGGACCGCCCGCAGGGGGGCCGTCAGCCGCCAGGACCAGGAATTCCACAGGCGGCCAAGCTGGGCCTCGAGCGCAGCGCTTCGCTCGCCCTCGGCCTCAAGCTTGCGCACCAGGTACTCGAGGTCGGCAGACGCCTCCTGCCCGCGCTTGATCAGCGCCGCCCGCTCCTGCCGCAGGGTGTGGAGGTAGGTGTTGCGCTCGCCGCGGTCCAGGAACTCCTGCACCATGTTGGCCCGGAACTCGGCCTCGCGCCTTCTGACGGCGTCGAGCTCGGCCTGGAGGGCGGCGGCCCGCTCGTTCGGTTCTTCGGGGTTTGGGTTCAAGGCAGGTAGGCCGTCCAGGCCTTGGTGGCGCGCGAGAGGTAGGCCGGGGAGAAGTCCTCTCCGACGAGGGTGAGGTTGGGGTTGTAGGCGGGGTCGGACATCAGCAGGGTGCCCCACGTGTTCATCATATAGTCGATTTCCGACTGGAAGCGCGCCTTCTTTTCGGGAGTGTCCTCCACGCCTCGCGTGGCGGACTCGTGGTGGTAGAACTCAGCGTGGGGAGTCCAGAGGTTGCGATAGCCGGCCGAGATCAGCTTGCAGCAAAAGTCCACGTCGTTGAAGGCGATCGGCAGGTCCTTCTCGTTCAAGCCGCCGACTTGAAGGAACCTGTCCTTGCGGATGACGAGGCTCGCCGCGGTGACGGCGCTGTAGTTCTGGACGAGCCGCAGCCGATTCTTCTGCCCGTGGTCCCCCCTCGGGAATTCCTTGAAGGGATGCCCCGCGACGCCGCCGAGGCCCAGGATCACGCCGGCGTGCTGCACGGTGTTGAGCGGGTAGTAGAGCATCGCCCCGACGGCGCCGATATCCGGGCGCAACGCCTGGCTCACCATCTCGGTCAGCCAGTCGGCGTTGATCACCTCGATGTCGTTGTTGAGCAGGCCCACGATGTCGCCGTAGGCCTCGCGCACGGCATAGTTGTTGATCGCGGAATAATTGAACGGCTCCCCGTAGGTGAGCACCCGGACCCGCGGGTCGGAGCCCCCGGCAAGCCCGGCGAAGAAGGCGATCGTCTCCGGGTCGTCCGAGTTGTTGTCGACAATGAGGACCTCGAAATTGGGATAGTCGGTCTTGTCGAGGATGCTCCTTAGCGCCTGGCGGACGAACTTCACCGCGTTTCGCGTGGGGATGATGAGCGAGACCAGCGGGGCGGGCAAGGGCAGGGGATATTTGATCCGCCAGTGGTCTCCTGGCACGGGCAGAAGCTCCACCTTTTGCCCCGTGCGTTTGAAGTGGTCCTCAAGCGCCATCCGTGCCGCCTCGACGGGGTAGTTCTTCTCGGCAAGCTGCAGGGCGGTCGAGCCCGGCGCGGCCCGCCAGTGATAGAGGAGCTTCGGAATGTGGCGAATCGAGGACGCCGGTATCTTCTCGATCGCCCGAAGAATGAGGTCCCAGTCCTGGCTGCCCTCGTAGCCCTTCCGGAAGCCCCCGAGCGAGCGGATCAGCTCCGTCCTGTAGACCGTGAGGTGGGAGATGTAATTCTGGCCGTAGTTGAGGTCGGGATTCCAGTCCGGCTTGAAGTACGGGTCGAACCGGCGGTCCTCCATGTCGATCTTGTCCTCGTCCGAGTAGATCAGCTGCGCGTCGTGGTGCTCATCCACCTCGGCGGCGACCTCGTAGAGGGCGGTCGGGGCGAGCAGGTCGTCGTGGTCGAACAGCGCCACGAACTCCCCGCTCGCAAGCTCGAGCGCCGTGTTCGTCGCCTCGCAGATGTGGCCGTTCGACGGCCTGTAGGTCACCTTGATCCTGGGCTCCTTTGAGGCGAAGCGCTCGATCACCTCGCGCACATGGGGAAGCGTCGAAGCGTCGTCGGCGATACAGAGCTCCCAGTGGGGGTAGATCTGGTCCAGCACGGACTGGATCGTCTTTGCGAGCAGGCCCTCGGCGGGGTTGTATACCGGCATCACCACCGAGATCACCGGCCGCGTCCTGAAGGCCTCGATGTGGCTCGCGATCGCCTTCAAGTCCGCTTCGCTCAGCGCCTCGTGGTGCTCGCACCATTTCTCGTAGTCGCTGCGCTCCGTCGGGTCCCCGACCTTCCCGACGTGCACCATCTTTTGGAAGAGGGGGCTCCAGCCGTCGTCGTGCTCGACCTCGACGAGCAGCAGGTGGTCCCCGAGGAGCGTCGGAATGTCGATCTTGATGCCGCTGTACTCGGACTGCTTCATCCCGGTCGATGCCAGGACGTCCAGGCGCTTTGATCCGTAGATCCCCACGGTGGTTTTCCCGGCAAACTGGGCCCGGATGCCCCGGATGGGCGCGGCGGAATTCTCGTAGCACCAGCCGAGGAGGAGGAGCTTGTTCGAGGCCGTGCTCCAGGCCCGCGGGTGGTCCACGTTGAACGTGTAGTGGTAGGAGGGTCGGGGGGCCTCCGCCTCGGGCGTTGGCGCGACAGGCGCGGGAGCGGTCGCCGGCTCGGCCTTCGGCGGCGGAGGTGTCGCGGGTGTGGACGGAGGCGCGGGCGGGGGTAGTGGCGCCGGCTGCGGTCGGAACCCCCGCGCCATCCACCTGCAGAATTTCTCGAGGTCTCGCAGGGGCGCGGAGAGCTTGTAGGATCTCGACTGAATGATGGACTTTAGCCTCTGCTCGCGCGCCTTGAGTTCGGCGTCCATCTCGATGATCCGAGCCACGAGG
Organism: uncultured Opitutaceae bacterium; assembly: GCA_964534685.1. Classification (GTDB taxonomy): domain Bacteria; phylum Verrucomicrobiota; class Verrucomicrobiia; order Opitutales; family Opitutaceae; genus Palsa-1447. Next base: position 3,064 of record CAZHPC010000138.1, read on the forward strand.
CGCTGATGCTCCGCCTGGGCTGCCTGTGCGTCGGCCTGCGCGGCGGCTTGTGCCGCGGCCACCTGGCGTGCGGCGGCCGACGCGGCCGAGGCGGCCGCGGCCGCCTTCTCACGCTCCGCCCTGGCGATCCTCTCGATCCCGCCTATCCGGGCCTCAAGATTTAGGATGTGCCTGTCCGAAAGCTTCTTCTGAAGTTTCAGGTAACGATCCTGATGCTCAATCTTCTCCTGGAGATTGCGGGCGTGCTGGTTTGTAAGGTCCCGCTGCAGCTCCAGGTGACGGACGGACTCCTCAAGCTGCAGCCTGACCATGTCGCGCGACGCGACCGCGCTCGACTGCCTCTCGTCCTCGATCCGGACGATTTCGGCCACGTACGATGCGAGTGCAGCGAGATCCGCCGCCGCGGCATTGCGGTCCTTCAGTGGATCAAGCGCCTCGGCCAGTTCGTAGGCGGCGGCGGTGAGATCGGAACCGCTCGTGTTTCTGATGATCTGCCAGCAGCGCTTCGCAGGCCTCGCCGCGGCCTCATGGTAGACCTTCACGAGGCCGGCCGTGTTCTTCGCCAGGTCGAAATGCTTCCGAGCGAACGCCGAACCCTTCTCGCCGAGCGATGCGGCGAGCGCCGCGTCGCCAAAGACGCGCTCGCAGCAGTCGGCGATGTCGTCCGGGGAGCCGCTGGAAAGAAAGAGGGCCTCCACGCCGTCGCGCATCCCGAGGGCGATGTTCGTCGCGGGAAGGACCACCGGCCGGCCCGAGGCCAGGTATTCCGGAAGCTTGGACGGAAGCCTGTAGTCATTGAACGGTCCGGGCCTACCCGGCTGCACCAGGACATCGGCCAGCGCGAGGAGCCTCGGGAGTCTGCCCTTCGCTATGAACCCCAGGTCGGTCACGTGGGCCTTGAGTTCCTGGGTCAGGCTTTCCAGGAACTGCGGCCTGTTGAAGCCGGTCCTTACGAGGCGGGTCGCAACGCCCCGTTGGTTCAGGATCCGGACCGCCTCGTAAAGCTCCAGCATCTCGGGCTCGTTCGCGAACGTGTTGCTGCCCGTGAAGACGACGACCCTTTCACCCTCCTTGAGGCCGAGCTCCCGGCGCAGTGCAGGGTCGGCCTTCGCCGGCTTCAGGTATTCCGGGTCGACGCCCGGCTCGAGAACTGAGAAGGGAACGCCGGAGGGCACGAATTCCCTGAGGCTCCGTACGATGATGGTCGCCGCGTCGGCCAGGCGCAGGAACGTCCGGTGCCTGAGGGGATGGGGGAGGCGGTCGGACATCACCGCGTCGAGCTCGCCGAACCCCATCGACCTGAGCTCCATGATCGGCCGCTTGGCGTAGCCGGAGATGAGGTACTCCTCGTTGTCCTCGAGGTGCACGACCAGCCGGGCGCTCGTTTCCACAACCCTCTGGTAGGAGACGACGAACTTGCGGACAAACTCCCGCGGCGTCCATGCGTGGATGATGTCGGCCGTGCGGCCGTCCGGAAAGAAGGCCGGCCGCTCAAGAAGCTCGTTGTAAAGGGCGGCGGTGAAGCCGGGATTCGGGACGGCCGACAGGCTGTCCTTGCCGGAGGGAACCGCCACGACGCAGGAGTGGCCCTGGGCGGACAGCGCGCTCGCGAATCCGCCGATATGGTTCAGGCTGTTTGTGGTGAAGTCGCCGTAGTTGACGAAGAGGATGTTCACCGGGTGGGAGCGATGCGCCGTTTCTCAGTAGGGCTTGAGGGTGCTTGCCGCGTCGCCGACGGCCGCCGACTCTGGCAGCGGAAGGTTCTCAAAGCCACCGGCAAAACGCGTGACGACCGCATCCCACGGGGTCGCGCCGCGCTGGGAGCGGTTCGGGGTCAGGCTCCATTCCATGATGGCGGTCGCCATGACGCACGGATCCGCTATCGGCAGCTCCGAGAAGGTCGTCTTCCTCGCCACGAGCTGGACCTCCGTCGAGTCCATGCGCCCGCGGAACTCCGCGAGCGCCGCGTCATCGGCCCCCGGGGTGCCCACCCCCGAGAAGGCCTTGCGGGCGCCCTCCGCCTCCTTCGTCTGCCCGGCCTCGGCGTAAAGCTCGATCACCTTGAGTTCGCACGCACGCCTGGCGGCCGCATCGAGGCCATCGCTCCGGGCGTAAGCCCCGAGGGCGTCCATGCGGCCCGCATCGGCAAGGTACCGGAGGTAGGCCAGGTGGGCTTCCAAGGGCGCCTCCGCCGCGGGCGTCTTCCCCTGGGCCGCGGAATAGACGGCGAGAAGGGGAGAGGCCGCGTCCAGGTCCCCGTTGAACAGCTGCCGCGCCGTGGCGCGGATGTCGTCCCTGAGCGAGGTGTTCTGCACGACGAGATGGACGGTCTGTATCATGGGCCTGAGCGTGGCATGGAGCTTCTCCACCCGCCCGATCAGCACCTCCCGCTCAACCACGCCCTTCAGCGCCGCGGCTCGGACGGCGCCGGTCGGATGGTCCGCCACGAACTTGTACAACTCGGAGCGTGGCTTTCCCTGGAGCGCGAGGGCCTCGGCGAGTATCGGGTCAAAGCCGGCGGCCTCCCTTTCCGCGGGAGTGGCGTCGGCGGTCATCTTGCTTACGATGTCCCCGGCCCCGTAGATGGCCGCTATCCTGAAGATGCTCCGGAGCATGAGCGGCCGGTGGACGTCCAGCACCGGGAACCGAAGCGCCTCATTCCACCGTTGCCTTCGCGCGAGGACCTCCAGGATGTTGGCGAGCGCCTCATCGCGCTTTGCGTCGTTCCTCTTCTCATCCCTTCCATAGAGGAATATGGCGCAATTGACGTCGTCAAGGGCGCCCAGGCGCTTCAGCTCCACGTTGTACAGGACGCGCTCCTTGAAGTAGTCGAGCGCGTAGGGCCCGAGCTTCAGCTCGCCGCGAGCCATCGCCTGGGCCGTCGGCGAATCGGCATAGACGCGGCGCACCCGGTCGACATTGGACTCGGCGCGCTTCCAGTAGAACTGCAGGTAGGCGTAGGAATAGTTCCCCTCAGCCATGCTGCTGACGAAGTCGTTGGCCTCGGAATAGAGGCGGGCTGCCTCCTCGTTTCCCGCCTTCGGGGACGATCCGTCCAGGTTCGCCGCCTCGAGGGGCCCAAGCAGGGCGGGCGCAAGGGCAACGAAGCTCAGCAGTCGAAAGCGGGTTAGCATAAATAGACAGGCGACAGGCGGACCCTCACATTTGCAGGCGTCCGCCCGGGAGGTAAATGACGAAGTGGGCTCCTCAGAGCTTGTAACCGCAATCCGCAGCGTCCTTTGCGAACATCTTGACGGTGTCGAGCGAGAGCTCCGTGAGGTCCATGCCGAACATCTTCGCGGCCTTTGCGAGGATGTCGTGGGGCACCGTTATGATCGCGCAGCCGGATTCCTCGGCCTGGAAGATGTTGAGGACCTCCCGGGTGCTGGCCCAGAGCAGCTCGGCCTTGGCGTGGCCCTGAAGGAGGGCGCCGCAGGCGCGCATGAGTGGCACGGGATCAACTCCTGTGTCGGCAATCCGGCCCGCGAAAACCGATACGACCGACGGGACCGCCGGGTTGAGCGCGTCGGCGACGCTCGCGACCTGCTTCACCGTGAGGATGGCCGTCACGTTCAGCTTAACGCCCTGCTTCGCGAGGTCCCTGATAAGAGGAAGCGAGGATTCGCCGCGCGAGTTCGTGATCGGGATCTTGGTGTAGACGTTCTTGCCAAGGGCGGAGATCTTGAGCGCCTGGCGCTTCATGTCCGTGAAGTCATCGGTGAAAACCTCGAGCGAGATGGGCTTCGCCGTCACCGTCTGGAGGATGTCCTTGGCAAAGGCCTCGTAGTCCTTGATCCCTGCCTTCTTCATCAGGCTCGGGTTCGTGGTCAGGCCCTTGATGTAGGGCTTTGAATAGAGGTCCAGGATGCCGGCCTTGTCGGCTCCGTCGGCGTAGAGTTGTATCTTTAGCTCGTTAAGGGATTTCATGGGTTCTTTGTATAGACAATTGAAGTCACGGTTTCCACCTCGCAAGGAGATTACGAGCCTTTCCCGGGCCTTGCGCCTGTCCCGAGGATGATCGCAACTGCCTCGTGGAGCGTACGTACCGTATAATCCGGGTGCGTATCGTGCTCGTCGCTGTACCCGTAGTCGATGAAGACCGTTCTCACGCCCGCGCGTTTCCCGCATTCGACGTCCCGCCACCGGTCGCCCACCATCCACGAGCGAGCCAGGTCCAGCCCAAGCGCCTTGGCCGCGTCCAGCAGCATTCCGGGACCCGGCTTGCGCCGCGGGGAATCCTCGCCGCGGCCCGGGTCATAGCTCACCTCGACGCGGTCAATTTCCGGGATCAGTTGAAGCAGGCGCTCATGCATGGCCTCGATCACGGTCTGTGCGACCCGTCCGCGGCCGACGTCGGGCTGGTTCGTCGCGACGACCAGCGAGAACCCGGCTGCTTTCAGGGCGCGGCAGGCGGCGGCCGCGCCCTCGTAGAGCTGGAAATCTTCCAGCTTCTCGGGTGCGTAGGGCATTCCGTCCCGAACGAGCTGGACGTTCAGGACCCCGTCGCGGTCCAGGAAGACTGCGGGCCGCAGCGCCATCCGCCTACGGCATGGCCGTGACCGACTCCCACTTCGTCTGATTCACCTTCAGGTCAGGGTGTGAGACAAATAAGTGCCAGACAACTGCTTGGAATGCCTCGCTGTGGGGCGTAACGTTGTTGGGGTTCACGGTCGGCACGATGACGCACGCGTCGGCAACCTTTGCGGTGTACCCGCCGTCCTTGCCCACGATCCCGATGATCCGGGCTCCGACCTGCTTTGCGAGCTGCAGCGCCGCAACAAGGTTGGGCGAGACATTCTTCTCAACGTTGCCGCCGCCGACCGAAAGGATGAAGAGGCAGTCCTTGCTGTTGAGCTTGCTGACCCGCAGCCATTCGACAAAGACGCTCGCCCAACCCTCGTCGTTCGTCCGCGCCGTGAGCTCCGAGACGTTGTCCGTCGGGGCATACGTCTCAATCCCCGCGATCTTCCTAAAATCGTTCACCGCATGGGAGGCGTTGGCCGCGCTCCCGCCCACGCCCAGCATGAAAAGCCGCCCGCCGTGCTCCCGTACGGCGCGCAGTTCGGCGACGCATTTATCGCAGTCGGCGGGATTGATCTTGGCCACGATTTCGGCCGTTTCCTTCAGGTGCTGGGCTGAGTACGACATGGGGGTCAGAATGCAAATGCCGGTCCCAAATGCGAGGCGGCAAT
>CAZHPC010000139.1:0-8191 GCA_964534685.1 uncultured Opitutaceae bacterium
GTGGATGCGGAGCGGGGCAATTTGGGTTTGCGGGCCGCACGGCGCGCGGGCCGTGTGGGCTTTCGTCGGTCTCGCTACAAGACCCGAGAGATTTCCGTTTGGCGCCCCGGGCGAAGGGGGCTTGCCAAGGCGGCAAACGGAAATGTCCCGGTTTTGTGTCGAGTGCCTTAACGACAGCAGGCGACCCGCGGATCGGGTCGCCTGTTAGGCGAAAGCGTTATTTGCGCAGATTCAGCTTCTGCAGCAGCTCATTGTATTTGGGCAGGTTGTGTTGCTTCAGGTAATCGAGCAGCTTGCGGCGGCGGCTCGCCATCTGCAGCAGCCCGCGGCGGGAGTGGAAGTCCTTCCTGTGGGTGCGCAGGTGCTCGGTCAGGTGGTTGATGCGCGCGGTGAGCAGGGCGATTTGCACCTCGCTCGAACCGGTGTCCTTGTCGTGGATCTTGTATTCTGCGATGATCTCTGGCTTGGCAGCTGTAGGCATTGTTATTTAGTTGAATTGCATGACTATAGAGAGCCCTTTCGGGCTCCGTGCCGCCCGCGCCACCGAGGGGAAGCCCCGGCTTAGCCGGCGTCACCGTTCCGATCCAGCGGGATGCCGGACCAGTCATGGCGGGCCCCCCAACCGTCGGGAACCCACTGACGCAAGGGAATAACTTCAAAAACCGCGGTCGCAGGCGCAAGGCCAAAATTCGGGCCCCGGCTGGCTCAGCCCTGGATGAGGTGGAGCTGCTTGATCGACCGGCAGCCGGGCAGCCTGTGGATCCTCTCCAGAATCTCGGCGCGGTTCATGAAGAGCTCGTTCCGGACCACGGCGTGGGTGGCGTGGACGATCAGCCGGGCCCTCTCGTCGATGCGCACGGCGTTCGAATAGGAGGCGTTCGCCGTGCCCACGATCTCGGGCCACTTCTCGCGGATCTCCTGCTCGGCCGTCGGCCTGCCGATCCCGTGCTTGGCCCGGAGCGAGTCGACAAGTTCGACAAACTCGCGCGAGGGCCTCCTGCGCATGCCCCTCGGGTCCTCGGACGGGAGCCTCCTGAGCGACGCAATGAGGTCCTCGGCCACCCTGCTGAATCTGTGGGGCTCGTCGGGCATGGTCGGGCCCTAGGATGGGCGGGCGAGGGTCTCCTTCAAGGCGGCAAAGACCTCCTCCTCGGTGATCCGGCGCACGCAATAGGTGCGGTAGGAGTCGGCCGGCACGCACGCCTGCGGCGCGACGCATGCGGTGCAGGGCATGCTCGGCGCAAGCTGCGTGTGCCCCTCTCCGTGGGGCCGGAAGAGGACGGGGTTCTGCGAGCCGTAGAGCGCGACGACAGGCGTGCCCACCGCGGCGGCCACGTGCATGGGGCCGCTGTCATGGCAGAGGAGCGCGGAGCACGAGCGCGCCAGCGCGGCAAGGCGGGGCAGCGTCGGGGGATCGTCGATTGAAAGCAGGTGGGTATTGGCCTTCCCGCGGATCTCGGCCATGAGTCCGCGCTCCGACGCGCCCCCGACGAGCACGACCTGCACCCCAAGCTCGTCCTGCACACGGTCGCAAACGGCGGCAAAGCGCTCGGCGGGCCAGATCCTTGAGGGACAGCGGCTGCCGGGATGAACAAGAAGCGTCCTTCCCTGGGCGCCGACAAAGCGCCTCCAATCCGCGACATCGGAATCCCGTGGAACCAGCCGCACCTCGCGGGTCACGACGGGCACGCCCGCGGGCTTAAGGGCGGTCAGGTAGTATTCGCTGATGGGCCGGTTCTCATGCACGGATGCCGGTTCGTGCGCGACGTCGGAATAGAGGGCCCGCAGCCTAGCCGGGTGCGCGCCATGATGAATCGCCACCCTGAAGGCCGCCCCGCTAAGCCGCGCGACAAGCGCTGTCTTTTCCGTGTTGTCCAGGTCGAACACGTGGGTGAAGCCGGCCCCCCGGAGCCTCGCGACAAACCCGGGCCAGGAGGACAGCCCGTCGGGCAGGCTCAACACCTCGTTCACGTCCGGATTGAGGGCCAGGATCCCCTCGTAGGCCGGCTCCACAAGCGCGGCGATTCGCGCGTCCGGCCAGTGGAGCCTCAGGTTTCGGAAGAGCGAGCCCAACAGGACCACGTCTCCCAGGTAGCGGCGCCTGATCACGAGGACCCTCTGGAGCGGCGGCATGGGGGCTTTCGGGAGGCGCTCCCGTCAGACCGTCTCGGTCCTCTGGCGGTCGTACAAGGTCTGGTAGAGCTTGTTGCCCGCGTAGAGCTCCGCGTGATCGCCGTGGGCCACGATGGATCCCCTGTCAAACACGAGGATGAGGGAGGCGTCGCGTATCGTGCTGAAGCGGTGCGCGATGATGAGCACGGTCTTCCCGACGACGAGCTTGCGCAGCGCGTCCTGGATCATCTGCTCGCTCTGCGAATCGAGCGCCGAGGTGGCCTCGTCGAGGATCAGGATCGGCGCGTTCCTCAGGAACGCGCGCGCAACGGCGAGGCGCTGCTTCTGGCCGCCCGAAAGCCGGGCGCCCCGCTCCCCGACGATCGTGTCGTAGCCCTGGGGAAAGGACCGTATGAATTCGTCGGCGTGGGCGTTCTGGGCCGCCCTGACCACCTCGTCGGGCGTGGCGTCAAGCCGTCCCAGAAGCAGGTTGTTGTGCACCGTGTCGTTGAAGAGCACCGGGTCCTGGGAAACGAGAGCGATGTTTCTTCGGAGGTCGGCAAGCTTCATCTGGCGCACATCGGTGCCGTCAATCGTGACCCGGCCCCGGTCGACATCGAAGAACCGCGGCACGAGGTTGGCGAACGTGGTCTTGCCGGCGCCGCTTGGTCCCACGAGAGCGCAGACCGTTCCCGAGGGGATGACGGCGGACACGTCGGTCAGGACCGGCTCCTCCGACTTGTAGGCGAACGTGACGCCCTCGAAGGCGATGACGCCCCGAACCCTGCCGATCTTCGCGGGATTGTCGGGATCCCGGATCGTCAGCGGCTCGTTGAACACGACCTCGATCCTGTTCAGCGCCGCCTCGCCCCTCTTCATCTCGTTGTTGATGGCGCCGAGCTTCTTGATCGGGTCGTAGCTGATGTAGACCGCCGTGATGATGGTCAGGAAGTCCTCAAACTTCACATGCCCGCGGTAGGCGTAGACGAACACGATCGCCATCCCGAAGGCCGAAAGGATCTCAATTGCGGGCGTGAGCGCCTGGGCGTACTTCGCAACCTTGATCTGCACCCTGATCAGGGCGGACGTCTCGCCTGCGAACGCCGCGGCCTGGCGCTCCTCGAGGCCGAACGCGCGCACCTCCTTGGCCGCGCCCAGGTTCTCGCTCAGGCTGTTGGTGACGGAGCCCATCTGCGTCTGCATCTGGTAGGCGCGCTTGACCAGCTTCTTGCCCACGTAGCGGATGGGAAAGACGCACATCGGGATAATCGCGAGGCTGGCGAGCATCAGGCCGACGCCTTCCTGGCGGGCGGTGATCCAGACAATGGAGCCCAGCGCGAAGAGCAGCGTCGCGGGCTGCTTCATGCCGTCGTTGGCGATGGTCGTCAGGGTCGTCTGAAGCTGGTTCGTGTCCGCGAGGCCCCGGGAGATGATGTCGCCCGTCGTCTGGCGCTGAAGGAACGAGAGCGGCAGAACCTGGAGCTTGCGGAAGTAATCGAGGCGGATCGCCTCGAGTATCCGCACTCCGGCGACCTGGATCATGTAGCTGTTCAGGTAGCCCGCGATCCCCCTGAACGTGAACACGATCGGAAGCCACATGGCGACCGCCAGGATCTGCCATCCGGGAAGGGGCGGATAGCTGGGGTCGAACACCCTCGGGAAGATGTAGTGCTGCATCAGCGGCAGGCCGAGGCCCGTGGCCGCGCCGTAGACGATCCCGCAGAGAATGGCTCCCGCCAGTATCCGGCGCACCGGTTTCAGGTAGGAGAAATAGGGCTTGAAGCGGCGTAGCATGACGGGGGGACCGGGGGTCAGTCCTTAGAAGCCCGCACATCCAATGCGTCGCGGAGCCCGTCGCCGAGAAGATTCAGCGAGAGGAGCGTCAGGAAGAAGAGCGCGCCCGGGAAGACGAGCAGCCACCAGAACTCCTCCATCTTCTCCGAGCCGTCCTTGATGAGCACCCCCCAAGAGCTCATGGGGGCCTGCACGCCCAGGCCGAGGAAGCTCAGGAACGACTCGAGGAGCATGACGGCGGGGATGGTGAGGCTCGTATAGACGATCACCGGGCCGAGCACGTTCGGGATGACGTGCCGGAAGATGATCCGCCTGCGGCCAAGACCCAGCGCGCGCGCTGCCTCGATGAACTCCATTCGCTTTATGGACAGCACCTGGCCGCGAACGATACGGGCCATCGTGAGCCATTCGACGGCCCCGATCGCGAAGAAGAGCAGGAAGATGTTCCGGCCGAAGAACACCATGAGCAGGATGACGAAGATCGCGAAGGGCAGGGCGTAGAGGATGTCGACCAGCCGCATCATGAACGCGTCCACCTTGCCCCCGAAGTATCCCGCCACGGCGCCGTAGGTGACGCCGATGGCGAGAGCGACGAACGTCGCGACGAGCCCGACCATGATGGAGATTCTACCGCCGTAGAGCGTGCGGGCGAGCAGGTCCCTGCCGAGGGTGTCCGTCCCGAGCCAGTGCTGGCTCGAGGGCGGCACGGCGCCGAGGTCGAGGTTCTGCCCCTCGTAGGACTGGGAGAACAGCGGGCCTGCCGCGCAGGCGGTCGCCAGCACCAGCAGGAGGATCCCGCCGGCGAACGCCGCGCGGTTCCGCCGAAGCCGGTGCCAGGCGTCGCTCCAGAGGGAATGTCCGCGCTCGGTGTCGTCGGTCCTCACTCGAACTTGAGCTTGGGGTTGAGCCACACCTGGACGATGTCGACCACCAGGTTCATCCCGATCAGGAATCCCGCGTACAGGACGACGGTTCCCAGGACGAGCGTGTAGTCTCGGTTGAAGGCCGAGTTCACGAACTCCCGGCCGATCCCGGGGATCTGGAAGATCGTCTCGATGACGAACGACCCGGTGACGATCCCGGCGATTGCCGGGCCAAGAAAGGACACGACCGGGGCCAGGCCCCCGCGCAGGGCGTGCTTGAGTAGGACACGGACCTCGCTCGCCCCCTTGGCGCGGGCGGTCCTGATGTAGTCCTGGCTGAGCACCTCGAGCATGCCTCCGCGCGTCAGCCGGGCGACATACGCCGCGTAGACGCTTCCGAGCGTCAGGCTCGGCAGGACGCGGTCCACCGGCCCGTACCAGCCCGAGGCGTTGAACCAGCCGAAGTGGATCGCAAAAACGAGGATCAGGAGCGGGCCCATGACGAAGGTGGGGATGCAGATTCCGATCATGGAGGCCGACGAGCAGAGGTAGTCCACCCAGGTGTTGCGTTTCACCGCGGCGATCAGCCCCAGGGGGAGGCCCGCGCAGAGGGCGACCCCGAGCGACCATAGCCCGAGCTCGACCGAGACCGGAAGCTTCTCCGCGATGATCTCGTTGACCGAGCGCGTCGGGTACTTGAACGAAGGGCCGAGGTCCCCGCGCAGGATGCTCCCGCAGTAGTCGAGGTACTGCCGGTAGAGGGGCCTGTTCAGGCCGTAATGCGCCTCGAGGTTCCTCATGATCTCCGGCGTCACGGCCTTTTCCGCGGTGAACGGGCCGCCGGGCACGAACCGTATCATGAAGAACGTCGCCGTGATGATGACCCAGACCACGGGTATTGTCTGAAGGAGGCGCTGTGCGACAAATCGGATCATCGGCCTGTCACGCGCTCGGACGCTGCGTCATGGCTTCGGATTGCTGAGCGGGCCCCCATCGTCAGTTCGGCCCTCCCGCCATCATCGTGTCGCGCCGGTCCTTGAACTCGCAACCGGCCTTCCACTGCGGCCACGCGTTGCCGTTCGCGAGCTGGAGCCCCATCTGGAAGAGCACGCCGGCGTCCTGCGCGGCCCCGCGAAGATCCCACCACGGCTTGATCTCGTCCGTCACCTTGTGGTAGTCGGTGCTCACGTACTCGTCGCGGCGCATCCGCCCGTAGCCCGCGGGCTGCCCGATGATGTCGGTGCCGCTGCTGGTGTAGAAGGCGGGAACCCCGACCCGTGCGAACTCGAAGTGGTCGGAGCGGTAGAAGCTCCCCTTTTCGGGCTGGGTGTCGGGCACCAGGACGCGCCCGTCCTTCGCAAGGACCGAGGCTGCCAGGTCGTCGAGCGTCGAGTTGCCGTAGCCGATCACCTCGATGTCGCGGGAGGGCCCGGCCGTCTGCATGCCGTCGATGTTGATGTCCGCGACGGTCTTCGTGAGCGGGTAGAGGGGGTGCTGCGCGTAGTATTCGGAGCCCAGCAGACCCTGCTCCTCGCCCGTGACGGCGAGGAAGAGGAGGGTGCGCTTCGGGCGCTCGGCCGCGGGAAGAGCCGAGAACCTCCGCGCGATCTCGAGTATCCCTGCGCACCCGGAAGCGTTGTCGAGCGCGCCGTTGTAGATCTGGTCGCCCTTCAGGTGTGGATTGCGCCCGAGGTGGTCCCAGTGCGCGCTGTAGATGATGACCTGGTCGCGAAGCGAGGGATCGGAGCCCTCGATCTTCGCGATCACGTTCCGCGAGGCGAGCGGCCGCGTCCTGTTCTCGACCGCAAAGCTGGCCTTTGCATGGAAGTCGACCGGATGGAAGTCCTTCCGCACGGCGGCGGCTTTCAGCGCGTCGAAGTCAAAGCCCGCGGCGGAGAAGAGGGTCTTTGCGTAGGCCAGCGGGATCCATCCCTCCACGGACACGCGGTCCGCGTTCCCGTTGGGGCTCTCAAGCGCGAAGTTCTCGCGGCCCCAGCTTCCCTGCACGACGGCATAGGGGTACCCGGCCGGGCCGGTCTCGTGGACGATCAGGCAGGCCGCGGCGCCCTTGGCGGACGCCTCCTCGTACTTGTACGTCCAGCGGCCGTAGTAGGTCATGGCCTTGCCCTTGAACATGGAGTCGTCGAGCCTGGTCGGGTCCTTCGGATCGGGGACCGGCGGGTCGTTGACCAGCATGACGACCGTCTTTCCGCGCACGTCGACACCCTTGAAGTCATCCCACCCATATTCCGGCGCGACGACCCCGTAGCCGACGAACACGATTTCGCTGTCCTTGACCTCCACCTTGGGGGCGACGTGGCGCGAGACAGCGACGAAGTCGTTGAGCACGGCCGGGGTGAGCGTCTTGCCGCCGACCTCGAAGGTGACGCTCGTCGACGAGACAATGCCGACCATAGGGACATTCTGAATGTAGGTCCCGTCGGGATTGCCCGGAAGAAGGCCCAGCCGGGTGAATTCCTGCTGGATGTAGGCGACCGACTTGTCCTCGCCCGCGGTGCCGGGGGCGCGCCCCTCGAACTCGTCCGAGGAAAGCACCTTGATGTGCTCAAGCATCCGCCCGGCGGCGGCCTCATACGTGTCCTGCGTGGGCGCCTGGGCGGCGCCGACCGCGCATGCAGCTAGAAAAAACGCCGGGAAGGGTGATTTTCGCATCGGGTAAGTTTTCCGCGCAGGCCCCAAATGGCAATCCCGCCTTCATGGGGTGCCGCTCCGGACCGGGGAAAGCCGCATCGCCCGGGCCCCTGGCTTCCCGCCCTCAGGGCGTCGACTTGAAGTTTATGTTGATGCTCCCGCTGGCTCCGAACTGGCGCCCGTCGGGACCATCGGTTGCATGGGCACCAAGAACGCCGATCATGTGCCAGCGGGGAAGGCGGTGGCGAAGGAGGGGTACGAACGCCTGGGGATTGAGGGTGAACACCTGCCGGCCCTCCTTGCTGACCAGCTCGCTCGTCGCCCCGCTCAGGGTGAGGGAGCCGACGAAGTACTTCCATTGGCGGCTGGCGCCCACCGAGAACGTGATCGAGTTCGAATGGAGCACGTTGGTGCCGAACTGCCCGGGAAGGGGCGAATGGGCCAGGAGGTCGAGGCCGAGGGTGGAATACCCGACGAGCTTGATGGACGGGATCAGGGGGCGGGTGTACGTGACGTACGGATCCGTGTGGCGCCAGCCGTCGGTCAGGGTGATTGGCGGGCGCCCGAGGGGGCTTGAGTAGTTGATGCCGACGCTTATAGCCGAGCCCGTCTGCGGCGAGACGGCCCGGGCGTACTTGATTCCGAGGTTGTATCCGTAGACGCCGTAGCGCGTGTTGTCGCTGTCGTTGTCATCGCGCCAGATGAAACCCTGCGCGCCCGCATTCAGGTCGACGTTGTCGTTGAGCTTGAGCCACCCGCCGCCGTCCAGC
>CAZHPC010000140.1:0-8158 GCA_964534685.1 uncultured Opitutaceae bacterium
GCCCGATGTCGACCATCACGTCGTCGCTCACCTGGGCGTAGACCACGATGAGCTTGGCCGCCTCCGCTGCCTCCGGGCTCGAGACGCTCTTCTCCATCACCGATATGGCCCGGAGCACCTCGTGCTTTGTCGGGGTCGCGGCAAGCCCGCAGCTCGCGCAGAGCAGGAGGACGGCAGCGGTGAGCGTTTGCCTCATCATGGACGTGGAACCCTTCAATTCTTGGCCTAATCTCGCCTCTGTCGTCAATTCGCGCAACAAGATTGGTTCGTGTTTCCGGCCCATTCAGGCCACTTTGACAATTCTTCCCGATGTCCCAAGACCCCAACGCACTCTTTGACCAGGCCGTCCTCGATATGATCGAGCACAGCCCCACGGGCGTTGTGCCGAGCACGCCGTCCTACCAGGACGCGCTGAACCGGCTCTACGCGTCGCACCAGGTCTACGCCAACGCGGACCACAAGGGCGGGCATGCGACGGCGCGGTCCCTGGCGAGGCTGCCGAGCTTCCTTGCCGGCAACATGGCGGCCCTTGTCGCCGGCGAGATCGGGCCCGAGGCCCTGGAGGCCAATTCGAGCATATTCGACCGTTACGTGAAATCACTGCCGGGCGACCGCCGCGACCGGGCGGGCGCGTACCGGACAAAGGTGGTTGGGCGCCCCGTCCTGCACAGGGCCAAGCACGTCGGCGCGGAGAAGCTGCAGGCGACCCAGGATCTCCCGCACACGCTCTTCCTGGTGCCGGGAGCCGGGCCCAATCCGGGCCTGCCGGGCAACTACCTGTATGGGTCTGTCCTTCAGACGACCCTCGATGCCGCGCCGGGTTCCTGGGCTGTGCAGGTTCACGACAGCGACGACGGAGCCGCCTCATTCGACGCGGCCACGATGAAGGAGGCCTTCTCCAAGCTTCATGAGGTCCTGGACTGCGCACCCTTCATCATGAGCGAACTCGAGGCGCTGGGCTTCAGGCTGATCTGAGGGCGGGGTGGGGATTGGCGGCTGTTTCGGAGGCGGCGCGGGTTCGCCTTCCTAAGGGCGTCGGACCACCGGAGGAGCTGTCACGGCGACGGGAGAACACGAGGCTTCGCCGGCCGACTTCGTTCCGGCGCTGCCCAGCGACCTTCAGGGCTTCTTGGTTACGAAGTGGTCCATCCTGAGGAACTCAGGCAGGCCGGAGGACTCCGCGAGGCGGATCGATTCCAGGTTGTCGGGCCGCACTTGGTAACGGGGGACGAGCCTTTGCGTCAGAAGGTGGCTGAGCGCCGCAGTCACGACCTTTCGCGCATGACACCTCCGGCGGGAAAGGCTGGTCGAAGGGCGACCTTGCGGAACGCCTAAAGGTGTCCCGCCAGACCATCAACTCGATCGAGACCGAAAAATTCGACCCAAGCCTTCCTTTGGCCTTCCGCCTGTCGCGGCTCTTCAAACTGCCGATTGAGGAGATCTTCAGCGACGAGCCGGCTGGTTGATCCGCCAGACCGCGGTGTGGGAGTGTGGCGGGTCCCCCGATATGTTTGAACCCTTTGCCGGTCTGTGGCACAGATAGGATATGGCTGCGGCTCCGCGTGTTTCTGCCCCCGAGAAACCCGCCCCCATCGATCTCCAGGAATTGATCGACTCGCACGGCGGCCGGCTGCTGCGGTCGGCCTGCCTGCTGTGCGGCAATGCGACGGAGGCTCAGGATCTTGTGCAGGAGACTTTTGTGCAGGCCCTGAAATCGGCCCACGGGTTTCGCGGTGATTCGGCCGTGTACACATGGCTGCACGGCATACTCCTGAACCTGTGCCGCCGGTCCTATCGCAAGGGCAGGCGCCTGGTCTACGAGGAGGAGCGTGTCCTCGAGGCGTCCGTCCAGCCGAGTCCCTCCGAAGGAATGGACCGGAATTTCTACGCAACGCGTCTTGCAGCCGCCCTCCGGGCACTGTCGCGGGAACACCGCGAGGTCATCGTTCTCCGGTACTATGAGAACATGAAGATTGAGGAGATCGCCCGCCAAACAGGCGTTTCCAAGGGTACGGTGAAATCCCGCCTGCACTACGCGGTCCTCTGCCTCGAGCGGCTGATCCCCAGGGAAATGAACCTTTTTGCCTCGTGAGGCACACATAGCAAAGGGACATCATGGACTGCCACACCTTCAACGGCCTGCTGCATGAGTACCTGGACGGGGCGCTGGACGCCGGCGTCCAGGACGCCGCGAGCAGGCACCTCCAGCAATGCGACGCCTGCCGGCAGGCGTTCCTGCGCGAGCAGGCCCTTGCGAATTCGATACGGCAGTCCCTTGAGCAGGCGACCGCCAGCCTCTCCGTGCGTCCCGGGATGCGGTTGAGGGTCCTCGAGGCCCTGAAATCGAAACCGTCCCCATTGGGCGCGTGGAGGGCTGCGTGGCAGCGTTTCGTGGCAATCCGTCCCGCAGGCGCCGTTGCCACGGTCATGGGTGTCGTGCTTTTCCTGCTTTGCATTCAATTCTACCGCCGGTCGCCCGATCACGCCGCGCACCGCGTCGTCGCCGTGTCTGGCGGCAGCACCTGCATCATCAATGTTCCGCTTCCGGCGCACGCCCATGTGTTCCGTCTGCAGGATAACGCGGTCGTGGACACGATTGCCGACGAGTCCGCAATTGCCGACGCCAAGCTTTCAGAAGGCAGCGAACAATCCCCAGCCAAACCCTAGCGCCATGAAAACCCTCCGTTCAAACGCCTTTCAACTCGCTGTGATCGGCTTCGCGTCAGCCCTTTGCCTCCGCCTTGGCGCCGAGGTCGCGCCGGCCGGAACAAAGGCGGCCGACGTGGAATTTCCCTCGGTCATCCAGGCCGAGATGGGTGCCGCGGAGTTTGCGCCGGGCGACAATATCGTGATCACCTCCATCCGCGGCGACCGCGAGCACTTGGCGCTGGGCGGCCGGTATGTCCTGGAAGGGTCCTATACTCTGGCCTCCGCGGAGAGCGCGGAGCTCGCGTGGTATGCGACCTCGCACGGTCACGGGGGCAGCACGCCCATATCCGACGCTGAGCATTTCAGGGTCAATCGGGGCTCGGGAACGTTTCGCCTGGAAAAGACCCTGCTCGACGACGGATGGCTGCACGTCTCCTTCTTGGTCAACGGCAATTCGCACGGCGGGATATATTTTGGCGAGAAGGGTTTTGAGAACACCGTGCTGCAGCAGAAGAGTTGGTCGGATTTCTCGAACGCTGAGAAGAACGGCGCGGCGGGCCAGAATCCTGCCGGTCTCAAGAACGGGGGAATGTTAGCTCCCGTCACGGGAAACTTCGCGATCATGGCCTATCTCGGCGAGCCCGTGCCTGCTCCCGCCGGGCTGGACCCAAGGTATTCCCCGGCAGGCCTAAAGGCGGCGTTTGCCGACCTTGGCAAGCGGCTGGGATTGACCGTCAAGCGGCTCGAAGTCGACGATTCCGAGTTTCCGTTCGTGATCTACGGGCTGCTTGCGGGCCAGTGCGACTATCACGCGCTGGCCGACGGTGTCCGCCAGATGAGCGGCTATTCCTATGGGGGTTCCGTGTCGGGCGACACCGGTGAAGGAGGGACCTATTTCTCCCTGAGCATCATCCCGGACAAGCTGTTTCCCGCTGGCCGAATCATGGACTGCAGCAAGCGCCTCATGATCCGGCTCCAGATGCTCGCAGATACCATGCGCACCGGTGCAACCAATCCCGTGCCCCGCGTCGAGATCGTCTTCGACAACCCGGAAAAATACACCGACAAGATGCTGAGCTTTGGGCCGGATTGGTACCACGAGGCTGTCTTCTCGACGCTACAGAACTTCCTTGTGAAGATGTGCGATCAGATGCTCCCGGCTGGCGACTCGCTAAAGATCACCTTCACGGAAATAGACCTTGGCAATCGGGATTCGGAGCACGATCCCGCAACCCCCGGTCTGCCGGCCTTTGAGTTCACGTACGTGGTGAGGGACGCGTCGGGCGTGGTGGCGAAGCAGGGCACCGAGAATCTGAGGAACTACACCGACTACGGTAACTATCTGATTTCGATACCCACGGCCGACACGGCCGGAATCAAGCTTCGTTTCGAGAAGGCCATGCTGAAATACTGGGCCTCGAATACGCTGCGAGATTTTGACAAACACTGATCCCAGTCGCAGGGAGGAATCCCAAACGGTTCTCGGGGCCGCCGCAACAGGCGGCACAAAGTTGTCCGGCGAAACGGAAGACCAACACGTCATTGAATCCCTTAACTGAACGCTTGGGAATCCGGACCGTTCTCCCCTCGGCCCTCATTCTTCTGACGGCCTGTAACAACCCACCGTCGGAGGCCCGATCCGGCGGACGCACCGCTGACCGCAGCCAGGCCACATCAGTGTATTCGAGGGCAAACGAGGGTTACGTTCGCAGCAGGAACATCGACGGTTCATTTCAGCCGGAGTCCTACATATTGGTGACTGGGGAGGGACGCGGATCTGGCGGATCCAAGGACGTTAATGCAGCTGGCAACCTGAGCTTCGAATATGTCTCGCGGGAAATTGCCACGCCGCTCTCGCTTCAAAATTTCGTGCCCAGCGACGATCCCGCCACGGCAGATCTGCGGATCGTGGTCTACTGGGGAACGACAGTCGGCCCCGACGGTGCCCATGTGAATGGAGTCGTTGCTGACCGAGTTTATGAGTCGATGATCAGGACGAATGGGATGCATAGGAGCGACTTTGAAACCTCGACTGGGCTAGAGGGGCGACAGCCAAGCCCGGCTGACGCCCTGAAGGCGGCGGCCGCCCCGCAGAAGCCGCAGGAGACGACCGTTGCTCAGGATCTTTCGAATCTTGAGGCTGCGCAGGATGCCCGAATTGATTCCGAGAACGCTGCGATTCTAGGCTATACGGAGGCGATTGTCGGGGCCCCGACGGGCGACCCCGACTTGGGCGGCTTAAAGTCCGAAATCGAACAGCATCGCTATTATGTTGTGCTGCTTGCTTATGATTACCAGGCGGAGCGAAACCAGGGATTGCATAAGCTGCTATGGGAGACGCGCTTCAGCATTCCCGAGCGAGGGAACGATTTTCGCGGATCCATCCGGGCGATGGCGGTGATCGCATCGAGGTATTTTGGGCAGGACAGTCATGGGCTGATCCGCGAGGACCTTAAGGCGGGTCATGTCGAGATTGGCGAACCGTCATCCCTAGGCACCTTGCCGTGAGCACAGACAGCCTTAATCGACGGCGCGGACCAATGCTCGGACTAAGCATCCTCATTCTTGGATGCTGGGCATCCCTGTTCCTCCGGGCGGCCGCCTTTGCGGACGACGCGGATGATTCCTCGGCGGCTTCGCACGAGAAGGCGGTCGTGATGCGGCGTTTCATCGTATCGGCCACGCGGATTGAAAAGAGCCCGTGGCGCTATGCGTCCCTGCCCGGAATCGAGGTCCTCTCACGCGCGCCTGAGGAAGAGACGAATTGGGAGCTCGATGCGCTCAAGCGCGGACTAATGTTCCAGAACGTTGTGATACCAAACGACTGGTACCCTCAATCTTCCGTGCCGTATACCGTCATCATTGACGACACGAACTTGGATGACGTCCCCGTCACGCAGATTCACTTGCAGCCCATCGTGTTCAGGCCGCCCGCCGACGCCCTGAGATGGGGCGACCTTTCCGACAGGGCGGAGGTCTCGACCGACATTGCCGAGGCGTTCGATGAGGATACCTACGCAATCAACGCAAACGTCTACGGCGTTCCCACGGAGAACATGGCTTGCGCCTCAAGCGGAATCGAGCGCCTGCTTGATTCGTCGCCGCCGCTACCGGCCTGGCTGACTGCCGGCCTGCTGGGAAGAGACAACGGCATCATCCGTCAGGGCTTCGCATTGGTCTCCGGCAAAAACGAGGGCCCCATGTCATCCTCATTGACGTTGATCCAGCGGGTTCAACGGGCGGCCGGTCCCGGCACGCTCTGGGTTTCCCTCGACGAGACCGAACAACTCCTCAAGCAGCTGAGAAAAGACAAGAGGACAAGGATCGAGATCCCCCCGCTTGGCGAACTGTTCGGCGAGGCGCCACCCTCTGACGAAGGCCGGCCCCTTTGGGAGTCCGAGGCGGGGCTCTTTGCCCGATGGGCGCTCCTGGGTCCTGGCCGCGACGACCCGGGCATTTCGCGCGCCTTCCTCGAACTCGTTCGGCGCGCGCGCCGGGAGCCGGTCACCGAACAGGTGTTCGTGGAATGCTTCGGTTTCGGCTATTCAAAGATGCAGGAGAAACTGGAGAAATTCCTCAAGACCGTGCTCGCAAAACCGACCTCCGTTAAGGTGCTCATGCCTCTCGGATTCCCGAGCCAGGTGACGAAGCTGGCCACCGCGGACCAGATTGGGCGGATCCTTGGAGACTGGCTTCGGATGCAGGGGAACGCACACCGCATGGATCCGGGGCTCAGATGGGAATTCCTTGAGGCGGCCGGTGGGATGCTTGAGCGCGCCTACAGGGACGACAACGGCCTTCCGCCCGGTATGGATCCCTCCCGCGGCGGCGAGCGGACTGCGTCATCTTCTGAAAACGGCGCATCGGGTTCGGCCGTGGTCCTGGAGCCGTTCGTCGTCACGGCGGACAGGATCCATGATCCAAGACTCCTCGCCGTCTACGGACTTTATGAGCATGACAGTGGCGACGACACCAAGGCGCGTGAGCTGCTGGAAGCCGCAGTTAAGACCGGCGTTGTGCGGCCAAAGGCGTACGTTGTGCTTGCTGAATTGCGCTATTCGGAGGCGCTTGCAGCGCCGTTGGGATCGAAGGCCCGGTTGAGCGCTGAACAGGCCGCCTCAATCCTCGGGCCCCTGCAGACCGCTTTGGCGTATGCTCCTACCTCTGAAATCTACAGCCGGATTGTGGAAGTCTGGGGCCGTTGTGAAGCGAAACCCGCCGACAGTGACATCAAGACGATTGTCGAGGGCGTCATGCTGTTTCCAAGAGACACCGCGCTTTCCTACAGCTCGGCGCATGTCTGCGCCAAGGGCGGCTACAACGCTGAAGCCGGCAGACTTATCGACAGGGGCCTTCTCTTTGTCGCCCATGAGGACGACAGGAGCAGATTTGAGCAACTGCGCTCGGAGCTGTTGCTCTCAACCCTTGCAGTTCCTTCGCTGCCGATGGCCAAATAGCGCACGGCTACGCTGCCAGCCTGGCCGAATCGGCAGACGCCTGCGCCGCAGATTCCATGCGGCAGCCGACTGGTTGGGGAGGATGGGTCCCGGTGCATGCCGGGCACTCGTCAATCGGCGGAGGCGCAGTCGCCCGATTGTTACAGCTGCCCTGAATGCGAAAGGCGTTGCTCTCACTTTCGTCTTGGACGTCGTCCTCAACTTAGGGGACACTCCAACGCCTCATGCACCCTTTTTGCACCGTCCTATTCGACCTCGATGGCACATTGGTGGACGCATTCACGACCCTACACAGGGCCTACTGCCACATACTTCCGCAATTCGGCCGGCCCGCCCCGACGGCGCTGGAAGTCCGGCGTGCCGTGGGTGGCGGCTTGGAAAAGGCCATGAGCCACTTTGTTCCCGCAGATCTCATTGCCGAAGCGTGCCGAGCCCACGTTGCCTACACCGACAAGATCCTGCTTGAGGATCCGGTGCTCTACGACGGTGCCGCGGAGTTGGTCAGCGCCCTGCATGCCCAGGGGAGCAGGACGGGTGTCCTGACAAACAAGATCGGGGACCATGCCCGCGCCGTGCTTGCTCACCTCGGAATTGCCGGGCAGCTCGATCTCATCCTGGGTGCCCGCGATTGCGCATGGCGAAAGCCCGCCGCCGAGTTCACGGCCGAGGCCCTTCGCCGGATTGGCGGGGACGCCGCCCACTGCTGCCTCGTGGGTGACTCGCCGTTTGATCTTACCACGGCGCGCAACGCAGGTCTTCCGTGTTTTTGTGTCACGACCGGCACGCACGACGAGCCGGCCCTGCGGGCTGCCGGCGCCACGTCCATCTTTCCCAACCTGCATGCTTTGGCGGCCGCAGAGTTCGGCATTACCTTCTATACACAACGTCATAAGTCTTAAGCGGAGGCGACCTGCAAACACAGAGTGTGAAGGTCGCTTCCGAATGGCAATGACGCCCCCTCGCGAGGCTCGTACCGAAGGACTTTCGACCTGGGGTGGACGAGCGGGGCGAGGCGTGGATTCCCGGGTGGGAGCAAGGGCCGCAGGTCGGCC
>CAZHPC010000141.1:0-8098 GCA_964534685.1 uncultured Opitutaceae bacterium
GGAATGTTCTCTCTTTGCGGCGTGAATGTCCATGTATTGCCGGCGGGTCCGATACAGACGAACGCGTACCTGCTGACCGAGCCGAAGACGGGCGAGGCGGTCCTGGTCGACGCGCCGGAGGGGGTCTGGGCCATGGCCGATCCGATCCTGAGGAAGGAGGGCTGCCGCCTCTCCTCATTGTGGCTCACCCACGGGCACTGGGACCACACCCAGGGGGCGGCCGAGGTGGTCAGGCGGTCGGGGGCCCGGGTGTTCGCCCACCGCGCCGACCAGCCGCTGATCGAGACGCCGGAGGTGATGAGGCGGCTCGTGATGCCCGGGCTCTCCCTTGAGCCCGTGAAGGTCGACCGCTGGCTCGAGGACGGAGAGTCAATCGACGCCCTGGGGCAGAAGGTCACGGTGGGCCACGTGCCCGGGCACTGCCCGGGGAGCCTCATGTTCTACCTTCCCGGCTCGGGGGCGGCCTTCGCGGGCGACGCGCTCTTCAAGGGAGCGGTGGGGCGGACGGACCTGCCTGGCGGCAGCTTTGAGCAGCTCGATAACTCCATCCGGACGCGGATCTACACGCTCCCCGACGAGACCGCGGTCTTCCCCGGGCACGGCGACCCGACGACCGTGGCGCAGGAGAGGCAGAGCAACCCCTATGTCCACGACTGAACACGAGCCGTTCATGCGCAAGGCGATCGAGCTCGCGCAGCGCGCGTGGGGCAACACCCACCCGAACCCGATGGTGGGGTGCGTCCTCGTGGAGGACGGCGAGGTCACGGCCGAGGGCTTCCACGAGAGGGACGGCGCGCCCCATGCCGAGCGGGTGGCCATCGCCTCCCTCATGCGCAACCCCGGAATCGGCGCCACGCTCTACGTCACGATGGAGCCCTGCTCGACCAAGGGGCGGACAGGGGCGTGCACCGACGCCATCATCGCCGCCGGCATCAAGCGGGTGGTCGTCGGGGCCGCCGACCCCAATCCCGCCCATGCGGGCGGGGGTTTCGAGGTGCTCCGCCAGGCGGGAATCGAGGTCGTTACCGGCGTCCTGGGGGCCGAGTGCTCGGACCTGAACCTGATCTTCAACCACTGGATCACGCACAACGGGCCGCTCCTCGCGGGCAAGCTCGCCGCGACGCTCGACGGCAGGATCGCCACCCGCGGCGGGGAGTCCAAGTGGATCACCGGCGAGGCGGCGAGGGCGGACGTCCACAGGTGGCGAAGGCTCTTCCCCGCGATCGCGGCGGGCGCGGGCACCGTCATAACCGACAATCCGAGCCTGACGGCGCGGATCGGGGGGGCGCCGGCCGAGTGCCCGATACGGTTCGTGTTCGACGGCCGCCTGAGGACCGTGGACGAGCGCAACATGCCAAAGGTCTACAGCGATGAGTTCTCGGGCCGCACGATCGTCGTGACGACCCAGCACGGGGGCCTGGGCTACGTCCGGAAGCTGCGCGAGAGGGGCGTCGGGGTGTGGGTCTTCGAGTCGCCCACGGGAAGGGTGCCCTTCGCGCAGTTCCGCTCGCGGTGCGCCGAGGAGGGGATCTGCGGCGTCCTCTTCGAGGGAGGGGCCGAGCTCATGAGCCGGGCGATGATCGAGCGCCAGCTCGACTATCTCCTCATGTACCACGCGCCCTTGATCTTCGCCGACGAGCGGGCCAAGGCGGTCCTGAGCGGGCTCAGGGCAGAGCACCTGCGCCAGGCGATCCGGCTCGAGGACATCCGGCGCCACACCCTGGGCGACGACTCGCTCGTGCGGGGCAGGATCGCCTACCCGGAGAAGGTGCAGATCGATGAGACTCTATTTAGCCTCGGGTAACGCCAACAAGGCGGTGGAGCTTCAGGCGATGGCCGACGCGTTTCGCGCGGGCCGCGGCGCCGGTTCCGGCGGGGAAAGGATCGAGGTCTTGTCCGCGGGGGAGGTGGGCGGGATGCCGCGTGTCGCCGAGGACACCGGCACCTTCGGCGGCAACGCCCGCAAGAAGGCGATCGCCCTGCGGGGCGCGCTGCCGAGGGACGCATGGTCCCTTGCCGACGACAGCGGGCTCTGCGTCGAGGCCCTCGGCGGGGCGCCCGGGGTCGAGAGCGCCTACTATGCGGGCCCGGCGGGCGATCCGGCGGCCAACCTGGCCAAGCTTGTGGGCGCCATGCGCGGCGTGCCCGAGGGGCGGCGCGGCGCCGAGTTCGTGTGCGTCCTGTTCCTGGCGGGCCCCGGCGGCCTTGAGCGCAGCTTCGAGGGGCGCTGCCCGGGGCGCCTCCTCGGGGATCCGCTGGGCGCGGGCGGGTTCGGCTACGACCCCCTGTTCGTCCCCGAGGGTTTCGACAGGACCCTGGCGCAGATGCCGCGGGAGGAGAAGAACCGGGTGAGCCACCGCGGCCGTGCCTTCGCCCAACTCGCCGGCTGGCTTGCCGCCAGGGGCTAAACCGTGCTTGGATCGACCCTTCATGGCCGACTTCTACATCACCACGGCGATCTCCTATGTGAACGGCCCGCCGCACATCGGGCACGCCTATGAACTCATCCTGACGGACGTGATCGCACGCTTCCGCAGGCTGATGGGCGACCGGGTGTACTTCCTCACGGGGACCGACGAGCACGGCCAGAAGGTCCAGCAGTCCGCGCACGCCCTGGGGATCCCGCCGCAGCAGTTTGCCGACGAGATAAGCGCCGAGTTCAAGGCGATGGCCCCGAGGCTCGAGGTCACGAACGACGACTTCATCCGGACGACCGAGGAGCGGCACAAGGGGGTGGTGCGCGAGCTCCTGCAGCGCCTCTTTGACAAGGGGGACATCTACCTGGGCGAGTACCGCGGCTTCTACAGCACGCGCCAGGAGCAGTTCCTCCAGGAGAAGGACCGCAATCCCGACGGCTCGTGGCCCGAGATCTACGGCGAGGTGTCGGAGATCATCGAGCCGAACTACTTCTTCAAGCTCAAGGCCTACCAGCCCTGGCTCGTCGAGTTCCTCGCGAAGAACGAGGGCTTCGTCTTCCCGCGGTTCCGCCAGAAGCAGGTCGTGGAGTTCCTGAAGGAGCCGCTGAACGACCTGTGCATCTCCAGGCCGAGGGAGCGGCTCGAGTGGGGGATCCCGCTTCCGTTCGACGGGAACTACGTCACGTACGTCTGGTTTGACGCCCTGGTGAACTACTACTCGGCCGTCGCCGCGAAGCCCGGCCTCTGGCCGGCGGCCCTTCACGTGATCGGCAAGGACATCCTTGTCCCGCCGCACGCCGTCTACTGGCCCATCATGCTGCACGCGGCCGGCATCGCGCTTCCGAAGGGCATCCTCGCGCACGGCTGGTGGCTGACCAGCGGGGCGAAGATGTCCAAGAGCGCGGGCAATGTGCTCAGCCCCTTCGAGCTCGCCGACGAGTTCGGGGCGGACTCCCTGAGGTTCTTCCTCATCCGAGAGATGAACGTGGGCCAGGACGGCGACTTCTCCCGGGAACTCTTCCTCACGCGCTACAACAGCGACCTCGCGAACGACCTGGGCAACCTGGTGAACCGGGTCCTCAACATGACCGGCCGCTTCGCCGGGGGCTCCGTGCCCGCGGCGGGCCCGGAGGGCGACGCCGAGGCCGAGCTTCGGAAGCTCTGGGAGGCGACGGCGGCGGACTACGTGGCGCTCTTCGGGAAGTACCAGTTCCACACGGGACTCGAGCGCCTGTTCGCCTTTGTTAAGTCCATAAACGGCTACGTCGAGAAGCGCGCCCCGTGGAGGCTCGCCAAGTCGGCCGAAGCGGCCGACCGGGCGCTCCTGGCGACGTCGCTGGCGACGATGGCCGAGGCGCTCAGGCTCGCGTCCGTGGCGCTCCGTCCGGTGATGCCCGTGGCCACCGACAGGATAAACGGCGTGCTGGGATACCGGCCGGCGGGTGCATGGGCGGACGAGCTCACCTGGGGCGGGCGGCTGCTGGGCGCGAAGCTCGCCCCGTCCCTCGTCCTTTTCCCGAGGCCGCTGCCCGCGGCGGGCAAGGCCCCGTGACGATCCTCCCCCTAGATCCCGTATCCAACGCCTCGCCCGAGGCCCTCAACGCATTCCTCTCCGAGTGCCGCGACACGGCCGCGCAGGCGGGCCGCCCGATGCTGGTCAGCATCACGATCCAGGTGGACAGCCTCGATCCCCTGGCGGTCCTCGAGTCCATCTTCGAGTCGAGCGAGAGGCACTTCTACGCGGAGCGCCCCTCTGAGGGCTGGGCCATCGCGGGGGCGGAGTCGGTCCTCACGTACTCGGCCTCCGGGCCCGACCGGTTCGCCGCGTGCCAGTGGTTCATCGACCGCACGCTCGAGGACGCGATCGCCGTGGGGGAGCAGGGGGTGAGCTTCGGCGGGCCGCACTTCTTCGCCGCGTTCTCGTTCCTGGACACGGTGGGCGACAAGGAGCCGTTCGAGGCCGCGTGCGTCTTTGTGCCCAGGTGGCAAGTCGCGCACCGTGACGGAAGGACGACGGCCGTCGCAAACCTTGTCCTCGAGGGGGACTCACCGGTCGAGGCCCTGGCGGCGAAGGTGTGGAATGCCCACGCCAAGTTCCGCTCCTTCGACTTCCAGGCCCCGCAGCCGCCGAAGGAGCGGTCCACGCCGCCGTCGATAAAGGACGTGGGAGGGCGCAGGAGCTACGAGAGCGCCGTCAGCCGCGCCCTCGAGGGCATCGCCAAGGGCGAGTTCGAGAAGATCGTGCTCGCGCGCGCGAAGGACGTCCGTGCCGCCGCGCCCCTGCACCCGCTCGGCATCCTCAACGCGCTCCGCCAGCGCTTTCCCGACTGCAACGCCTTCTCGGTGGCCAACGGCAGGGGCCAGAGCTTCATAGGCGCAAGCCCCGAGCGGCTGCTGCGTGTCGAGGACGGGGTCGTCCTGACCGAGGCGCTTGCGGGGTCGTCCGACCGCGGGGCGACGGCGAGCGAGGACGCATCGCTTGGGCGGCGCCTTCTCCAGAGCGAAAAGGACCTGCGCGAGCAGCGGATCGTGCTCGATTCGATCGTCCGCAGGCTCGCACCGCTCGGGCTCGACCTGAGGTATTCGGCGCGGCCGTCCCTGAAGCGCCTTTCGAACGTCCAGCACCTCCACACCCCCGTCGAGGCCAGGCTTCCGAAGAATGTGAGGCTCCTTGAGATGCTCGGGAGGCTCCACCCCACGCCCGCCGTCGGGGGGACCCCGAGGGAGCAGGCCGTCCCCCTGATCGCCAAGCTTGAGGCCTTCCCGCGGGGTCTCTACGGCGGAGCCGTCGGCTGGATCGATTCGCACGGGGGAGGGGAGTTCATCGTGGCCCTGCGCTCCGCGCTCGTGGACGGGCCGCGCGCGAGGATCTACGCCGGCGCCGGAATCGTCGAGGGATCGACCCCGGAGGACGAGCTGGCCGAGACGGAGCTCAAGTTCAGGGCGATGCAGGACGCCCTGCGGGGCACCTGAGGAGCCGAACCCCCCCGGTCGTGAACCCGCTCTCCCTCGACACGCGAAACATCAACGCCCTTTGGGGGGGCGTCGTCGCGGAAACCCTCGCTCGGTCGGGCGTCCGCACGGCGGTCGTTTCCCCCGGCTCGCGCTCCACGCCCCTCGCGTTCGCATTCGCGCGGCACGCGGGGATCGAGGCCATCCCCGTCCTCGACGAGCGGTCGGCGGCGTTCTACGCGCTCGGCATGGCCAAGCGGGACCTGCGGCCGGTCGCGCTCCTGTGCACGAGCGGGACCGCGGGGGCCAACTATTTCCCGGCGGTCATCGAGGCGCACGAGTCCGGGGTGCCCCTGGTCGTGATCACGGCGGACCGGCCGCCGGAGATGCGCGGCTGCGCCTCCGGACAGACGATCGACCAGCACCGGCTCTACGGGAACCACGTCGCCCTCTATCACGAGCTCGCGGTGCCGGAGGCGAGCCTCGCGCTCCTGCGCTACCTGCGCCAGACCGTGGCCCACGCGGTCGAACGCTCGCTTGCCCCGCTTGCGGGACCGGTCCACCTGAACGCCCCGTTCCGGGACCCGCTGGTGCCGGTGGAGGACGGCGGGGCGACGGAGGCGTTCGCATCCGCCGTCGACTGGGAGGAATTCTTCGGGCACCTGGCCCCCCCGCGCCCGGTCGCCGCCGTGTCGCAGATCCCGCTCTTCTCGCATTCGGTCCATGGCGTCATCATTGCCGGGCCGGTCCTGACGGCGGACCCGCAGGCCCACGCCGCGGCCGTGGGCGAGATCGCGCGGAAGCTCGGCTGGCCGGTCCTGGCCGACGGGCTTTCAGCGGTGCGAAACCACGCGGCGGCGGTGCCCCACCTCGTCACCCGGTACGACGCCATCCTGAGGACGGCCGCCGCGGCCGATTCGCTCAGGCCTGAGGTCGTCCTCTGCCTCGGGGAGTGGCCGACCAGCAAGGTCCTGCGCAGCTGGGTTGATGCGAGCGGGGCGCCCGTGTTCTTCGTGACCGAGAGGCCCGACAACCGGGACGCCCTGCATGGCCCGACCCGCAGGGTCGTCATCCCCCTGCAGGCCTTTGCCGAGGGAATGCCGACCGCCGACGCGCCGAACGGCTACGAGCGGCTCTGGGCAGGGCACGAGGCGCGCGCGCGGGCGGCGCTCGACGAGCGGGTGGCGGCCGAGGAGGCGCTCATCGAGCCCAAGGCGGCATGGATCATGGGCCGGTACCTGCCGGCCCGGACCTTTGTGTCCGTTGCGAACAGCATGCCGGTGCGGGACATGGAGTTCGTGTGGCCCGCGAACGAGCGGGGATACCGGATCTTCTTCAGCCGCGGGGCGAACGGGATAGACGGCACGCTATCGACGGCGCTCGGCGCGGCGCACGGCGGCGCCCCGGCCGTGCTCCTGACGGGCGACCTCGCCCTCCTCCACGATGCAAACGGCTTCCTTTCGGTTCCACGGTTCAAGGGAAGCCTCACCATCGTCCTCATCAACAACCACGGGGGAGGGATCTTTGAGCACCTCCCGGTGGCCCAGTTTGGCACGGTCTTCGAGGAATACTTCGCGACCCCCCAGGAGGCGGACTTCGCGCGGCTCTGCGCGGCCCACGGGGTGGAGCACGTCCATGTCGAGGACTGGGGGCATTTCGAGAAGCTGGTTACAAGCCTCCCGTCCCAGGGGGTGCGCGTCCTGGAGATTGCCGCCGACCGCAAGAGGGATGCGGCCTGGCGCAAGGAGGCGTTTGCCTCTGCGGGCCGTGAGGTCTAATCCCGATCCACTTGCAATGAGTCCGAAATGGAAAACCTCAAAGGTCTATTCTGACATCCTCTACCACAAGGCGGACGGAATGGCCCGGATCACGATCAACAGGCCGCACAAGCGAAACGCCTTCAGGCCGGAGACGATCTCCCAGCTGATGGACGCGTTCACGGACGCCCGCGACGACCAGAGGATCGGCGTCGTCCTGCTGACGGGCACCGGCCCCCACACCGACGGCAAGTACGCGTTCTGCGCAGGGGGCGACCAGAGCGTGCGGGGGAGCGCGGGCTATGTCGGAAGCGACGGGGTGCCGCGGCTCAACGTGCTCGACCTTCAGAAGCTCATCCGCTCGATGCCAAAGGTGGTCATCGCGCTCGTCGCCGGCTACGCGATCGGGGGCGGCCACGTGCTGCACGTCGTGTGCGACCTGACGCTCGCGGCCGACAACGCGGTCTTCGGGCAGGTCGGGCCCTCCATGGGGAGCTTTGACGGGGGATTCGGCTCCAGCTACCTGGCCCGCATCGTCGGCCAGAAGAAGGCCCGCGAGATCTGGTTCCTGTGCCGCAAGTACAACGCGGCGGAGGCTCTGGAGATGGGGCTTGTCAACGCCGTGGTCCCGGTGGACTCGCTTGAGAAGGAGGGCGTCAAGTGGGCGCGCGAGATCCTCGAGAAGAGCCCCCTGGCGATCAGGCTCCTCAAGAGCGGATTCAACGCGGAGCTGGACGGCCAGGCCGGCATCCAGGAGCTTTCGGGAAACGCCACGCTGCTCTATTACATGAGCGAGGAGGCCAAGGAGTTCCACGCGGCCCAGCGCGACAAACGAAAGCCCGACGCGCGCAGGTTCCCCTGGCTGCCCTGACGCGCCTCCCGTTTCCCTAGGACGCGGGCGCGAAGGACGAACAGGAGGTTTTGGCCTATTTCGTCTGGCGTTATCTGGCGTGTTAAATCACTGGATACGGG
>CAZHPC010000142.1:0-7929 GCA_964534685.1 uncultured Opitutaceae bacterium
GCTGCTGGTTGCTCAGGTGGGTCCGTATGCGGGCGACGACCTCCTTGGGGCGGAACGGTTTGGTCAGATAGTCGACGCCGCCGGCGTCGAATCCCATCACGACATCGTCCGCCTCGCTCTTGGCCGTGACGAAGATGACGGGGGCGCACTTGTCTCCGTAGGTCTTCTTAAGCGTCCGGCAGGTCGCGAATCCGTCAATCCCCGGCATCATGACGTCGAGAAGGACGAGGTTCGGCTGGAACGTGGCATAGACCTCGAGGGCCTGCTCGCCCGAGGCCGCCTCGGCGATCTCATAGCCCTCATGGCGGAGGATTCCTCCGATAATGCGGAGGTTTATCCGGTCGTCGTCGACAGCCAGTATCCTCCGCCCCTTTAGGTCGATGGAGGGGTGTGTCAGGGGGTCATCCATTTATTGGCGTAGTGACAATGAGACAACGAGCTAGGGTTGCAGGCCAGAGAAATACGTTGGCTGAAATTTGCCCTCCTCGCAACACTGTCGCATCACAAGATCGAGATATGTTGATATTTGTCTTGCCTTACCCCCTTTCCAAGCGGTTCGATCGGGTTCTTCCAGCCATTTTCACATGTCAAAATCATTCGTATTCTCTTCCGAGTCCGTGGGCGAGGGCCATCCCGACAAGGTCGCCGACCTTATTTCGGACAGCGTCCTCGACGCCTGCCTCGCGCAGGACCGCGCAAGCCGCGTTGCGTGCGAGACCCTCGTCAAGTCGAACCAGGTGGTCATCGCGGGCGAGATCACGACCGCGGCGAAGATCAACTACGAGGTCGTCGTTCGCGACGCGATTCGCGACATCGGCTACGTCAATGACGACGACGTCTTTCACTGCGACAAGGTCTTCATCCACAACCTGCTGACCCGCCAGTCCCCGGACATCGCGCAGGGCGTCGACGCGAGGAAGGCCGAGGGCAAGGAAACCGCGGAACAGGGCGCGGGCGATCAGGGGCTCATGTTCGGCTACGCGTGCAACGAGACGCCCGAGATGATGCCCACGGCAATCATGTTCGCGCACCGGCTCGGCCGCGAGCTCACTAAGCTGCGCAAGGCGGGGGTCGTCGGGTGGCTGCGACCCGACGCCAAGTCCCAGGTTTCGATACGCTACGAGAACGACCGGCCGGTAAGGGTTGAGAACGTGGTCATCTCCACCCAGCACACGCCGAACGTTAAGCATGCCGACATCCGCGAGTTTCTGATCGAGTATGTTATCAGGAAGGTGATCCCGGCCAACATGATGGATGATTCGACCAAGTTCCTCATAAACCCGACAGGAAGGTTTGTGGTGGGCGGCCCCGAGGGCGATTCAGGCCTCACGGGACGAAAGATCATCGTCGACACCTACGGCGGCTGGGGCCGCCACGGGGGCGGCGCCTTCTCGGGAAAGGACCCGTCGAAGGTCGACAGGTCGGCGGCGTACATGTGCCGCTGGGTCGCCAAAAACATCGTCGCCTCCGGGCTGGCCGACATCTGCGAGCTGCAGGTCGCCTATGCGATCGGCTATCCGGAGCCCGTGAGCGTCTGGGTTGACGCCATGGGCACGGCGAAGATCGCCGAGGCGAAAATCACGAAGGCGGTCCAGAAGGTCTTCAGCTTCAAGCCCGCGAACATCATCAAGCAGCTGGACCTCCTGCGCCCGATCTACCGCTCGACCACCAATTACGGGCACTTCGGCAAGCCGGACCTCCCCTGGGAGCAGACCAACAGGACAAAGGAACTCCTGGCCGCCGCGAAATAACCAGCAAACCACACGCTTAGACACTTTCCCACCATGCCTACCGCCACAGCCAGCCGCTCATCCCAGGATTACCACGTCAAGGACCTCTCCCTCGCCGAATGGGGCCGCAAGGAGATCGCCGTCGCCGAGCACGAGATGCCGGGACTCATCTCCGTGCGAAAGAAGTTCGGCGCCAAGAAGCCGCTCAAGGGCGTCCGGATCACGGGCTCTCTGCACATGACGATCCAGACCGCGGTCCTGATCGAGACCCTGGTCGAGCTTGGGGCCTCGGTGCGGTGGGCCTCGTGCAACATCTTCTCGACCCAGGACCACGCCGCTTCGGCGATCGCCAAGGCGGGGATTCCCGTCTTCGCCTGGAAGGGCGAGACGCTCGAGGAGTACTGGAACCTCACCTGGAGGGCGCTCTGCCACCCGGGCGGCAAGGGCCCGCAGCTCGTCGTCGACGACGGCGGCGATGTCACGCTCCTCCTGCACAAGGGCTACGAGATGGAGGAGGGGAGCGACTGGGTCGAGACGCCGTCCGCCTCGCATGAGGAGGGTGTCATCAAGGCGCTCCTAAAGCGGATCCACGCGGAGTCGCCCTTCGTCTTCCACGAGATGGTGAAGGACTGGCGTGGCGTCTCGGAGGAGACGACCACCGGGGTCCACCGCCTCTACCAGCTCCACGAGAAGGGCAAGCTCCTCGTCCCCGCAATCAACGTCAACGACTCGGTCACAAAGTCTAAGTTCGACAACCTCTACGGTTGCCGCGAGTCGCTGGCCGACGGGCTCAAGCGCGCGACGGACGTCATGATCGCCGGCAAGGTCGCCGTCGTCTGCGGGTACGGCGACGTGGGCAAGGGCTGCGCGCACTCGCTGCGCGGGTTTGGCGCCCGGGTCATCGTGACCGAGGTCGACCCGATCAACGCGCTCCAGGCAGCGATGGAGGGCTTCGAGGTCAACACGGTCGAGAGCGCCGTCGCCGATGCGGACATCTACGTCACGACGACCGGCAACTGCGACGTGATCACGCTCGAGCACCTCGAGGCGATGAAGGACCAGGCGATCGTCTGCAACATCGGCCACTTCGACAACGAGATCCAGGTGGACCGCCTCTACAAGGCGCCAGGCGTGAAGCGCGAGACGATCAAGCCCCAGTACGATTCGTTCACCTTCCCGAACGGCCGCCGCATCTACCTCCTGGCGGAAGGCCGCCTGGTGAACCTCGGCTGCGCGACGGGCCACCCGTCGTTCGTGATGTCGAACAGCTTCACGAACCAGACCCTTGCCCAGCTCGACCTCTGGAAGAACAGGGACACCTACAAGCCTGGCGTCTACCGGCTGCCGAAGCACCTCGACGAGGAGGTGGCGCGGCTGCATCTGGAGAAGATCGGCGTGAAGCTGACGCGCCTTACCGACAGGCAGGCCAAGTATCTCGGGGTGCCGATCGAGGGGCCCTACAAGCCGGACCACTACCGCTATTGAACCGGGGTGAGGGGGCGCCCCCTTGCCCGCTGCGCCTGGCGCCCGGCCGTCGGGCCAAAGCCGTGCGCCGAGTGCCGGCGCGGGTTTCTCATGCATCCGTGGCGGATTCCAGCCGCCTCCGAAAGGTGGGATACCTTGCCTCGGTTTCGGCGGACCAGTCAGAACTGCAGCTTGGTGAGGTTTAGCGCGGTCACGCCGTCGACCGGCTCGCCGTGGGCCAGCGCGGGCTTGAAGCGCAGGCTCTTGACGACCGCTTCGAGGAAGGGATCGTCGATCCTCTTTGAGCACGCGACGTCGACGAAGGGCGCGGCGGCAAGGCCGTCTTTTGAGACCCTGACGAAGAAGGTCTCGGCGTACTTTCCGGCTGCGAGCCTTTCGGGCAGCTCGGCGGGCAGCTTCCCCATTGCGGGCACCGCGGGCCGCGTGTCGCTGCGGTGGGCATCGATGTATTCCATCTTCACGTATTCAAAGGCCTCATCGCGAGTGAGCTCGACCCGCTTGGCCGACAGGTTGGTCGCGATCTCCACGCCCCGGTTGTAGACATGGAGCTGGAAGTCGATCAGCTCGTAGTTGAACGGGAACCCGTCCTCGCTGAATTGGACGTGGGTGAAGTGCGAGTCGATGGGGTCGAGCGCACGGGCGTAGACGAGGTTCTGCACGACGCCCGGCTTGGCGAGCTTGTCGTGGAAGCGCGTTATCGTGACGACATAGGGGTTGTAGAGCGGCTTGTCCGACGAGATGTCGAACTCCACGTCCATCGAGTCGAGGCCCTGTGTCGTGAGCCTGCCGGCCGGCTCTCCCCCGCTTACGGCTTGGGCTGCTGCAATATTGGCCCCTTGTTCATAGATCCTTTCGGAGAGTTGGATGCCATCCAACCCGTCAAACGTAGAGTTTACGAGCATGTTCGGGGGCGCTCCCACGTATCCCGGGATAGCCTTGGACGGGTGAGTGGCGGCCGGGGCGGTCATGGCCGTGAACATCATCGCTCTGGCCCCAAACTGCATGTCCGCGCTGGCGAAGTACGCCATCGGGCCCAACCCCTTGTTTGAGACGGTGTCCGCCAGATTTCGCGCGTCCATCGCGACTCCCAGGAGCATCGCGTTGGTCGAGCCGGCCTTGGTCAGGCCCTTGGTGATCAGCACGCTGGGATCATTGTTGAAGGAGTACGCGGCCTCCTTCCTGAACCCGGAGATCGTGGCGGACACCTCGGTCAGCTTGAGGACTGGCGTGATCTTCAGGTTGAGCGGGGCTTCCTTGGTGGAGACGAGCTTGTCCTTGCCATTGATGTCGATGACCCAGGAGGAGCCGACGACATCGCGGACCGCATAGAAATCCTTGTCGAGGTTGACCGCGAAGTCGGCACCCATGAAAAGCGTGTGCGTCTTCGTGACATCGACCACGTAGTGGTCCATGACGACGGGCTTCTGGGCGCGCGTGTCCGACTTGGTCTGGGCTGAAGCGCTGGTGGCGGCTATGACTGGAAGTAGGATCCGGAGTCCTGCGGATACCAAAAGGGGGCGGAGCGAATGGGAGATCTTCATGGGGTGTGGTGCTGATGGGGCGAGGATTTCATTTCCTGTTCGCATTCAACGTGCCAAGATTGCCTCTCGCGATTTAACCCATTTGCAGTGAATATCTAACGTAAATGAGGCCTTTGTGGGGGTCGAGGGCGGGTATGCCGGATGGTTACTCACACCCGAATTCCGCGATTAAGGGTTGCGCCAGTCGGCGGTCCTCAACCAAGCCTGCGGAGAGGGTGACGATTTAGTAAACCAGGCAGACGCGGGATGAGTACGCACAAAATTGGCGTCTCGCGTACGGCTGTTGATGAAGTTGCGGTGCCCAAAACGTCGACAGATTCTCCGCACCTTTCCACCGCTTGGATCCGCCTCCACCGTGCCCAGGATCAGTGGAGGTGCGACACATGGAGAAATGCCGCGATCTTGTGTCACAGGTGTGCCACTCGTCCCCATAAGAACCACAAAAATCTGTTCTAACCTTAGTTATCATTGGAGTCGCGGGTCGGAATCGAACCGACGCGACAAGCCCGTCGGAACATGTGCCCAAAAACTGAGACACGTAATCCCGAGTAGTGGAGTTGGAGGAACGTTGTGAATTGCGCTGCACGGAGACCAATTCCTGGTCCATTCAGTTGGCAGAAGACAAGAAATTCGATGCGAATGGGTCCCCAAGGGTCCGTAATTGACTACACAGATTCTCTGTGCAGATTGGCGTCATGCCTTCAAAAACCATTTCTCTGGAAGTTGATGCCTACGAGCGGCTGAAGGCTACACGGATTCGCGGCGAGTCCTTCTCCGCAGTTGTTCGGCGCATCACGTTGCCGTCACCCAAAGCGACAGCTGCTGATCTTCTCGCAGATGTCAAATCAGGTCGATTTGGACGGGAAATCAAGTGGGCGGCTGTTAAGGCAGCTGTAGCTCGTCGTAGTCGGTCGCCCGGTACTCGCGTTTCTTGATGCTTTTCGACACGACTTTCTTGATTCACCTCGTTGGTCAACGGGGCCGTGTATCAAGCGAGAGAGCGGAAGCTTTTTTGAAGGCACACATGGACGCACCATTGTACACCTCGCGAGTCTGTTGGTCAGAGTTTGCTGAGGGCTGTTCGAGCTTGGCTGAAGTTCGTTCAACGCTGGAGCGCTTCACGATTGTGGAGATCAATGAGCTGGTGGCTTGGGAGGCGTCACGGATTTCTCGCGGACTTGGACGGGCCGGCCTCCCGATTGGGGATAACGACATCTGGGTCGCAGCATCGGCCGTGGCATACCATTTGCCTTTGGTGAGTCGCAACGGACGGCATTTCACACGAGTTCCAGGACTGGAAGTATACAGCTACTAGCTTTCAAACCGCGGTACTATCTGCGTGGCCATTCAATATAAACTGCGTCACAAAACCTGTGACATTGTACAGTAATTAATGTATTAATGGCTGTATAGCAACTACTTAATATTTTAGGCGCGGGTCGGAATCGGACTAACCTCAACACTCCGGACAGAGGGAGAAGATCCCTGTCCCTCTGTAGGGCAAGGACGATCCAAGCTAGCTGGCGGTTACCGCACTTAACTCCGTCACTGCTTTTACTGACAGTTTCACTGACAGTGGGGCAATCTTCCTCAAAAAAACCGAAACCCGGCTAGCAGGGTGTTGAATAACTCGCTGAAGGCCACGCGTGGTTAGCCCTTCCCGCCGCGCATCTTGTCGCGAAGTTTATTGGCCGTATAGAATTGAGAGATTCCGTAGCTGAAAAAGAGCACTCCGAACGCGACAAAGAACCAATTTACCCCGTGTGCTCCAAAGGTAACATGAAGGCGGGTCAACGGCGCCAACAACGCGTAACCTGCCCTTATGTTTTACACAGCTATCGACTTCCATAAACGGTATTCTGTGGCGTACACGACGGACGCTGCGGGTACGCGGGTAAAGGAAGCCCGCATTGATAATTCGCCGGAAGCGTTTGCGTCGTACTTCCGTACGCTGCCGGAGACGAACCGCGTGGTCATAGAAGCCTGCTGGAACTGGGCCTGGCTGCACGACGTTCTTGAGGAGATTGACTCGATTGATCGGGTGATCCTCGCCAACCCAGGCAAAACTCGGATCATTGCCGACGCGCAGATCAAGACGGATCGGCTGGACGCCAAGGCACTGTGTACCCTTCTGCGGGGTGACCTGATCGCGGAGGCGCATGCTCCGAGCAGAGCCACTCGATCGAAGAAGCACGTGTTAAGGCAACGAGTGTACTGGGTGCGCGTTCGAACGCAGATTCGCAATCGTATCCACGTCATCCTGGACCGTCAGCGCACTTTGGACACGCCAGTGTGCACTGACCTATTTGGTCAAAAGGGGCTGACATGGCTGCGCGAGTTAGAGCTCCCCGATCCGGATGGCGCGTTATTGAAGCAGAGCGTCCAGCTACAAGATGCAATTGGCGCTCAGATTCGAGAGTTGGAGGCACGGATGAAGAAGGAACACGAGGAGGATCCAAGTGTTCAGCTGCTGAGGACCGTGCCTGGATTCGGGCCCATATTGAGCGCGGTTGTTGCCACCGAGATCGACGGGGTCGAGCGCTTCAATCGTGCGGATAAACTATACGCGTACGCTGGATTGGTCCCAACAACCTATGCGTCAGGCGGCCACATCCATCACGGCCGATTGCTTCCTTTCTGCAACAGGTGGTTGCGCTGGGCATTCGTCGAGGCCTCTTGGACCGCGATCGCACGCTCAGCGTATTTTGGTGCGATATACCAACGCCATCGCGCCCGGGGCAAGAAGGCCAACACGGCCATCATGGCCGTCGCCCGCCGGATGTGCCAGATCTCGTGGACGATGTTGCACGAACAGCGCAGTTATCACAAAGTGCCCCCAACCAGGACACCTTCCCCGGTCGCTCCCGCCATAACATGACGACGGTAACTCCGTGCGTCTTTCCAAAGACTGGAGGGCCGGGGATCTGATTTTACCATGTGTCCTCGTGAGGGACGTAGAGAAGTGTGATCCCGCATCTCCAATCGGCGCAAGCGCCCCATCTGCCCAAACAGCCGGCTCGCGCTCCGCGACTCGCCGGCACAAAGCCGCGAGGACCACCCATGAACTAGAGATTGCATAGACGGAAAATTAAACAGCCGCTTGACCACGCCTTCAGAGAAGTTGTGGACACCGAACCAGACGAAGGCCACGCCTAGGACCAGCAAGAAGATCA
>CAZHPC010000143.1:0-7804 GCA_964534685.1 uncultured Opitutaceae bacterium
CCTTGTCGCCCCCCGCCACGCGGCCGCTCTTGGCGAAATCCTGCTCCTTCATCGCAGCGTCCCGCATGTCCGCCTCGCCAAGCACGATGAAATGGCCCGTCTGCTGGAGCGAGTCCGTCAGCATGGAGCCCCAAGTGTCCGCGAGCGCGAACTGCCCGTTATAGTTGGCGTGGTTCTCAAACTTGGTGACGCCGATGCTGAAGCGAAGGCCGCCGGCCGCCGCGTCGGCGGGTGAGGCGGGCGCGTCGGCCCTGGCGATAGATGGCATTACCAACGAGGCAGCGAGTGCGATGACGGCGAGTTTTTTCATGACTGGACCTGGGGTGATGGCTTGTTGCGGCGACCGGAAGGCTCCCGGGTCTGGCAAAGGTCTGACGGTGTCTCGTAACCGACTGCCAGATCAGGAACTTCCCGCGATGGTTGAAGAAGGCCTGATTGTCCGAAATGACAGCGATTGGCAAGGAATACCCCAAGGCGCGCCTAGCGGGGCCCGGGAGCGGCCTGCGGTTCGTCCGGCCGCTTGAGCTCTTCGCGCGCCTCGGCAAGTGCGGAGAGCGCCGCCGTGAGCTCGTCCTGAGTCCGGAGGATCTCGTGCTGAATCGCGTTTAGCTTCTCCGAATCCGCCGCGATGGCCGCCTGCACCTGGCCCAGCGCACTCGGCACCTGTTCCGGCGCCTGCGCCGAAGCCGCTGAGTCGATGGCAGCGTCGCTCAGCACGGCCCTCAGTGAGGGCCCGACGAAGTCATCCGCCGTCTTGGCCTGGCTCAAAGCTTGCTCGGCGGTGACCTCGCCCTTCGCCTTCCGGCGCTCCAGCTGCCGGGTGAACAACCGGCACCGGGCATCGGCCAGGGCGAGCCCCACCTGGCGGAAGTCCCTCTGGACGCTCCTGAGGGCCGAGCGATTTTGGACAATCGATGAGCGCACGCCCGCAAGGGCCTCAACCGCAGCCTTGAGCTGTGCCTCCCGCGGATCCCACACATCCTTCTCGGTCGGGTCCGCCGTCTTCCCGAGAAACCCGAGCGGCCTGCGCCCCAGGTTGCTGAGGTTGCTCTCGTAGATGAAATGGTCGTCCGTGTGGTCGTAGAACCGATAGAAGGCGCCTTCCGAAACCTTGAGCGGATCATTCAGGATCGGCCCGAAGACGATCAGGGCGTCTCCTGCGGTCGCGACCCCCACGGCTGACACGACGAGCGCCCGGAGGACCCGCGTGAGCGGCGGAAGACCCTGCCACCACCTGGCAATGAACACCACGAGAGCCGGAAAGACGGGTTGATAGATGCGGGATATCCAGGCGCCACGCATCTCCCAGCCGCCGGTCTCCGCCGGGGCGAGGTTGAGCACCGCAAACAGCGCAAGGCCCGAGGCGAGGAGCCCGATTTCCGCAGCATGGAACCGGATTCTCGATGTCAGCGGATTAAGGACCACCGCGAGCAGAAACAGGGCCGGGATGAAGATGAAGTTCGACGCGAAGAAGATGTCGAACCCGACCGCCGCGGCGTGCACGACCTGCCGCCACCACAGGGCGAGGTCCGGGGAACGAAAGAGCGCCCTCACCACCCCCACATAGATGCCGGAGTTGTCGTTCTGCAGGGGCTGGCGGAATGCGTGGCCGAGGGCGTAGATCCACGCCACCGCCGGCGTGAGCTGGACCGCCGCCGACGCCGCGGCCGCGACGAACCGGCGCTGCCAGCACAGCACGATGAGCGTCGCCGGAATGAACGTGATCGCCAGGTCGTATCCCAGGTAGGCGGCGCCCATCGCGAGCGAGATTCCCACCAGGGTCCATGGGCCCGCCGGCTCGCACAGCCGCATGAGCCCCAGCATCAGAAGCAAGCTTGCGGGGAAGATGAGCGCGTACGAATAGGGAAGCCCGGCCCAGTACGCCGCGCCCGGATAGAGCGACAAGAGCCATCCCGCCAGCACCGCGCCCTTCTCCCCCACCCGCCGCCGAAGGACGAGCAGGGCCACGATGAACGCAGCGATATTGAGGGCGAGGCTCGCCAGTGTTCCTCCGAGCTCGAACCCGAGGGCCTTCATGAGCGGCCATCCGAGCACGGGAAAGAGGATCCTTCGCAGGAGGATCGCGTGGTCCCAGACCGCCCGGCCCCTTCCGTCGACGAATTCGAACAGCACGCGAAAATGAATGTGATCCGGATTGTACGCGTATCCGGTCGAGTGAGCGACGACAGGAGAGGTCGTTATCGCGTAGGGCGCCAGCGTTCCCGTGTTGCAGTAGAGCCCGAGGCCAAAGAGCGCGAATGCGCCTGCGAGGTGCCAGCGCCAATGGGAGTTCCCCTGGGGGGGCCTCGGCGCGGCCGGGCGCGGGTTTTTCGCGGTGAGCATGTACCAGGCGGCCATGCATCCCAGGAACGCCAGCATTGCCGCGTCGCCGATCACCTCCCCGTAGAGGATGGGCGTCGACAGATCATAGCTGCGGCCGTTCGTGCGCGGATCCGTGTTCTCGAAGGTCGAAAACACGATCCGTCCGGGCTCGTGGCTGAACATCAGGCCGCCGGCCTTCTGCACCGCCTCCGAACTGTGAAGCCGAGTCGGGTACTCGCGCGCGTCCTCAAAGAGCCTCACCCTGCTGCGCGCGCTCGGCCAGCGGTCCGGCTCGCTGCCGTCAAAATCGAAGACGTAAGCAAACGTCTTCTCGCCCGAAAAGGGCCTGATCTGGCCGGGCGTCAGGTGGATGCGCCGGTCCGGAAGGATATCCAGCCCGTAGTTCTGGAGCACCACGAAAAACGACACGGCGGTGGCGATCGAGAGGAGCCAGAGCGCCGCGCGCGGAACCGCCGGCACAGCGGGGGCGTTGGAACTGGCGTCGGGCGATGGCACGGAGGTCTGCCGAGTGATGCGCCGCATGCCGTCAGGGGCGCCTCGGGTCCTTGCGGGCTGCGATGAGGTTCACGTAGTCCATGCCCTTCACCCTTGCCGCCATGGCCAGGAACGCGGCCTCGTCCAGCCTCGCACCGTCGTCGCACGAGTAGAAGTTGAGCCCGAGACCCCGTGCGAAGGCGAACAGCTCCTCGGGGGCGTTGCCTGCCCGCCTTAGTCCATCCGGCCAGAACTCAAGGTACACGGTGGAGTCCGACGCCTTCAGCGTGCCCTCCATCCCACGCAGGACATTGAGCTCCCATCCCTGCACGTCCACCTTGACGAAATCCGGGCGCACGCCGGGCGCGATGCCGTCGAACGCCGCGACCTGCACCTCCAGCGGCCTGCGGAATGCGGTCCGCCCGTTGGAGCCGAGGTGGTTCTCCCCGGAGTTGAGCGTCAGGCGGTTGAGGATCATCCGGTCGGGCCCGCTGCCAAGGGCCACATTGTGCACCTCCACGTTGGCCGCACCGTTTGCGGCGCAGTTGTCGCCGAGGAGCTTCACGAGGTCCGGGTCCGGTTCGAAGGCGATCACCCGCCCGGACGGCCCCGCGAGCTCCGCCATCAGGAGCGTGTAGAGCCCGACGTTGGCGCCGACGTCCACCGCCGTCATGCCCGGCTTGACCAGCTCTCCCAGCAGCCGCCGCTCGGCCTTGCCCATGAATCCGCGCCGGTGCATCCACAGGTACAGGCTTCGGTCAAACGTCCTAGCGCGCATGCGCTTGCCCCAAACCAGCTGCTCCCTGCGCCAGAGGCCGAGCCCGTTGAACGCGGAGGCCAGGAATTCGAGGGCCGGGAGGGCCGGATTCATGGCAGGCAATGGATCACGCTGGATCGGTTGGGCGGCATCGTGCGGGAACCCTCCATCGCAATGGATGCCGACGGGGGGTCAATGCCGAATGCCGGTCGGCTGGGGCCGTCGTGCTCACGGCCGCCCGGCCACGCGGTAGAGGCCCGCCCCGTGCGCCGGAAGCGGGGCGGTGAATTCCGGGCCGCTCGTTCCGAGGTCGTGGTGCGCCCACAGGTCGCGG
This sequence comes from uncultured Opitutaceae bacterium, assembly GCA_964534685.1. Classification (GTDB taxonomy): domain Bacteria; phylum Verrucomicrobiota; class Verrucomicrobiia; order Opitutales; family Opitutaceae; genus Palsa-1447. The sequence continues at coordinate 3,909 of CAZHPC010000143.1, forward strand.
ACGCTCGCCGCGCCCCCTATTCCGATGTCGGAGAGGCTCACTGCGACGCTCGCCGCCGAGTCGGTCGCGTTGAAGAGGGCCAGGTATTTGTCAGGGGAACCCGCCACGTCGGCCGTCCAGGCGACCAGGCCGCCGCGGTCGTAGACGGGCCGGTTGTTCGCGCTGTTCTGGTTCACCGCGAGCACCTCGTCGTTCGTGAGGAGCGAGAGCGTGTACGCGTCCATCCTCGTCATGTCCCCGCCGAACATGAGCGGGGAGCGCGCAATGCACCAGAGCGTCATGACGAGACGCTGCTCCTCGGGGGTGAAGCGGGTCGGGCGGCGCCCGAGCTCCAGCACGCCTAGCGGGAGCATGTCCGCGTCCGGCCACGCCCCAGGCCGCCGGTGCGCGTTCCAATGCTCGAGCCGCGCGAACTGCTCGCTGAGCGACTTCCAGTTGTCCCAGAAGTCGTCGCTGATCCGCCAGAGGTTGGCGTGGCGGCTCACGTGGTCCGCCGCGTCCAGGGCCGTCTCGCCCGGCGACAGGCTCAGGACGATGGGCCGGCCGCTGCGGTCGATCGCGGTGCGGACCGCCTCGACCTCGCGCGCGTGCTCGTGGTAGGGCCGGCTGATGTCGTCGACCTTGACGTAGTCGACACCCCACGACGCGATGAGCTCGAAGACCGAGTCGTAGTAGTCCTGCGCCCCGGGCTTCGCCATGTCCACGCCGTACATGTCCGTGTTCCAGGGGCAGACGCTCCCGGTGTCCGCGATGTCGCGGGCATGCAGCCTCGTTCCCTTAACGGGCAGGTTCCTCTCGACCGCCTGGCGGGGTATCCCGCGCATCAGGTGGATCCCGAACTTGAGCCCCAGCGAATGGACATAGCCGGATAGCGCGCGAAAGCCCGCGCCGCCGGCGGCGGAAGGAAAGCGGTTCTCGGCCGGCTGCAGGCGGCCCCAGCCGTCCATGGCGAGCGCCGCGCCCTTTCGGTAGTCATAGCCCGTCGCCGCGGGCTCGTACCACTGGATGTCGACCACGAGATACTGCCATCCGTGGCTCTTCAGGTGCGCGGCCATGTAGTCGGCCTCGGCCCTCGCCTGGCCTTCCGTTAGGGTCGTCGCGAAGCAGTCCCAGCTGTTCCAGCCCATCGGCGGGGTCGGAGCCCACGCGCGAAAGCCGGCTTCGCCGGCCCGGGCAAGGAGCGCGCACGCGAGGCAGAGGGTCAGCGCGAACCTAAAACGCCACATAGATGAACGGCTTGCTGGGGAGCCCCAGCCGGTAGAGGACATAGTGCAGGAGGACCGCCAGTAGCAGCCCCAGCAGCAGCGAGCCGGCGTGGGACAACGTCTTCGCCACCGGCTCCGGCATCGTCCTCCTTAGCTGGTCGAGGAGTTTCATGGGGTTGAGGATTCCGTCTGCAGGTAGCCGCGCTTGCGGGATATCTCGAGGATCCGGGCCGCCACCTGCTCCGCCAGCTTGCGCCCTCCGGAGGCCGACAGGTGCGTGCGGTCGCCAAAGTCGGCGACGTCGTAGTCGGAGGCGTAGTCCGACGAATCGCATCCCACCTTGCGCCACTCCGCCACGGCGTCCCTGTAGGCGGCCGCGTCCCTCAGCGCTTCGTCCCGCGAGAGCTGCTTCACGTAATAGGGGTTGTTGCGGCTCAGCATGATGAGCGTGCGGCCCTTCAGGTCGTCGGGAAACGCCGCCTCGGCCACCTCCTCGAAGCGCATGCGTATGGAGGGCCTGAGCCGCCATTCGCCGCGCTTGTCCTTCAGGTAGTAGCTTTCAGAGAATCCTCGCACGATATTCATCTCGGCCTCGAGATTTCCAGGCCGGTACTTGTCGCCGAAGGGCATCGTCTCGAAGTCGGGCTCCTTGTCCAAGAACCGCTTGCGCGCCCAGATCGCCTCGGGAAGGTGCGGGGTGATCGGGGTCTGGATCGTGAAGAGATACTCGTAGCCCACCCAGTTCCACAGGTCCCGGAAGCGAAGCGCACCGTCGAGCCAGTCCCGGCTCCACAGCTCGAAGCGCTGCCCCCAGGTGTACTCGGTGCCTTCGAGCCACGCCAGCTGCTCGTTTCGCGGCCCGAAGTCCTCGAGCCTGCCCAAGTGGAGCGCCTCCCAATAAACATAGCGGTACGGATCCTGGCCGTACGGCACCGGCAGGCCGAATGGCAGGGCGTTCGCCACGTACACCTGGTGCGGGTACTCCCTGCGAAGCACCTCGGCCACCACGGCGCCGCCGTCCGTGCAGAGGGCGCCGCGGAAGGCGAAATTCAACACGACGTACCGGTCGCCAAGGCGGCGCTGCAACTCCACGGTCCACATCTTCTCGGCGGGCTGCCCCACCCCGTTGAAGACCGAGTTTCCCCCGACAATCACCAGCACCTGGTCGGGCCGGCAGCGCATGCGGACGATGCCGCACATCTCGCCCAGGGTCGGATAGTACTGCGCCTCAGGCGAGATGACCTGGTGAAAACGCGTGAAGGCCGTGTGGTATCCCCGGTGGGAAACCGTCCGCCCGACCACCGAGCACAGGACCAGTCCGGCGGCGAGGCCCGCCAGGAACGTCCTCGGGCGGAAGAACCAGGACCGGTCGAGGCCGGAGGAGAGTGGAAGCGGGTCGCTCATAGGCCGAAGAGAAGCCTGGCCATCTGCAGGGCCTCCTGCAGCGGATAGAAGAACAGGAGCCAGCCCGTGCAGGCGAAGACCTGCGTGAGTGCGAAGGCCGCGAGGGGCTCGCGCTCAAAACCCTTTTGCATCATCGGGCCCACGACGGGCAGCTTCGGGTAGCCCGCGCACAGCGAGAGCCCAAGGCCGTGGTAGAGGCCCCACAGGACGAAGTGCCATGCGGGGCCGTGCCAGAGTCCGCAGAGCGCAAACGCGATCATGCCGTTGAGGACCCGCCTCACGAGCCCGTGCCGGCTGCCGCCGAGGGGGATGTAGACGTAGTCCCGGATCCAGTAGCTTAAGGAGATGTGCCAGCGCTGCCAGAAATCCTGGAGATTGCGCGCCAGGTAAGGCCAGTTGAAGTTCTCCGGCAGCGTGATGCCGAGCAGCCTTGCAAAGCCGATCGCGATGTCGCTGTAGCCCGAAAAGTCCATGAGGATCCGGCCGGAGATCGCCAGCAGCACGACCCAGCGCCCGATCAGGCCGAGGGAGGCGAAGTGGGGCTGCGTCGAGTCGACATAGAGCGTGAGGTTGTCGGCGATGATCACTTTCTTCGCAAATCCGGTCGCGATCCGAAGGAGGCCCTCTCCCAGGTTGTCAAAGCGGAAGCGCACGCAGCCCTGCTCGAGCGAGGGGATGAACTGGGTGTAGCGCTTGATCGGCCCCGCCACGAGGCTCGGGAAGAAGATCGCGAAGAGGAGGAATTTCAGCGGGTTGCGTATGGGCTCCCCGCCGTTCCTCACCTCGTAGAGGTAGTGGAGGAACTCGAAGGCGAAGAAGCTGATTCCGAGCGGCGGGGCGCCGGGCATGATCCCCTTGGCTGCGGTCCTGAGCGTGTAGGCCAGCGCCGGGCTCCAGGGATTGACCGCCGCGCCGATCAGGAAGAACACGTATTTGTAGAAGCACAGAGCCGCAACGCACAGCGCCATGACCGAAAGGCACGCCCGCCGGTCGCGCGTAAGCCCCGCGAAATACGTCACGATCATCAGGACGATGATCGGGGCCATGCCCGCCGGTCCGGCGAAGTGGGCATGAAAGACCACGCAGGCCAATCCCAGGAACCAGAGCCTCCAGGCGGCCTTGGGAAGCAGCCAATAGCCCGCGACGACCAGGACTGCGAAGGCAAGAAACCAGTACGTCGTGAAGATCATGAAGCGGACACGCGGAAGAAGTCACAATCCAATGCAACGCAGCGTGAACGACAGCCATCGTGCCGCCTGTTAGGCAGCGAGATGGCTGCTTCTCTGC
>CAZHPC010000144.1:0-7769 GCA_964534685.1 uncultured Opitutaceae bacterium
ACGGTCAAGAACCCCTTTCTCGAGGCCCGCGCGATCCGCAGCGGCCCATGGCTGCCGGCGGGAGTGCGCCGCGGGATCCGCCGGCTCCTCATCGCAGCCTGGATTGTCGCACTACCGGGACTGGCGCTGATCAAGTGGAATGACGACATCCGCGAGCTGCAAATCCCCTCTCCGGACCTCGCGCGCGAGGACGCGCGCATCAGAGCGCTATTCGGCGACCCGACCGAGCAGACCGTCTACCTCACCTATGGGGGCAGCGTGACGGAAGCGCGCGCCTCGCTGCAGCAGCTTGAGACGTGGCTGCACACCGAAGGCGGCGGTCGCACTCGGACCATCGGGCTCGGCGCCGTGGTCCCGACCGGGGAGGCTAGCGTCCGGGCCGTCGAGTTTGAAAGGGAGCACCCTGAATTCCCGGACCAGCTCCGAAAGGCGCTGGCGGCGGGGGGCTTTGATCCCGGCGCATTCGCTCCGTTCTTCGAGGACTACGCGCGCTACGTGGCTCGCGCACCGGAGCCCGATCTCGAGCCGGCGCTCGCCGCGATGCAGGCGAGGCTCGTGGGGCCCATCGGCCTCCTGCTGCACGCCGGCCGCCCGCTAAGCTGGTTTGTCACGATCGCCCGGGAAGCGCCGACCACCGCCCCGCCCGCCGCCACGCATACGGTGAGCGCCAACCAGCTCCAGTCGCTCAACCGGCTTTTCAGCCGCTATCGGCAGTCCGCGCTGTGGCTCAGCCTCGCGGGCCTCTCCATTGTCGGAACCGGTGTTCTGCTTTCCTACGGATTGAGGGACGGCGCCCGGATCTTCGCCATTCCGTGCGGCGCCTGCCTGGGACTTTTCGGCTTGTTCGGCTGGCTCGGGCACCCGCTCAACCTGTTTCATCTACTCGGCGCATTCCTCGGGGTGTGCCTGACACACAACTATTCGATATTCACCGCCACGTCCGCCTACCGGCGCGAGCCGCCGCCCGTTTCCGTGCGCATCTCGGCGCTGACGGCCGCCGCGTCGTTCGGCGTTCTCTCCCTGAGCGGAATTCCCGTGGTGCGGGCCCTCGGATCGACCGTCGCGTCAATGGTGCTTGTGGCGCTGGTGGTGATTGAGTTTGAGCATCTGGCCGACCTCGGAAAGAAGCGATGAGCCACGCCCTCAATCGAGCCTGGGAACGGACGCTGCTCCGCAGCGGAAGCGACCGCGCCGTCGTGCAGGCGAATGACGGGGCTTCGGCGACATTTCGCGAACTCGACACGCTCGCCTCGGAATGGCTCAGGGCTCACGCGCCGCAGCCGCAGCGCCTGAAGGGGCGCGCCGTGGTCTTTTCCGCTCCGAACGGGATTGCCTGGCTGGAGATGTTCCTCGGCCTCCTGAAGGCGGGGTCGATCGTTGTGCCGCTCGACGCGGCCGAGCCCCTGCCTTCGCAGCGGCGCCTCGCGCAGTCGCTCCGGTCGGGGTTCTGGTGGACCGGCTCGAGGCTCGAGGCGCTGGCGGGCGCAATGCGCCGCCGCGACCCCGAGGCGTGTCTGATCAAGCTGACCTCGGGCACCACCGGCCAGCCGCGCGCCCTCACGTTTACCGCCCGCCAGCTGCTCGCTGACGCCGGGCAGGTGACCTCGACCATGGGAATCGGTCGCCGGGACCTGAACTATGCGCTGGTTCCGCTTGGACATTCCTACGGCCTCGGAAACCTGACCATACCCTTGCTGGCACAGGGAATACCCATCGTGTGCGGAAGTGCGTTCCTGCCGCAGGCGATCGCGGCCGACTTTGCCAGGTGGAGGCCGACCGTGTTCCCCGGTGTGCCTGCCGTATGGCGGGCCCTGGCGGCGTCAGAAGTTGAACTGCCGGGCCTTCGCCTGGGGATCTCCGCCGGTTCGCCGCTGCCCGTGGGGGTGGCGCGCGATTTCGCCGAGCGGCTTGGCCTGCGATTGCACAGCTTCTACGGCTCGAGCGAAACCGGGGGCGTCTCCTACGATCATACCGGCCAGTCCGCACTTTCCGGCGACGTGGGCCGGGCGCTGCGCGGCGTGCGACTGAAGGCGCTGGCGGGAGCGAGGCTCCGTGTCGCCAGTGCCGCGGTGCTGACCCTCGGCAATCGCAGGCGGGCCGGAAACCTTGGAGCGTGGATAATGCCGGACCGCGCGGTCCTGGACGCGCAGGGCCGCGTGACCCTGCTCGGCAGGCGCGGCACGACCGTCAAGATTGCCGGGCGCAGGGTGAGCCTTTCCGAGGTGTCCGGCCGGCTGCGCCGGCTTCCCGGCGTGCGCGAGGCTTGGGCGGGCGTCACCGCCGGGTCCGATCCCGTGCTCGGAGGCGTCGTTGCGACGGATCGGACCGCGCCGGAACTTCGCGCGGAGCTGCTCGCCGACACCGCCGCCTGGAAGGTCCCGAGGAAGCTGGTCATCGTTTCGGCGCTGCCAGCGACCGGCCGCGGAAAGATCAACACCCGGGCATTGCAGGCGATGATCTCCTGACCCGCGAGCGGCGGCGCCCCCTTCGCTTCCAACCCGGCTCAAGCCAGAGGCCGCGTGACCCCGAATAGCGACGCTTCGATCTCGACCTGGAGCGCGGCGCGGCACAGGTCGGCATGCAGGAACGAGACGCTGTCGCCCTTTGACAGGAGCCTCTCTTCCAGGTTGGAGGCGACCAACGGCAGGTCGGCCTCGTCACGGAGGTAGACCTTGAAGTGGCGTGCCGAGGTCCCCCCCTGGTCGAGACAGGGACCGAGCCCGCACGCGCTCGAGATCCTGGTCAGATTCTCAAGCGTGCAATCGAGCTGCTGGCGTGTCTCATGCGGGGAGATGGTCGAATGCCCGCGGATGGACGCCGTACCGGAGATGAACACGGTGGCGTGATCACGCTCCGAAACAACGGTCGCGCGGGCAAAGCTCGGGGGCCGTGGACCGTAATCGCCGGGATACTCGTACGCGGACATCTGAAGTGGGTTCTCGACCTGGCGCGCCGGGACGCGGCTCGCGGCAAAGGCCACGGTCAAATCGCCCGATCGCGTTCCCACGGCCGACCCGGCAGGCAGGCGGGCCTTGAACCCGCCGCCCAAGGCCTCTTCAAAGGCCAGCGAGCGCCCGCGACAGAACACGCGGTAATTCTCCAGGCCTCCGGGGCCAGATTCATTGACAGCCGGAACATAGTTCCAGACCCGCGCGAGGTGCCATCCGCGGGTTGCCTGGAGAATGATGCCGTAAAGGCGGCGGGAGGTATCCTCCAAGCCAGGGCCCACAGGAACCGTGGCTGCGCCGAATAGCCAGTTCTCGGCCTGAAAAAGGGCAAGGGGGCCCCGTCGGCCCGCGGGCAGGACGACGCCAAAGAGATCCTCCACGGCCTCACCCGCAAGCACGGGAACTCCGGAGGCAAACACGCCGCCCCCGCCTGCGCCAAAGCTGATCTTCAGGGAGGGCCGTTGGTCCGCGACAATGGGCATAGGCGGCCTTATCTCGCAAAACCTGCCTCGAAGGTGCCTTGGTTGCTGCCGGCTTTCATGGGACGCAATCCCATGGCCTTGACGGCGCCGAATCAATCCTACAGGTGTCACCGCGCTTGAGCCGGCGGAACCGTCGGGACACAGTGGCCGGGTGCGGTTCCTGATCCTATTCAACCTAGCCGGGAAGGTGGCGGCCGTTCTCGTGGTCCGGACGGCGCCCGCCGCAGCCCTTGCGCTCTGGTTCATCCCCGACGCCGTGCTGGCATATCATCTGTTTGCACCGAACGCACAGGGGCTGATGCGCGTGCACCGCCGCTTCCACACCCCCCGGCGGGAGGTGTGGCTGACCCTCGATGACGGGCCCGACCCGGAGGACACGCCGCGTATCCTGGAGCTGCTGGCCGCGCACGAGGCGCACGCCACGTTCTTTGTGGTAGGCGAGAACGCCAAGGCGCACCCGCAGCTCGTCAGGGCGATCGTAGCCGCCGGCCACGAGGTCGCGAACCACACCCATACGCATCCCATGGCGACGTTCTGGTGCGCATCCCCGGCAAGGGTTGGACGCGAGCTGGACGCGGCGACGGAGACGCTGGGCTCCGTGGGAGTCAGACCGGCACGATTTCGCGCGCCGGTTGGCATAAAGAACCTATGGCTCGGCCGGGCCCTCGCCAAGCGCGGGCTCACCTGCATCGGCTGGAGCGCCCGCGGGCTCGAACGCCAGTGCGCAAGCGCCGAGGAGGCCGCGGCCAGGGCAACCCGCGCCCTGTCGCCAGGGGCCGTGATCCTGCTTCATGAAGGCCCGCGGGTTCCCCAGAACATACGTGTCGCGGCAATTCGCCTCGTCCTCGAGCGGTTGAGGGAGGCCGACTACCGATGCGTCGTGCCCCGGCCGGAACAGCTTGCCGGCCTATAAGCTCCATCAAACCCGGGCCCGCCCCGGAAACTCGCGAAGCAACCGCAGGTGCGCGCCGGCAACGGCCACGCCCAGCGCAGCGCCTGCGAGGACGTCGAGAAACACGTGCTGGCGGATGGCAATCGTCGAATAGAGAATACCCAGGCACCAGAGCCAGTTGAGCCATCGGATGAGCCTCCCGGCGCCCATCTGCCGCCACAGGCGCTCTAACCAGATAGCGGTGAACACCGCAAAGGCCACGTGCAGGGACGGGCAGGCGTTGCCCGAGGCATCAGCCGCCTTGAGGAAGGCAAATGCCGGGTGCCGCGACCAGTCGACCCCGGACGGCGGCACGGCCGTCGGCAGGAAGAGGAAGATAGAGAGGCCGACGGCACTTAGGCCGACGGCAGCCAGGCCGTAGGACGCGAGCTCGCGGCGGTCGATTAGCAACGCGGGCGCCAGCGAAAGATAGAGCCACAGCGACAAATAAAGAGGCAGGGCTTCGGGACGAAAGTCCACCCACCGGTCGACAGGAGTCAACGGCACCACCGTGTACGGATAGAGCGGGTGCCGGAGCAGCAAAAAATAGACGCAAAAAAAGGCGATCATGCCGAGGGTGATACCCAGCATCTTGGCCTGCCACAGGGTGACCAAGCGGGGGCCAATCTGGTGAAACCAGGCCACGCCGGATGGACGTGTGTCCAGCGCTTCCGTCATAGCGGCATCATCCCGAGGCGGACCCCGAATCCAATGCCGGTATCCAGGACGCCGAAGCCGGTCGCCGCCGGCCGGATGCCCATGTTCTTTGATACAGGAATGGAAATGCTTCCTTGCCCGGGGATTCGAGCTGCGGAATGGCAGCGAAGCTACACCGAGTGGGTCAACCCGTCAGCCACGAACTGATTGAGGCTTCCCCGCGCAATATCCCGACCGCCTCGCGTCCGGCCTCCTCCGAGCTGGTATCCCCGTCCGGACTCGAACCGGAATATTCGTTTTAGGAAGCCGCATCTTCGCATTGCATACCAATATCTTATGGGATCTTTGAGCCCATGGGGGATGGAATCGGCCTCCCCTTCGAATCTAGGACGGCGGCTCGTCCTGCTACGGCTCCCGAATCACCAGATTGGGAAACCACCGGCGAAAGTCCGACGGATTTCGTGTGACCAAACCCTGTCGATTTGTAGCGAATCCGCCAATCAATAGGTCGGCAATGGGGCGCTTCGGAGTCTTGTCCTTACGACGACCGATAACGTAGGCGTTCCAAGCCTTGTGTGACGCATCTATATCGGCAGGAGTCCATGCCTCGGTATGAGATATGCCCGCCCCTTCCAGGAATCGCTTCTGTTCAGCAATATCTCCCTCGAAGGCCGCGGAAAGCTCGACCATGGTGACCGGAGCCACAGCGAGCCCGTGAGGTAGCAGCTTTTCCAGTAAGGCCGCGGAGCCCTTGCCAAATTGGGGGTCGTTCTCGAACACGTCGAGAACGACGCAGGTATCGACGACCCACATTATGGCCCCCTCTCTCCTTCACGGAGCTCACGCATCCACTCGCTCGTTCGACGTGCAGGACCCTTACTCAATCTTCTGGCGTAGCCAAGCATCGCCGTCGGCCCGGGAGGGGCGTCATTCTGGGTATTCACACGGAACTCGTGATCGGAGACGGGCGTAAATCTCAGGCGCTGCCCTGGACGTAGGTTCATCGCCTTGCGCAGGGAAGAAGGGATGGATATCTGCCCACGTTCGGTCAGCGTGCTTTCAGCCATGCCGAAATAATGTCATGTGATTTCATCATGTCAAGTATGACCCTTTTACATGATATTGTTCAGGACACACCCGCTGCCGGGTCGCCGCCCTACCTGAGGTGGTCCCCGGGTTCGACCAGCCGCGCCATCCTCGGGTCAAAAGCGAAGGGCTCGCCCCCAGAATTCTCGATCTTGGGGAAATCAGGATGGGCAGGATTGAGCACGTAGTTGGTTTCCTCGGGGTATAACGCACTAGGAACGGCGAGGATCGCCGTTCTTGCAGCCGCGATCCAAGCGTCCCCAATTCTCTGGGTGCTCGCGGGCACCGGCTCTGCACGCCAATCGGGAGGCAGATCGAGGATACCCAGTCGTGTCACAGCCAATCCGCCAAAGCGGAGGCCGAATTTCACGTAGAGTGAACTCCTCGGCAGCGGTCTGGGCATGTGGACAAACTTCTCATGCGCGGCCATCGCCAGGTGCTGGCTTGCATAAACTACGGGAGCTCCAGGTGAATTCCAGCGACCACCCTCCAAGGAGGCGCCGATCCCGTTAAACGACCGGGTCGACCACTTCTTGTTGTCCACCCGCCAAGCCGATGGCTCAGGCATATACGCCGTGATCGACGCGCGTGAGCAGCTTCTCGACCTCGCGGAATCCGAAGCTCGTTTGGGCGAATTCCAGCGGAATGGCATTGCCGAGACCAATCTGTGGGCAATTCAGCCATTGCCTCGCAGCTTCCTCGTCACCGTCAAACACGGCGATTGCCTGAGTCAAGAGGCCCGCGTGCCTTGCAAGAGCGTCCGACTCATGCCCTGTCAAAAGGGCATCATTCTTCTGCTTCCTGTGAAACGTGGAACGGGAAACTCCAATCCGCTCCGCCATCGCAGCCGGAGAAATGCCTAACCGCTGGGCCACTTCAGCCACGGAATGCGTGCGGAATCCCGCCATTATATCGACGTGGGTGGGGTGCTCGGGATATTCCATGGAAACCAGACCTTTCTTGGCTGCGGGGGTCTTGAGAACCCCGTGTCGAGCTTCCCCAGTAAGACTCCTTCGTCTCGATTTCATCTGGGACAGATAAAATCCCAAATGGAACACATGTCAAGGCAGCCCCCGGGCCTTACGTTGCTCCCTTGCCATTCCTTTGATGTAGAACCGTCCTTAAGTGGTATCCCCGCCCGGACTCGAACCGGAATACTCGGTTTAGGAAACCGATGCTCTATCCACTTGAGCTACAGGGACATATTGCCACCAACAAAAGCCATCCCCCCACGATCATTTTTTTGTGGGCGCGTGTAAACCGTTTTGTTGTCTGCGCGTACGCATCGGCTAGCTCGTCTATCGGGAGCCGTCGCGCCAATCCTACATCGGCTGGACCCCGAGGGTGCCAAAGAGGCAGGCGCGGTATTCGGCGGCCGCCACCCTTGCTGCCTCGGCCCTCGCCATGGCCAGCCTTCCGGAAAGTCCGAGCCTCTCGACAACGCCTGCGTTGGCCGGATTCGCGCCAAACTCCTCGAGCGTCCGCACGTGCCGCTTCCAAAGCGCGATGTCGCCCCGTTGCTTGGCCTCGAGCCGCGCGGTGTACCAGCCGCTGGCCAGCAGGTGCTCCCGCGTGAAGAGTGAGCGGACCTGGGGGGCGTCGAGCCCGTAGCCGTCGGCCGTCTCGCCATTTGCCATGATCTCAAGGAGCGCCTTCAGGGGCGGG
>CAZHPC010000145.1:0-7620 GCA_964534685.1 uncultured Opitutaceae bacterium
GCCCGCATTCAGGTCGACGTTGTCGTTGAGCTTGAGCCACCCGCCGCCGTCCAGCCGGAAGTAGTCGCCCTTGAGCGGGTCGCCGAGATGGGGCCGCGCGTAGAACCAGTACGTTCCGCCCGGCGCGAGAAAGGGGAGGTGCTGGTCCACGAGTTCGGGCAGGCGGTTCATGAAGGGAAGGAGGCCTCCCCCCTCCTGCGCCCGGGCCTGCTGGTCGTCCTGCGCCCGCAGCGCACTTTCGCAGGCAAGGGCTCCTGCAAACAGCAGCGCCAGGGCCCGGACGGCGCCTGCCATGGCGGGGCCCGGCTCAGGTACGGGATGCCCGGATGCGGAATACAGGGTGGTCAAAGAGGGAGTCGATCCTGGCCAACGGACACCAGCTCGGGTCTTTGGGTTCTCAATTTACGGAGGATTGTTCGGTTCGGCTGCAGCTTCCTTTGGCATGCATTCCTCATCGAGGCCGTCCCTTGCGGGCAAGCAATTTCAGCATCGGCCACCACCACGTGATCCGGCCCCCTTCATTCGCGAGGCGCAGGGCCTCGCGAACGCCCTGCGGCGCCGTCCTGACGGCCTCGAGGACCAGGGTGCGGTTCTCGGCGGGTGTGGCCGCGGTCTCAAAATACCAGTTGAGGTCGGGCTGCTTGCGGGCCCGAAGGCTGCTTTCCAGAAGGGTAAGCCCGGATTCGATCACGAGCGCCTCCCAGGCGGCGCGGGAGAGGAACCTCCCGTGGCTCGGATCCCTCCATTTCTCCACCCGGTGCAGCCACTCCTCCGTCTCCGGGTCGCCGTCGGGAACCGAGCCGTCGATGAGAAGGAAGTTGCCTCCGGGCCTGAGGACGCGTGCGGCCTCGCCGATGAACCTCTTCGGGGAGCTGAAGTGGTGCGGAGCCACGCGCACGGAGACCAGGTCAAACGACTCGGCCTGGAACGGGATTTCCTCAGCGGCGAAGCGAAGCGTCTCAAGGTGAAAGCCCTCGTCGCGAAGGAGGCGGGCAGCGTTCCCAAGCATCCGTGCCGAGACATCGCCCGCGGTGACGCTCCAGCCCATCCGCGCCAGTCGGAGCGCCGTGTGGCCGCCGCCCGTCGCCACGTCCAGCGCGCGGCCGCCGGCCGGCGGCGTCACGCCCGCGAGGGCCTCGGCCACGTCCGCGGTGTCGGCGAGGATGTGGGACCTTCCGTACCGGTCGCTTTGGCGGTCGAACTGCTCAGCCGACGCCGCCTGCGCTGCGTCGAAGTTTGACTGGTCCTCAGGTGCCATGGCAATCTGTGTATGAGTCAGTGAAAGGAAGATACCGTGCCGATATACGAATTCTACTGCCCGGACAATAACCGGATCTACCAGTTCTACGCGAAGACCCTCGCGCAGGGGGCCGCCGTTCCGACATGCCCCGCAAATCCGAAGTTCCGCATGCGCAAGATATTCTCCCCGTTTGCCGTCGTGGGGAAGGGCGCGAAGACCGAGAAGGCTCCCGGCCCGGGAAATGAGGGTTCCGCGGAGCCAGCGGCGGACGCGCGGATGGAAGCCGCGATGGGCGAGATGGAGAGGGAGTTCTCCAGCGTCGACGAGAACGACCCAAGGGCGATGGGCCGCATGATGCGCCGGATGGCGGAGCTCACGGGCGAAAAGATCGGCGGCGAGATGGAGGAGGTCGTGCGCAAGCTCGAGGAGGGCGCGGACCCCGATTCGCTGGAGGATCAGCTGGGGAGCGGTCCCGGCGACGACGCCGCGGACCCGGAGAAGCCCGAGGCGAAGGAGGGGCGGCGGCGGCCGCGCGCCCGGCGCCCGGAGCCCGTGCGAGATCCAAAGCTCTACGACTTTCAATGAGCGATTACCTGCCCGAACTCACGCGTCGGATTGAGGCGGCGAAGGCCGCGGTGCGGGCCGAGACGGGGCTCCTGCACCGCGAGTTCGGCCGCGCGGAGAGCCGCTGGAAGGGCGACGGCACGCGGGTGACCGCGGTCGACATCGCCATCTCGGAGAACATCTTCCGGTCGCTTCGATCGAAGTTTCCCGCGGACCAGATGTTCAGCGAGGAGCTTCCCGAAGGGGACGGGCCCGTTCCCGTGACCTCCAGGTTCGGCTGGGTGCTCGACCCGATCGACGGCACCAACAATTTCGCGCTTGGGATTCCCTACTGCGCGATCTCGCTCGCCCTCATCGTACACGGGGAGCCCGTGTACGGCGTCGTTTACGACCTCGGCCGCCGCGTCCTGATGCACGGGGGGCCGGGATTCGGCATGTTCGACGGCGACCGGCCGGCGCATGTGTCCGAGGAGAAGCCGAACCCGGACAGCCTGATCGGGTTCCACAGCCCAAACGACAAGGCCATGGCGCCGGCTGCGAACGCCGTGATCGCGAATTTCAAGATAAGGGGGCTCGGCAGCGCGACGCTCCATCTCGCCTATGTCGCCGCCGGGCTCTTCGGCGGGGCCGTCGACTTCAACCTGAAGATCTGGGACCTCGCCGCGGCCATCCCGCTCTGCAGGGCCGCGGGCGGGGAGGTGATCTTCATCAACGGCGCCCAGCTGCCCATGACGGTCTTCGACCTGAAGATGAGGAGGATCATCTACGTGGCGGGCTCGCCCGCCATGGCCGCAAGACTCGCCGGCCTCCTCTCCGCGCGCTAGCGGCCCCGCTACACGAGGTACTGCTTGAGCGGGACCGGGTCTATGACCTTGGCGCCCGGCAGCTTGGCGGCCAGCTGCTGAGCGAACCAGGCGCGGGCGTCCGGATCGCCGTGGGTGAGCACGATGCTCCGGGCGCCCGTCTGGACAGCGAACTGGAGGAGCTCCTCGCGGTCGGCATGCCCGCTCAGCTCGAAGCGCTCGACGCGCGCCTTGATCTTCGCCTTCACGTGCGCCGTCTCGAAAAGGAACGTGTCGCCGGGCTTCGACGCGAGCAGGCGGCCGCCCGGCGTGTCCGGGTCGCAGTACCCGACGAATCCGATCGTGTTGCCCGCGTGGCCGAGGAGGCCGGAGGCCAGCGTGTAGCTGGGCGTGCGCTCGACCAGCATCCCGGAGCTGATAATGTAGAGCGCGTTCTGCTTCGGGTCCTCGCCCGGGGTGAGAACCCGCGGAAGGGGTCGTATCTTCAGCTCCTTGACGATGCCCCGGTTGAACTGGATGTGGTGCGTCTTGCGGCAGATCTCGTCGAAATAGTCCACCAGGTCCATGCCGAGCCCCGAGCCGTAGATGGGGCAGTCGACGAGCCGGCGGAACTTGCGCGCGTCGTGGACGATCGAGAGGATCTCCTGCATGCGGCCGAGGGCGAAGACGGGGATCAGGAACGAGCCGCCGCGCTGGATCGTGTCGTTGATGGAGGCGACGAGGCGCGCCATCTCGGCCCCGCGGGTCTTCTCGACCTGACGCTTCGTGGTGCCGCGCGTCGTCTCGGTGACAAGGGTGTCGAAGTGGCCGGAGGGGAACTTTGCCCCGGGAAGCGTCCGCTGGTTCTCGAAGAGGACGTCGCCCGTGAAGAAGATCGCGCGGTGCTTGTGCCGGATCTCGACCGCGGCGGCCCCGGCGACGTGTCCGGCGTGGTGCAGGGTGACCTCGATCTCGTCGCGGCCTCCCCGGAACTTCTTCGCGTGCCCGAATTGCACGCCCGTCAGGCGCCTGGAGATCCGGTCGATCTCCTCGTGCGTGAACAGCGGGTAGTCGGGTATGTTCTCGTCCTCGCGCTGGCGCAGCATGACGCTGGCCGAGTTGTGAAGCATGCGCTCGATCAGCATCCGGCTCGAGGTGGTCATGATGACCTGGGCGTCGGGGTGCTCCCTCATCGTCACGGGAAGGCTGCCGATGTGGTCAAGGTGGCAGTGCGTGATGATGATCAGGTCGAGATTCTTCCCCCTGAGCGGGGTGTGGTCGGGGGTCGCCCTGCGCCCCACCTTCTTCGGGTGCAGGCCCGAGTCCACGAGAATGTTGAGGTCGCCCAGCTGCACGAACAGCGAGTTGGCGCCGATGCCGCCATCGCGGTTCAGGTCTATGAGCTTCATCTTTCGGGCGGGATTAAGGAGTGCGCGCCTGGATTATTCAAGTGCCGCGCGGACAAGCTCACCTGAACACCGCTCACGTCGGTATGATGAGGTCAAAGGGCGGCAGGATCACGTGGACCTTGGCGCCGGTCTCGTCGACCCCGTGAAAGCTCCCCTGGACGTGGGCGTCCCTCCCGGTGATGTGGTGGCTGTTGTACGAGAACTCCTCGCCGGGGGCGAGCCGCGGAGTCTCACCCACGATCTTGTCGCCCTCGATCACCTGGCGGTTGCCCCCGCCGTAGTCGATCACCCACTTGCGCCCGAGCAGGCTCACGGTCCTGTCGGAGCCGTTGCGGATCGTGATGTAGTAGACGAAGGCGTGCGGCTTGTCCTCGGGCAGGCTCACACCCCCGTGGTGGTGGACCAGTTTGTCCAGGCGGGCCGTCAGGCCGGGCAATTCATGGGAGGATCCGCAGGGCACGACCATAAGGAGACGCCCCTTCGCTCTATCCGCAAGCGGCTTTCCGCTTGATGCCACGGGGCGCGGGCCGCACAAACACCCTTTGACCATGCGAAAACTCGCCCTTCTATCGGTGAGCGACAAGCGCGGCCTGGCAGAGTTTGCCGCGTCGCTCGTCAGGGACCACGGCTACACGCTCCTCTCCACGGGGGGCACGGCCCGGATGCTGCAGGGCAGGGGCCTTCCCGTCACGGAGGTGAGCCAGCACACCGGCTTTCCCGAGATCATGGAGGGCCGCGTCAAGACGCTCCACCCGAGGATCCACGGCGGCCTGCTGTGCCGGCGCGACAAGCCGGAGCACCTGGCCGAGGCCGAGAGGAACGGGATCGAGCTGATCGACCTTGTGGTCGTCAACCTTTACCCGTTCGAGCAGACGGTCGCCGAGCCCGGGGTGAGGTTTGAGGACGCCATCGAGAACATCGACATCGGGGGACCCTCGATGCTCCGCAGCGCCGCGAAGAACCACGAGAGCGTGACGGTGGTCTGCGACCCCTCCGACTATGACGGCGTACTCGCCGCAATGGCGGGCGGCCCGGCCGCGCTGGCGGCCCTTCGGCGCAAGCTTGCGCTCAAGGTCTTCCAGCGGACGGCGGCCTACGACGCCGCCATAGGGCGTTACCTCGAACTGCAGGAGGCCGGCCCCGACCTGGAGGCACTGGGCGGCTACCCGTCGGTGCTCAGCCTTTCGTGGAAGAAGGCGCAGGCGCTCAGGTACGGCGAGAACCCCCACCAGAAGGCCGCGCTCTACGGCACGTTCCGCGACCATTACCAGCAGCTCCAGGGCAAGGAGCTAAGCTACAACAACATCCTGGACATTACCTCCGCCACGTACCTGATCGGCGAATTCGAGCGCCCGACAGTGGCGATCCTCAAGCACACCAATCCCTGCGGCCTTGGAAGCGCCGACACGCTCGTCGATGCTTGGGAGAAGGCCCTCGCAACGGACCGCCAGGCCCCCTTCGGCGGGGTCATCATCGCCAATCGCACGATGGACGGGGCGCTGGCATCGCGCATCGCGGACATCTTCACCGAGGTCATCATCGCCCCGCGCTTTGACCCCGAAGCCCTGGCGACGCTTCAGAAGAAGAAGAATCTGCGCCTGATGGTGGCGAAGGAGGGGCTGGGCGCAGACGCCCTCCAGGAGATCCGCTCGGTTGTCGGGGGCGTGCTCGTTCAGGACCGGGACCGCACGCTCGGCGACCCCGCCTCCTTCAGGGTTGTCACAAGACGCCAGCCCTCCACGCAGGAGTGGGACGCGTTGATGTTCGGCTGGAAGGTCTGCAAGCACGTGAAGTCGAATGCGATCGTCTACTGCCGCGGCGAGCAGACGCTCGGGATCGGGGCCGGCCAGATGGCCCGGGTTGACAGCTCAAGGATCGCCGTCTGGAAGGCCGGGGAGGCGGGGCTCGACCTCAAGGGCTCCGTCGTTGTAAGTGAGGCGCTCTTCCCGTTCGCCGACGGGCTTATCGCCGCCGCGCAGGCCGGGGCGACCGCGGCCATCCAGCCCGGCGGGTCCGTGCGCGACCCGGAGGTCATCAAGGCCGCGGACGAGCGCGGCATGGCGATGGTGTTCACGGGGATCCGGCATTTCAGGCACTGAGCCCAACGCCCCGGACCGTTCAGGATTGGCAGCCATCGGGGTATCGCCCAACCTCGGCGGATGTTTGATCCCGTCGAAAAACTGAAGGAATTCATCCGATTCCCGAGCGTCTCAACCGACCCGAAGTTCAAGGAGGGGATGCAGGGCGCCCAGAAGTTCGTCTCCGGGCTTCTCGGATCGCTTGGCTTTGAGGTCGAGGTGGTGAAGACGGACGTTCACCCGATCGTGCTGGCGACCCGCGGGGGGGAGCCGGCCTGGCCCCACATCGTGATCTACGGCCACTACGACGTGCAGCCGGCCGATCCGCTCGGACTGTGGAAGACCAAGCCCTTCGAGCCGACGGTCATCGGAAACCGCATCTACGGCCGCGGTGCCGCCGACAACAAGGGGCCGCTCATGACCAACATCGCGGCGGTCGCGCAGCTGCTCGAGGCCGACCCCGGGCTTCCGCTCAGGATCACCTTTCTGATCGAGGGAGAGGAGGAGATCGGAAGCCCGAGCTTTCCGGCGTTCCTCGCCAGCCATGCGGACCGCCTGAGGAAGGCCGACCTCGTCTACCTCTCGGACACGGCGCTTCCCAACGAGAAGCAGGTTGTCATCACGTGCGGCCTGCGGGGCCTCGGGCTCATGGACCTCGTCGTCACGGGTCCGAAGGGCGACCTGCACTCGGGCCTTCACGGGGGCGTGCTGCGCAACCCGATCCAGGCGCTCGCGGAGATTTGCGCGACCCTCCACACGCCCGACGCGCGCGTCAACGTGCCGGGATTCTACGACGACGTGCTCGACGTGGAGCCCTGGGAGAGGGCCGAGCTGGCGAAGCTCGAAGGCGACGGGAAGGCCTACATGGACTTCCTCGGGATCGACGCCTTCTACACGCCGCCCGGGTTCTCGCCCTTCGAGGCCATCCGGTTCCAGCCCACCCTCGAGTTCAACGGGATTGGAGGCGGCTACCAGGGCGAGGGCACCAAGACGGTGATCCCGAGCAAAGCGTTCGCGAAGATTAGCTGCCGGCTGGTGCCCAACCAGGAGCCCGACAAGATCAAGAAGCTGGTGATGGACGCGATCCGGGCCCGGACGCCGAAGGGCGTCAGGGTGGACTTCGTCGACCAGCACAAGGGCGACGCCTACGTGGTCGTCCCCCCGGGGCGCCCGAACACGCCTAAGGACCAGTCGCCCGTGCTTGCGCGCATGTTCCGGGCGACGGATGCCGCCGTCACGGCGGTATGGGGGAGGCCGCCGCTGTACCTTCGAGAGGGCGGAAGCGTGCCGATCATTCCGCAGATCAAGAAGGCCACGGGACTGGACTCGGTCATGCTCGGGCTCTTCCTGCCCGAGGACAACCTTCACGCCCCCAACGAGAGCTTCAATCTCGACGTCATGAAGAAAGGCGTCGAGACCGCCAAGCGTATCCTGTCCGGTATTACTACTTCTTGAGGATCACCAGCTCGTCGCGGCGGTCCTTGGACATGGTCGCCTCGTCGGCGTTCTTCTTGGCCTCCTCGCTGCCCTTCGAGAGGGTCTCGAGC
>CAZHPC010000146.1:0-7589 GCA_964534685.1 uncultured Opitutaceae bacterium
AGGGCCCCCTTGAGCTGCTGCTGCACGAGCTCGACTCCGCCCGCTAGGGCCTTGAGGTCCGCGTTCGGCTGCCTCGCGGCGGCGAGCCCGAGGCCGAGGTTGTCCAGTGCGGGCAGGAGGTCCTCAAGCAGGCGCGATGCGGCGAAGAGGCGAAGCTCCTCCTTCTCCCTGACGGTCCTGCGGCGGAAGTTCTCCAGGTCCGCGACGGCCCGCACGTAGCGGTCGTGGTTCGCGGCCGCCTCCTTCTTGGCGGCCGCGACCTGTTCGGCCGGATCCGGGGCAGCAAGGGCCTGCGCCTGGGCCCCCGCCTTTCCGGGTGCAGGAGCCTTCTCCTTTTCGGATGCCGGGTTGTTCTTCGTGTCTTCGGTCTTGGAGCTGCTCATGAAAAAGACCGCAACTAAACTACGGCTTCCCCGATTGTTCAAGTTTGTCGAGTAGGCCCTTCAGGTATTCTTGGGCCTTCTGCCCGGCGCCCTTGAGCTTGGCGCCGACGTGCGCTGCACTCCCCACGGCATCGGCGAGGGCGCGGCCGAACTCGCCGGGGAGCAGCTGCGCCGCGTCGTGGTGCAGCCCGAATGAATACAGGCTCCTGACGACCTCCGGCACAAGGAGCTGCTTCGCTTGCGACACGTTGGAATAGGTGTGGTCGATGTTGAGGCTGTAGGTGGTCTCGTCGGGCTTCGGCCCCGAGTAGTCGGCGATGACGAGCTGATCGAGCCTGATACGAAGCCTCTTGATCAGATATTTCGTGTGTCTGCGCTGCGAGACCGCCCCAGGTCCCTCAGGAGACGTTGCGCCGCTCCTTGAGAACGCGGCGACGAATTCGCCCGCGTTCGACTTGCCGTCCCGTTTCCGGACGAGCTCTATCCTCGCAGCGTCAACGTCGAGCTCGTCGAGCACGATGCGGTCGGTGAAGACCCACGAGAAGACGTCCACGTCGGCCCTCAGCTCCCGCAGGACGACAAAATCGGGGGACAGATACGCCGGCGGGTTCCTTGCGGCCAGTCCCCTCACAACGACCCGCCCGGTGAAGGGATTCGCCGCAAGGACCGTGATCCGGAAGTCGAAGCCGGTGGCCGCGCGAAGCTCGCCCTCGACGATGGCCGGGAGGAAGGCCATCCATGCGAGAGCCGCCAGCGCAAAGAGCCCTCCGAGAAGGAGGCAAGCCTTGGCAATTCCGCTCAAACGAAGTCCTCCGTGACGAGGATGATCGCGGGATCAGGCGCCACGAACTCGAAATCGGCCGACCAGGGCAGGAGCGCGTTGTCGCCCGCCAGGAGCGGCTTCGCGCCCGGGGGGGCACCCGAAAGGGCCAGGGCGCCGGCGGCCACGCTAAGAATCCTCGGCTGCTCGCTCGCCGAGAAACGCAGCGGCTCGCCCTTTCCCAGGACCACGCGCCTGATGGAGAACTCATCGCACGAGGCAATCACGCCCGAGGTCGGGGCGGCCCTGACG
The DNA here is from genome assembly GCA_964534685.1 of uncultured Opitutaceae bacterium. Classification (GTDB taxonomy): domain Bacteria; phylum Verrucomicrobiota; class Verrucomicrobiia; order Opitutales; family Opitutaceae; genus Palsa-1447. The sequence goes on from CAZHPC010000146.1 coordinate 1,456, forward strand.
AGCTCGGGGGGCCCCACGTCCCAGAGGATCGAGCGCAACGACTCCTCGAGGTGGAGCTTCCGGGGCTTTCCGTCGAGCCCGACCCTGCCCCAGTCGTAGAGCCGGTAGGTCGTGTCCGAGTTCTGCTGGATCTCAAGTATCAGGTTGCCGGCGCCTATCGCGTGGACCTGCCCGCTGCGCACGAGCACCGAGTCTCCGGAGGCAACCGAAACCTTGTTGACGCTCTCCTCCGCGGTGCCGTTGGCGACGGCCTTGGAAAAGGCCGAGCGGGTCACTCCCGGCTTGAGCCCCACGAAGAGCGACGCCCCGGGCGCCGAATGCGCAACGTACCAGTTCTCGGTCTTCGGCTCGCCCCCTAGGCTTGCCGCAACATCGGCGGGGGGATGCACCTGCAGGCTCAGCCTCTCGGAGCAGTCGAGCCATTTCACAAGCAGCGGAAAGGGCGCGGACGGCTTCCACCCCGGACCCATGATCTCGGCCGGATGGTGCTCGATCAGCTCGCGAAGCGTCGACCCCCCGAATCGCCCCCGCTTCACCCGCGACTGCGCCTCCGGCCGGTCGACAATCTCCCAGCTTTCGCCGATCGGCGGGCCGGCGGGAAGCTCCCGGCCAAGCAATGTCTGAAGCCTGCGGCCGCCCCAGACGCGTTCTTGGTAAATCGGTTGGAACTGAAGAACTTCTCGCATGAGTGCTGATATCGAGATTATTGTAAAAAAGGTCGGGAGGGGTTTACATTTGACCAGCCCGGATACTAGCGTCCAATCCGCAAGCCGCTACGCCCGGAAGCACAGATGCCCAAATCAGATAGTTCAAATCCAAACGGAGGCCCGTCGTTCCAAGGCCCCCGTTACCGCCCGAACTGGCTGGCGGCGATGCTTTGTTTCGTGCTGGCGACTTACCTGACGGCGGCGCTCCTTAATTACGATCCGAACCAGTCGGGATTTCACTCGACCGCGCCCGTCGGGAAGAACTGGGTCGGATGGGTAGGGGCGGACACGGTCTGGATCCTCTTCTATTGCCTGGGCGGCAGCACGGTGCTCCTGCCCGTGGCCCTTTATTGGATGTTTTACATCGCCGTCAGGAATTCCAGGCACCTGGTGGCGACTCGCGTCGCGGCCGTGGTCATCTGGATCGTCTCCATGTCCGGGCTGCTCGCAATGTTCGAGAGCTTCAAGTCGAGCGACACATTCCCGAAGGCCCTCGGCGGTTTGATCGGCCAGATCATCTACAAGCGGATGCTCTCGGATGCGCTGGGACCCTTCGGTACGGGCCTTCTCCTTGGAACGGTCTACTGCGTGGCGCTCCTCTTCGTCTTTACCAGGGACATCGGCACCGAGATCGAGAAGATCCTGTCGAACTTCACGGAATGGCGGGCAGAGCGGGCGCGGAAGAAGGCGGCGCTCGTCGAGGAAAGGGCCAAGCGGAAGGAGGAGTTTGGGAAGCAGAAGAGCGCAATCGCCCCGCCCCTGCCGCCGGTGCCTCCTCCGCCCGTCGGACCCACGGGCGTGAAGAAGTTCCTCGTGGCCCGGGCGGCGGACGATCCGCTTGGCCGGACCCTGACGCGGCCCGGATTCCCGATCTCCGATGCGTCGCCCAAGGGGGAGCCAAAGCCGCCCGCGCCGAGGGAACCCCCACCCAGGGAGCCGCCGCCCCGGGAACCCGCACCCAAGATAGCGCTCACGATCGTGAAGCCGGAGGAGCCGAAGAAGGCAAAGGTCGTGCTGCCCCAGACGTTTGATGAGAGCTACGAGTTTCCGCCGGTAAAGCTCCTCAAGGAGCAGGCGAAGCCGGCAGCCGGAAACAGCGACGAGGAGCACAGGCACAACGCGGAGACTCTCCTGCGGATCCTCGGGGAGTTCGGCGTCGAGGTTTCGCTCGGCGAAATCCACGTGGGGCCGGTGATAACCCGCTACGAGGTCGTGCCGGCGCCCGGCGTGCGCGTCGAGAAGATCGCAGGCCTGGAGAAGAACATCGCGCTCGGGATGCGCGCGCAGTCCGTTCGCATCCTTGCGCCCATACCTGGCAAGGCCGCCGTGGGAGTCGAGGTGCCGAACCTGAACCCGACGCCGGTGGGCATGCGCGAGCTCCTCGAGAGCGAGGACTGGGCGTCGGCGAAGGCGGAGCTTCCCATCGCGCTCGGGCGCGATGTCTCGGGCCGGCCCCTTGTATCGGACTTGGCCAAGATGCCCCACCTGATGATCGCCGGCGCGACGGGCTCGGGAAAATCCGTCTGCATAAACTCGATCGTCACCTCCATCCTGTACTCGAAGAGCCCGAAGGATGTGCGGATGATCATGGTCGATCCGAAGGTCGTCGAGCTGAAGATCTTCAACAGCCTTCCGCACATGTTCATCCCCGTCGTCACGGAGCCGAAGAAGGTTCCCGCGGCCCTGAAATGGCTCCTGGGCGAGATGGAGCAGCGGTACCAGATCTTCGCGAAGGCGAACGTGAGGAACATCGTGGGGTTCAACACGCGCAAGAAGGACGCCAAGGCCCACGCAGACGCGCAGGCCTCGCTGCAGGGGCTCGACCCCCTGGGCGCCGACACGCTAGAGATCCCGGATCACCTGCCCTACATTGTCGCGATCATCGACGAGCTCGCCGACCTGATGATCCTTGCGCCGGCGGAGATCGAGACCTCGATCGCCCGCCTGGCACAGCTCGCCCGCGCGGCGGGCATACACCTGATAATCGCCACCCAGCGGCCGTCGGTGAACGTCATAACGGGAGTCATCAAGGCCAACCTGCCCTCGCGAATCGCCTTCCAGGTCGCGTCGCAGGTGGATTCGCGCACCATCCTCGACACCAAGGGAGCGGAGACCCTGATCGGCAAGGGTGACATGCTCTTTTCGCCGCCCGGGACGTCGCGGCTAGTCCGCGCCCAGGGCGCGTTTGTCGGTGAGGACGAGATCCACGAGATCGTCGAATTTCTCAAGCGTAACGGTCCGCCCCAGTTCGCGCATGCGGTCCAGCAGCAGATCGACCGCGCATCGAGCGACGAGGAGGAGGACGGGGACGAGGAGGACGAGGAAATGGGGAGCGACGAGGAGCTGTACTCAAGGGCGCTCGACGTCCTGAAGTCCACGCGGCGGGCGAGCACCTCCATGCTCCAGCGCCGGCTGCGGATCGGCTACAACAGGGCTGCGCGGATCATGGAAATGATGGAGGAGAAGGGCATTGTCGGGCCAGAGAACGGCTCAAGCCCCCGCGAAATCCTCGGCGATCTGGACTCGCAGTGAGTCGAGCCGGCGACCCATAGGACAAATCAGTCTTTCCCTGCCCGCAAAAACCTGTAACTGATCGGACATGCAGACTATCGGAGAACGCCTTGAGGAGGCCCGCAAGAAGAAGGGCATATCCATCCGCGAAGCGGCCGAGGCGACCAAGATACGGGGCGAGTATCTGCAGAAGTTTGAGGGCAACCAGTTTGAGATCGGCCTCACCGACATCTACACGCGCGGATTCCTGCGCGGCTATGCGAACTTCCTTCGGATACCGTCCGACAGGCTGCTGAACGACTACACGGCGCTCCGAGGCGGCGAACCCCGGCTGCGCCAGCCGAGCCGGGAGGTGTACGGCAGGATGGATCTGGCCATCTCCTCGGCCGACGAGCGCGGCGAGCCCCAGGGCGAGGCGCAGGCGCCCGAGCCCATGCAACGGCCCCACCCCGCGAGGTTTCAACGCCCGGGCGAGAATCTCCCGAAGGGTCCTCCGATCGACCCCGCGCTGGTCTTCAAGGGCGGCATCGTGCTCGTGGGCGTCGTGCTGCTTCTCGTGGCGTTCTGGATCATAAAGTCGATCGCGGGCTCGGGTCCCGTGCCCACGTCGACACGGTCCACAATGCCGCCCGCGGGCGAGCTGGCCGAGGTCCAGACGGCCGCGCCGGCCAGTGCCGTTTCCATCGTCGCCGCCGAGCAGGTGCGGATAAAGGTCGTGCGCAAGTCGGACGGCGTGGAACTCTTCCAGGGCTCGCTCCAGGCAGGCGAGCACAAGGAGTTCCCCAATGTGCCCCTCTTCCTGACCGCCTCCGACCAGGGCGCGGTGGAAATCGAGTACAAGGGCCACCGCTATCCGACCGGCTATACCGGCCACGAGCGGATCCAGTTCGATTTTTCAAACCGGTAGCCCGACCCTGGGGCGGGTTGCATCGCGCGGCCGCACGCCCCCCATTCTTGGCATGGAGAAGATTCCGTACTTGGGACAAACGCTGATCCGCTGGCGCGTGGGAGGCTCGACGTTCTTGGCGCTGCCCGAAAAGGGCGCGCGACTAATGAATTGGAATGTGATGATGGGAGACGGATCCGTGCGCGACGTCATCTACTGGCCGGAGGTCGCAGCAATCGGGGAGTTCCACCGAGCTCGCGGCGGCAACCCGATCCTGTTCCCATTCTGCGCCCGATCTTTCGACCGGGGAGAGATCGGCTTCTGGCGTGACGCGCGGGGGGTGCGAAGGGCTATGCCCATCCACGGGTTCGCGCGTCAGGGCGACTTTCGAGCGGTGCGGATGGATGACAGCGGGTTCGAGGCCGTGCTCGTCCCGGGCGACGAGGCGAAAGCGTGCTATCCTTTCCAGTACGAATTCCGAGTCGGGTACCGCTTCACGGCCCTTGGGCTCACCTGCAACCTATCCCTTGAGAACCTGGGGGACGAGCCGCTGCCGTGGAGCGCCGGGCACCACTTCTACTTCACTCTGCCCTGGAGCGAGGGATCCGTTCGCGGGGACTACCTGATCAGGATCGCTGCGGGGGACAGGCTGCGGCAGGACGCAGCCGGAAACCTCGTCGCGGGCCCGAATCTGGCCACCGAGGAGCGGATGGACAACCGGGAGCTGATCGACACCTTCCACACCGCCCTGCGGAGTCCGGAGGTCGTATTTGGCGAGAAGGGCCAACCGGGCGATGTCGCGATCCGATTGGGATCGGAAGAGGCCGCGGCGGGCGGCGCCGCGTTCGTCACGTGGACCCAGGCTGACGACTCGCCGTTCTACTGCGTCGAGCCTTGGATGGGGCCCGCGAACGCGCCCCAGCACAAGAGGGGTCTGCACCTCGTGCCGCCGGGCGGCAGGGAGACCTTCACCGTGAGCGTTGCCGTGAGATAGGATTGCGGGGATGGGTTTTCCCTGTAACCTTAGCGCGTGACGTTTCCCATGATCTCGCCGCCCGCCATGATCGCATTCCTCGATTCCCTCGGTGGGTCGGAGCTCATCGTGATACTCGTGGTTGTCCTGATCTTCTTCGGAGGGGAGAAGATGCCCGAGTTCGCACGCGGCCTAGGCAAGGCAATCAAGGAGTTCAAGAAGGCTGCGGGCGATGTTGAGCAGGAATTCAAGAGGGCCATGGACGAACCCCCAGAGAGACCTTCCCCGGCCGCCCTGAAGCCGGCCGTCCCGCAGGTGGCCCAGCCGTCACCCGCGATTCCGCCGACCGCACCGCCGCGTTTTGGCGACTCGGCCCCGGGGACCGGGACGCCGCCGACGGACCACGGGATTGACGCCTGACGGGACGCATCGGTGCGCCAGGGAAACCACTCTTTTCGACAAACTCCCCATGAAAACCTGCTCCCTCTACGGCTTCATCTCGGCGCTCGCCGGCGCCTTTGTCACGCTGGTCCTCTACTTCCTTGGCTTCCACTCTGACGCCTCAAAGCTGACGTCCGCCGGGTGGATCGGCGGCCTCCTGGGCCTTGCGATCACGGTGACCTGCCTAGTCCTTGGGGTGAGAAGCAGGCGCGACGAGACGCCGAAGGAGGAGGACTTCGGCTATGGCCGCGCCGTCGGTGCGGGCGCATTGATCTCCCTCGTCGCCTCCTTTCTGAGCTCGGTCTTCGCCTATGCGTATTATGCCTTCATCAATCCGGCGTTTACCGAGCTCATGATCCAGGACAGGATGGCAAAAATGGAGGCCAGCGGCATGAGCGGTGACAGGCTCGACAAGGCCGAGACCATGACCAGGTGGATGATGTCAGCCGGACCGGCGTCGGTCTTGGCCTTCTTTTACATATTCCTTCTGGGCCTGATAATATCGCTGATCGTGGCCGCGTTTTTGAAACGCCCGGCGCCGGCTACTCCTGCAGTCGTGTAGATCGAGTAGCGAGGGGAGGTTACCCTCCCCCAGCTCTCACACCACCGGACGTAC
>CAZHPC010000147.1:0-7415 GCA_964534685.1 uncultured Opitutaceae bacterium
ATGCTCAAGCAGGGCGAGGAGATCGAGGTCATGATCATCGAGGTGAACCGCGAGAAGGAGCGGGTGTCGCTCGGCCTCAAGCAGACGACCAAGAACCCCTGGGACGAGATCGACCGCAAGTTTCCGGTCGGGGCGAAGGTCCGCGGCAAGGTCGTCAACCTGGTTCCCTACGGTGCGTTCGTCGAGATCGAGCCGGGCGTCGAGGGCCTGGTCCACATTACCGAGATGTCCTGGACAAAGCGCATCACGAAGCCCTCCGAGCTGCTCAAGGTCGGACAGGAGCTCGATGCGGTCGTCCTTGGCATCCAGAAGGACGAGCAGAAAATCTCGCTCGGCCTGCGCCAGCTCGAGCCCAACCCGTGGGACATGGTCCGCCACAACTACCCGATCGGGGCCCGCGTTCGCGGCAAGGTCCGCAACATGACCACCTACGGCGCCTTCATCGAGCTCGAGGAGGGCATCGACGGCATGGTCCACGTCTCGGACATGAGCTGGACCCGCAAGGTGAACCACCCGTCCGAGGTCCTGAAGAAGGGCGACGAGGTCGACGCCATCGTGCTCGACATCGATCCGCAGCAGCAGCGCATCAGCCTCGGCATGAAGCAGCTGGCGACCGACCCCTGGTCGGACATCGACAGCTTCTTCAAGATCGGAGACGTGGTCGAGGGAACGGTCACGAAGGTGACCTCGTTCGGCGCCTTCGTGGAGCTCAAGGACGGCATCGACGGCCTCGTGCACATCTCGCAGATCAGCGAGGAGCGCATCGACAAGGTGAAGGACGTCCTCAAGCCCGAGCAGAAGGTCACCGCCCGCGTCATCAAGATCGACCGCGAGGAGCGCAGGCTCGGGCTGTCGATAAAGGCCGCGAACTACAGCGCGGACCAGCTTGCGGCGGAGACCGCCTCCTACGAGGCCCTCAACCGCAGCGCGAGCAACGACATGATGAACCTCGGCGACATCCTCGACGAGGCTTCAAAGAAGGGTGAGTAGCCCTGGGGGCCGCCTCAGCTCTCGTCCGAACGCCCGGACCGCTTCGCCTTCGACTCGATAAACTCGCGGATGACCGTCATGCGTTGGCGCTGGCGGTCCTCCTGCTCGACCTCGTCGGCGCTGCGCACGGCCTCGTGCTTGGCCATGGCCCGGCGCATCTTCCCCAGCGCGATGTACTCGAGCTGGCGGATGCGTTCGCGGGTCACGTTGAAGCGGCGGCCCACCTCCTCGAGCGTCAGCTCGCTGTGTCCGTCCAGCCCGAAGCGCATCCGGATGATATCGGCCTCGCGCTTGTCGAGAGAGGCGACCATCGAGTGCAGGTCGGAGTTCATGTTCTTGTCGCGAAGGTTGTCGTAGGGGCTGGTCGCGTTGTCGTCGCCCACGATCTCGCCGAAGGTGGCCGAGTCGCCGTCCTCGCCGACCGGCGCGTCCAGCGAGGCGGGCCTCACGCTCACCGACTTCAGGTGCGCGACCTTCGAGGTCGGGATCTGCAGCTCCATCGCGAGCTCCTCGTCGGTCGGCTCGCGCCCCATGCGCTCCGAGATCACCATCGCCGTCTTCCTCATCTTCGAGATCTTGTCGACCAGGTGGACGGGCAGCCGGATCGTCTTCGACTGGTTGGCCAGGGCCCTCTTTATCGACTGCTTGATCCACCAGGCCGCGTAGGTCGAGAGCTTGCCGCCCTTGCGCGGGTCGAAGCGTTCGACGGCCTTCACAAGCCCGATGTTCCCCTCGCTAATGAGGTCGAGCAGCGGCAGGCCGAAATCCTTGTAGTCCATCGCGATCTTCACCACCAGGCGCAGGTTCGCCTTGATCATGTGGTCGCGCGCGGACTTGTCGCCGCGGCGGATGCGCTTGGCCAGGGAAATCTCCTCGGCGATCGTCAGCAGCGCCGTCTTTCCGATCTCCTGGAGATAGATCTGCAGGTTGCTGCGGTCCGTCGGGACCGAGGGCGCCTCGGCCGGCTCGGGCTTCTCGAGGAACGACGGCGGGTTGTCGAACTGGGCGGGGCGCTCCGGGGCGGGCGCTGACCGGCCGGTCTCATCTGTGTCCACTTCGGCGGTTGGGCCGTCGGCCCTGTATTTGAGGTGCATTTCGGTCTCTATCTCTTTGAGGATTGAAACGGTCGATTGTTCCCCACCTCAAAGCGTAAACTGTTCCGTCCGGCCAGACGAGCGCTCCCCTCTAAGGTTGCGGAAACGTCACACATTTTCAGCGTAATTATGTCCCATTCCATAGGGAGCGCGGCGCACTTTGGCGCTCCGCGCCCAGAGGATGGCATAAGTTTATCGAATCCCCCGCAGCCCCCGCCATTAGCATGAATTCTTTTGGAGAAACCGAGCGATCGGATGACACTACCCGGACATTGGACATGCGGCGATTGTCGGGCGACGGATCCTGCGATTAAAGAGGCCTGCCGTAACGGGCCTGTTACGGTGCCGGCACCCCCTGGGCGCGGCCCAATGTCAGAACCGCGACGCGATCTCGACGGCCTTGAACAGCGCGCCGGCCTTGTTGACCGTTTCCTGGTACTCCGCGGCGGGGTCCGAGTCGGCGACCACTCCGCCGCCAGCCTGGATGTGGATCATCCCGTCGCGCAGAAGCGCCGTCCGCAGCGTGATGCACGAGTCCAGGTTGCCGTCGTAGCCGAAATACCCGAGGGCGCCCGCGTAGAAGCCCCTCTGGACAGGCTCCTTCTCGGCGATGATCTGCATGGCCCGCACCTTGGGCGCGCCGCTGACGGTCCCGGCCGGGAACGTGGCGCGCATGAGGTCGAACGCATTCTTCTCCGGGGAGATCGTGCCCTCGACCTGCGAGACGATGTGCATGACGTGCGAGTAGCGCTCGACGAACATGTAGTCGGGGACATGGATCGAGCCGAACGCGCAGACGCGCCCGATGTCGTTTCGCGCGAGGTCGACCAGCATCAGGTGCTCGGCGCGCTCCTTCTCGTCTGCGAGGAGCTCCTTCTCAAGGGCGAGGTCCTCCTCATGCGTCGCGCCGCGCGGCCGCGTGCCGGCGAGGGGCCGGATCTCGACACGCCCGTCGGTCAGGCGCACGTGCACCTCGGGGGACGCGCCGACGAGGGCGAAGTCGCCCGCGTCGAGGATGAACGTGTACGGCGACGGATTCACGGTCCGCAGGGCGCGGTAGAGGTCGAGCGGAGTCTTGGTGAACCGGCGCGAGAACCTTTGGGAGGGGACGACCTGGATCACGTCTCCCGCGCGGATGTACTCCTTCACGCTTTCGACGAGCTTCTCGTAGTCGGGCCGGGTGAAGTTTCCCGGGGGCACCTCGACCCGTGGGGGGGTGATGAGCGGCGCCGGAGCGAGGGAACCATGCTGCTTTAGCACCTCGAAGAGCTGGCAGAGCTCGGCCTCCGCGGCGGAGAACGCCGCGTCGGGGCCGGCCGCCGTGACGTGGGCGTTCACGCAGAGGCGCAGGGTCTGCTTCGCGCGGTCGAAGATGAGCAGGCTGTCCGAGAGCATGAAGTAGATGAGCGGCATCCTGAGCTCGTCGATGGCCGCCGCCGGCACGGTGGTCTCGATGCGGGTGACATACTCGTAGCTGAGAAACCCGACGGCCCCGCCGGTGAAGCGGGGCAGGCCGGGGAGCTTCACCGGCCGGAACTGCCGGAGCTCGGCCTCGATCAGCGAGAGCGGGTCCTTGGGCGTGGGAACCGTGCGGGCCGGCTGGCCCGCTTCCCGGATCTCGGTGGTCGCAGGGCCGCAGGCGAAGGTCTTGCGCGGCCGGCAGCCGATGAAGCTGTAGCGCGACAGGTTCTCGCCGCCCTCGACCGACTCGAGAAGGTAGGCCGGGCCGTGCCCGCGCAGCTTGGAGTACGCGGAGACAGGCGTCTCGAAGTCCGCCATCAGGTCGGCGTACACCGGGATCAAGTTGCCGATCCGGGCGAGCGCGAGGAATTCCTCTCGGGTGGGGTGGACGTCCATGGTCACTCCACCGTGGCAATCTGAGCTTCCTGTAACATACCTTCTCTTCCGAAGGCGACAGGCTCAGAGCTTTTTTTTAGGGTCCTGAACGAGGACATCAATCGAGTTACTTCCGCCAGTGATTTTGTACCCTTTGGATTTATTCTTGGGATCGATCCAATGAAGGTGGTCACGGTGGTAGGAAATTCGAAAATTGATGGTTAGACGATGGGAACTGACGCCAAGAGTTCTGACACGAGTCTCCCGGACTACGCCACCTAGAAGTTTTGGCACGCGATCCGAATCAACGCACATTGATCAAAGCTATGAGCCGATCCGCTTGCATGGCTTTGTTGGTGGCGTCTGGATAGGAACGCTGGCGGAAAAAGGAGCGTCCGCACCAATGTTGTCGAAGAGCGCCGATATTGACCGGCGCTGGATTAATGGATCGAATAGGTGCCAGTAGAAAGATTAATGTCAGGAGTGTAAGCCGCACCGCTCAAAGTTTAACCACAAAAACACCATGCCAAAATACGTTATCGAACGCGAAATACCAGGCGCAGGAAAACTCACCCCCGAGCAGCTGCAAGGGATCTCTCAGAAGTCATGCAGCGTGTTGAAAAATCTAGGCCCACAAATTCAGTGGCTCGAGAGCTACGTAACCGATGATAAAATCTATTGCGTGTACATAGCGCCGAACGAGGCGATGGTGCGCGAGCACGCGAAACAGGGTGGGTTTCCAGCCAACCGCATTTCCGAAGTCAGGAGAATCATCGATCCAACGACCTCAGAAGCCTAACCAATCTTCGTATCCGACCCCTGCCTCAGGCACGTCTCGTGCGGGGCACGAGACGCGCCATTGATGGCGCCGGTCACCTCGACGTTAGACCTGAAGTGAACCTCGCGCCGATAAACAACGATGGAACCGTTTCAGGGTTTACAGGACTCGTTCCAGAAACTGGTCGGTCCGCAATTCATTCTACTGTACAGCTCTATTCCAGAGTCGGCTGTATTCCCCCGTGGATAGGCTATTTGGCGCACGAGAACGGTATCTGCGTGGGTACTTGTGCCTTCACGAGTGCTCCCAAGAGTGGCGTCGTGGAAATAGCGTATTTTACGTTTCCTGGTAACGAAGGTCGGGGGGTCGCCACGCGTATGGCTTCTTCGCTGATTTCATTGGCAAAGGAAAGCGCTTTCGGGATTGTTATCAAAGCTCACACGTTACCCGAGGAAAACGCCTCGACGCGAATTCTGCGCAAATTGAGTTTTATTTTGGAAGGACCTCGTGTCCACGAGGAAGACGGGCAGATTTGGGTTTGGCGTTTTCAAGACCCCCAGAATAGGCCTAATACAATCGTCGGAACCGACCTCTGCCTCGGTCACTTCTGCTGCGGGGCAGGAACCGCGCCCTCGTTAGGGCGGTTCACTTCAACGTTGGCGTATACAAAACACCGATGGATCCCTTGAGCGTAGTCCTACCCGGAACATGGAAGCTGCTCAGTCGCATCGATTGCACCCGCAGTGGCGAGCGTCGCGTTGAGCCGTCGCTTGGCGAAGATCCCGTGGCACTGCTCTTTTATGACCGGGCAGGGAATTTTGCTGCACAGTTTATGAAGCGGGATCGCTCTGGTCCGATCACTGATGCAGCCGCTAGTGCTTCAAACAATAGTCGTGCGCAAGGTGGCTATGACGCCTATTTCGGCACCTACACGATCGACGACGCCGAGAAAAAAGTGACCCAGCGGCTTGTGGGCGCGCTTTCAAAGGAGAACGTAGGCTTGCTCGTCACTCGAAGGATGCTGGTTGAAGGCGATACACTGACCATCAAACTCGAGACCACTTCCGCGGAGGGTGAAGTGGTCGTCCGCACGCTGATTTGGTCTCGCGTCAGTTAGCTTTCATCGTGCCGAGTAACGCGCCGAACCGGTCACCGGAGCCGACTCTCGCGTCAGGCACGTCTCGTACGGGGCACGAGCCTCGCCTTCCTTAGAGCGGCTCATTTCAACGATCCAAGAGTCGGTCCAGGCGACTGGAGGTCGTTCATTGCCCCGCTCGGTTTTAGACGAACCCGATCGCTGCCGGCTTAGGAGATTTTAGCCAGTATGTGGCTTCCGAGACCGAAACCGTAGTCTTCCTGGTCCGAGCTCTTCGTCTCCGAAGCTTCGAAAAGGTGGCACCGACCAGCTGCGGGTAGTAGTCCCTGCTGCGTGGAGTCTTGTACCCCAGCTTGGTCAGGTACGTCGCAATCTCCTTGGCTGTATACTGATGCCAAGCAAGAGATTGCATGATCTTGTGTCGGTCCTGATTCGCTTCAGGAATGCAGCTCAATCCCAGGGTTTCGGTCTCGATCGTGACCGTAAATTCACAGACCACATCCTTAACGGAGTGTGCTATCGGGAGGTCACTCCACCGTCACGGACTTTGCCAGGTTGCGGGGTTTGTCCACGTCGCAGCCGCGCTCGACGGCGATGTAGTAGCTCAGGAGCTGGACGGGGATCGTCGCAACGATCGGGAGGACCGCCTCGTGGCAGTCGGGGATAAGGATCACGTCGTCGGCGAGACCGGGCGGCAGCTCGCTTCCCTCGGTCGTGATCGCGATCACCGGGCCCTTGCGGGCCTTGATCTCCTGCATGCTGGAGACGATCTTGTTGAAGATCTCTCCCTTCGGGGCGAGGAACACGCTCGGGCATTTCTCGCTGATGAGCGCGATGGGCCCGTGCTTCATCTCGGCCGCGGGGTATCCCTCGGAGTGGATATACGAGATCTCCTTCAGTTTGAGCGCCCCCTCGAGCGCGATCGGGAAGAGGGACAGGCGGCCGAGGAAGAGGAAGTCCGTGTGGTGGGCGTAGCGCTTGGCGATCTCCTTGATGTGCGGCGCCTGGGCGAGGGCCTTCCGTACGAGCGCGGGCGCGAGGCGCAGGGCCTTCACGTAGTCCACGCCGTCGTTGAAGCTCATGTCGCGCATCCGGGCCACGTACAGGGCGACCATCGCGCCGAGGAGCAGCTGCGAGGTGAAGGTCTTCGTGGAGGCGACGCCGATCTCCGGGCCGACGTGCTGGAATATGCCGCCGTCGGCCTCGCGGGCGATCGAAGAGCCCACCACGTTGTTGATGGCGAGGACCCGGTATCCCTTTCGCTTGGCCTCGCGCAGCGCGGCCAGCGTGTCGATCGTCTCGCCGGACTGGCTGATCACGAAGAAGAGCGTCTGCGGGTCGAGCGGGGCATTGCGGTAGCGGAATTCGCTGGAATAATCCACCTCGACCGGCACCCGGGCGAACCGCTCGATCAGGTGCTCCGTCACGAGGCAGGCGTGCCACGCGGTGCCGCACGCGCAGAACATGAAGCGGTCTATCTGGCGCATCTCGGCGGGGGTCAGGTTGAGGCCGCCGAATAGGGCCGTGCTCCCGTCCTCGGAGAAGCGCCCGCGCATGGTGTTCTCAAGGGCCAGCGGCTGCTCGAAGATCTCCTTCTCCATGAAGTGGGCGTGGCCGTCCA
>CAZHPC010000148.1:0-7310 GCA_964534685.1 uncultured Opitutaceae bacterium
GGCTCAATCCGCGGCGACCCGCGTAACATAGCCCCGGGGTCCAGAGATTAGCCAGATTACGGGACCTCGTAGACCTCTATGAGACCAATTCCTGTGTCCCCGCTCGCGCCCGATACCTCGGCCGTGTAGGCCCCGGGTGCCAGCGTAACGAGCAATGCGGAGTCCGGCGAGGCGACCGGACCCCATGAAAACGCCCCTACGGACGTGGCCGTCGCCGAGATCTGGCCGTCGCCGTTCCAGCCCATGTTGCTCGCGAACAAGGTGGGGGGTCCGGCGCCGTTGCTTTGGTACAGCTGAAGCAGCGGGTCCGGCAGCGCCCCCGAGACGCCGAACGCGGCTAGCGCGGGGCCGGCTCCGCGAATGAGCACCGTCTTCCCCATGGCTCCGCTTATCACGAATCCGGCAATCAGCACGTTGCCTCCAGTGCCCACCTGGGCCCTCGCCGAGATATTGATGAGGCGGAGCGACGCCGGCGTGGTGCTTCCCGCCGGCGTCGCGTCATAGATCTCCGCCAGCGCGACGCCGGTGTCCCCGCTGCTTCCCGTTATCTGCGCCGTGTAGGGCCCGCCGGCCAGCGTCTCCAGCAGGGCCGAATCGTGGCTCGTGGTGCTCGTCCACGGGAACGCCCCGACCGACGCGGCGGCGGCGACGATCGCGGCGCTGCCACCCCACCCATTGTTCGTCGCGAAAACGGCGCCATTGGAATTGAGCTGCAGCTGCGGGTCGGAAAGAACCCCCGGCACGCCAAACTGGGTCAGCGAGGGACCCGAAGCCCGTATCAGCAGGGGCTCGGTGCCCGAGGTCCCCTGCCCTCCAACCACAAATCCGGCGATGAGCTGGTTCCCCCCGGTTCCCACGCCGGTCCGACAGGACAGGTTTATCAACCGACCGGGGCTCGCGCCCCCCACGACATTCAGGGTCGCTCCGTTGCTCACCAGCACCCCAGCAGCGTTGATCGCGAAGCAGGTGTAGGTTCCGTTGTACCCCGCCGTGGCGCCATTTATGACGAAGTAGGGGTCGATCGCTCCCTGGATGGCGACCCCGTTGCGGAACCACTGATAGCCCACCACCACCCCGCCTTGCACAAGGTTCGCGGCGCGGGCCGTCATCGTCCCAGGCTTCACACCGGTCGACACGGAGAAGACGACGGTGCTGCCGCTTGCAACCGTCTGCGAAGCGGGCTGGCCGGTGAAGGCGATCGGATTGCCGGAGGTGTTCGCGTTGACGGTGAGTGTCACGGGAACGCTGATTATCGAGCCCGACGAATTCGTGATTGAAACTGAATAGGAGCCCGCGCTGGACGTCACGACCCCCACATCCTCCAGTATCGGGTTTGTCGCCCCGACGATGGGCACTCCGTCAAAACTCCACTGGTACTGGAGTCGGGTCCCCGAAGCGACCACCCAGAACGCCGCGGTGGCGCCGATGCTTGCGGACGCCGCCACGGGCGCGGCCCCGATTGTCGGCGCAATCACCTTGTTGACCGTGATCGGAGCGGAAGTGCCGGTGATCGTACCAATCGCGGTGTCCGTCGCGGTAATCGTTTGAACGCCCGGGGTCTTCAGAGTGACGGTGAACGTTCCCGAACCGTTCGCGAGCGTGGTTCCGGCCGGCAGCAAGGCTGCTCCGTCGCTACTCGAAAGCTGGATGATGCCGGAATAGCCTGGGATTAAGGCATTGGAGCCGTCGAGCACGCTGACCGTCACACTCGTGGAGTAGCCCGCGTCCACGGAGGACGCCGCGGTCACGGCAGCATGGATTGCGAGAGGCGTCAGAAGGTAGGCCTGGTTGTCCGAACCGCTCGCAATGACCTGACCAATGTCGTTGATCCCATATGCTTTGGTCAGCGTGACCGCGGACAGGCTGACCAGCGAGTTGAGGTCCGTCATCTGCCCGTTGGAATACACAAACGCATGCACAAAACTGCCACCAGTGGAGTAGCCCACGATGGTCAGGGAACTGTTTATCCCGTAGGCATAACTGAGAGTGGCGCCAGGGAGCCCACCCAGGTCGGTCATCTTTCCGCCAAAGTAGCTGAAGGCATCGATCACCGCGCCGGCGGTCTGCGCGTCGCCGACAATGTAGCCCAAGTTGTTGATGCCAAGCGCGGTGCTCTTTACGCCACCTAGCGTTCCCAAGTCGGTCATCACGCCGGCGGAATAGCTGAAGGCGTGATGGTTGGTGGCAGAGTAATCCGCATTTCCCACAATGACACCGGAGTCATTAATCGCGTAAGCATTGCTGGTGGGCCCGCCGAGCGTGCCCAGGTCGGTCATCACGCCGCCGCCGTAGCTGAACCCATGGTTGACGCTATTGCCGGAAAGATACGAGACGCCGACCACGGTGCCCACGCTGTTCACGCCGAGCGCCCAGCTTTGCGTTCCGCCGAGCGTTCCCAGGTCGGTCAACTTTCCATTGGCGTAGCTGAACGCATCGAACGCGCTAATGGTCCCCGAATTACCCACCACCTCGCCGCCGTTGTTCACCCCGCCGGCAAAGCTGTCAGTCCCGCTTAGGACGCCCAGATCAGCGATCGTCCCGTTGACGTATTTAAAGGCGTGGGTTTCGGTGTCGCCCGTCAGGTTGGAATTTCCGGCAATGATCCCGGTATTGCTGATGGCGAGCGGGGTGGTGATGCTTCCCCCGAGAGTGGGAAGCTGGGTCACGCCGTAGGTCTGCCCATTGGCCATTGGAAACGCGGCCACCAGGGCGACGGCCGCGCAAAGCCCGAATGATCTATTCCTGAGCCAATTCGGCGGGGTGTTCACAGAGTGACGGTTCTGGTTCGAAGAAGGACTAAACGGATAATGCCAGCCTAATGTGCCCCCGCAACACCCGGATGTCGACCGCCTTTAGCTCCATGCGGAGGATAGGGATCCACATTTCTGAACTTTTTTACCAGCCAAGTGGGGTTGCCGGCCTGCAAACGCTGCGGCGGCCCGTGCCCGCAGCCCGTCGTTATGCCACGCATCACGGCCCTTCGGGCGCGAAGAATACGCATGACCTCGAGTGGCCGACCGATTTCCGACTTAACTTGAACCCCCATTCTGCTAGGTGAGACGGCATGACCTGGATCGCATGGGCCCTTCTCTCGGCCGTATTCGCGGGCATCACCGCCGTCCTGGCCAAGGTGGGTGTCGCAAATGTGAACTCGCACCTCGCAACGGCGATCCGCACGACCGTGATCCTCTTCATCACCTGGGGGATCGCGTTCGCGGCGACCCCCGCGGGCCAGTTCGTCATGCCGGGGCGCAGGACGTTGCTGTTCCTTGGCCTTTCCGGCGCGGCCACCGGGCTGTCGTGGCTCTGCTATTTTCGCGCGTTGCAGCTCGGCGAGGCCTCGCGCGTCGCGCCGATCGACAAGCTGAGCGTTGTCGTCGTCATCATCCTCGCGGGCGTCTTTCTTGGGGAGCGGCTGACCTGGCAGCAGGCCGTAGGGGGAGCCCTCATTGTGGCGGGCTCGCTTGTGATCGCCTGGCCGCCCAGCTGACCCGAAGCTATTCGGCAAACCGCCACTGGGGCTTGAAGTCGCGCGGGGGCTTTTCCCCCTTCAGACGGACCCTGACCATCTCGATCGGCATCGGCCCGCCGACCATGATGGCGTCATGGAATTGTCGGTCGGTCATCCCCCCTGGGATTACAAGCTCGCGGTGGAGCTCGCGAAGCTGAAGGGCGCCCAGCATGTAGCCCGCCTGGTACAAGGGCGGGAACGTGCCATTGAACGACCGCCTCACCTCGCCCGTCGCACTCGCGCGCTCGTGCCCCACGCGGTCGACCAGGAAGTCGACGCACTGCTCCGGGGTCCATTTGCCGAGGTGAAAGTTGATCGAGAAGATGATCCGGGCGCACCGGTGGGTCCGCCAGAAGAGCATCCCCATCCTGTCCTCGGGCGACCTGGGGAACCCGAGGTCCCAGAACTGGAATTCCCACCATACGGCCCATCCCTCCACCCAGAACGGCGTCGTGAAGAGCTGGCGGTGGGGATTGGAGCGGCTCTCATAGTAGTATTGGAGATGGTGTCCCGGGATGAGCTCGTGGAAGACGGTTGCCCTGGCGAAGTGGACGTTGTTGGCCTTCAGACTCTGCAGCTTCGCGTCATAGTCCATCGCGTCCGTTGGGAATGCGATGAGGATGTCCGGGCCTCCCAGGAAGAAGGGGGCGACCTTCTGGCGCTCGGGGCTCATCATCTCTAGCCGCCAGAAATCCGCGGCAAGAGGCGGAATGGTGACGAGATCCCTGTCCTGGACGAAGCGGATGGCCTCGAGCGCAAGGTCCCTCACAAGGCCGGGCTGGCCGCCGGGAGGCACGTGGTCCTGTTTCACCTTCTCCATCGCGGCCTTCCAGTCATCGCCGAACCCCATTTCCTTCGAGGCCTTCCTTAGCTCGGAGTCGCACCATGCAAGCTCCCGATTTGCAATCGCAAGGAGCTCCGCCGGTGAATAGGAGATCATCTCGTGGGCCAGCTCGGCATCGAGGCCCTCGCTGCCGATCGGATCTCCCACAATCGGCTCATCCTTGCCCGGCTCGATGCCGACGATCTTCTCCTTCAGAAACTTGGCGTACGCATCCAGGGCCTCGTTGAGCTTGTCGTGCGACGCCCGCGCCCACCATCCGAAGGAGGGGTCATAGCCGTTGTAGAACTTGTACCAGTCCTCGAGCGATTCCCTGAGTTCGGCAAGGGCCGCCAACGCCCGGTAGGCGACGATCCTTGAGACCGTCAGCGGCGCGCCACCCTTCGGATCCTTGGACGCATCGGCCTTCAGACCGGCCTGCAGGGCCTCCTGGGTACTCAGGACCTGCCTCTGCATCCGGTCGAGCGCGGCGGCCGACCCCTGGGGGTCGACGGGCTCCATGAGGCGGCGGGACTCCTGAAGCGCCGCGATGTCGCCGGCAAAGGGGATCACGGACGACATCTCGCGCTTCCTGGCCTCCCCACGGTCGAGGAGCCTCTGCGCATAGTCGAGCTGGCGGGCCATCAGGAGCCAGTCCACCCTGCCCTCCGTGCCCAGGCTGTCGTAGGCAATCGCGTCGAGGCGCTTGCGCCACGCGCCGTAGAATTCCCGCATCCGCCGGGTCTGCAGCTCTGAACCGTTCACGCTGTAGAAACGCAGGAGTTCGTCCCTGTCGGCCACAAACCGGTCGACGAGCTCGCGCAGTTCGCTCGCCTGCGCCCGGGTCATTGACGATATCTCGGCCGGAACATAGGCATCCGTCGGCCTTGCGGCCGCTGGAGAGGGCGGCAGCCCGGCCAGGCCCTGAACGGAGAACAAGAGGGGCAGGAGGGCCAGGAGGACTCGGCGGACTTTGGGCATGTCCTAAGCCAAGACCCGGCGCCCTCCCCGGTCAAACCCTTGGCACTCAGAGCCTCCAATCCAGCTCGCCAAACGCGCCCATTCCGAGGGCCGGGTATCCGTTCACCGGCTGGTACTTCCTGTCGAGGAGGTTCTCGACCCTCGCCTTCAGGGACAGGCGCCGGCTCGCGCGCCATTCGGCGTAGATCCTCGCGACCATGTAGTCGGGGTCGTTCACGGTGAGGTACGTCTGCGCGTCGATGTCCTCGCGGCCGGCGACGACCTGAACGCCCGCGCCCGCGCTCCACCCTGCTCCAAACTCCCGCCACAGGTCAGCGCTTCCGCTGTTGCGCGGGCGCCGGAGCAGCCTGACCCCGTCCGTCAGGTCGTCCGCGTTGAGGTAGGTGTACGAGGCGTGGAGTTCGAGCCCGGAGAAAAGCTTGAGCTTTGCCTCAAGCTCGACCCCGTCGGTGCGCGCCCGGCCGACATTCTCGGTCGTCCCGGGGTACGCGCTGAAGTCATACACGATCAGGTTGCGGTAGTCGTCCGCAAACCACGTGGCGTTCAGCGTGCCGGCCTTCCCCGGGAGGTACCAGTCGACGCCGACATCGCCGCCGCGGGATCGCTCGGGCCGGAGGTCGGGATTGCCGCTGTACCCGGTTGCGACCCCGTAGAGCTCAAGGAAGCTTGGCGCGTTGAAACCGGTCCCGTAGCTGGCCCGCAGCTTCAGCGAGCGGTCGGCCGTGAGCCAGGCCAGGGTGGCGCGGCCCGTGATCGACGAGCCAAACGTGTCGAAATCGTCGTAGCGCAGGCCCCCCGTCAGGTAGATCGACTTCAGCGGATTCCATTCGTCCTCGGCAAAGGCCGCCATGAAGGTCTGCCGCTTGTCGATGTCGCCGTAGCCGTTGTCGCGCGTCGCCTCGGATTCCGCCGTGACGCCCGCGGTGACGCGCTGGCCCGCGGCGCCGGAATACGTCGCCTGCGCGTCGAGGACGCCCCTGTAGTTCTGGACGGTCGTCGTGCTCGTGAACACGCCGGGCTGCTCGTCGAATGCCACATAGCGCCGGTCCTGTCCGCCGACCGTGACGTGCGCCGTCCAGTCCGGCGCCAGGCGCAGGTCCGCAAACACCGTGCCGAGCCAGTTGGCCTCGGTCTCATGCGCATAGAGGTCGTTGGTGAAGATGTCGCCGGGATCGCCGAACCGGCCCTCAAACCCCCGCAAGGTCGCGCCCACGTCGGTCGACGCCGAGACGGAGCGGTCGATGCGCAGCACGACATCGCCACTGTCAAAGTCATTGTTCGGGCGGTCGTTGGCCGTGTGCGAGCCGGAGGCCGTGAATGACCACGCCCATTTGTCCCGCGAGCCCTGTGTCACGAGCGTGCCGCAGATCGTGCCGAAGCTTCCGGCCTCGGCATCGATCTCGGCCGACGGGTTGCCCGATCCCTTTTGGGCCTGGATCGAAATGACGCCGCCCACCGCGTCGCTCCCGTAAAGCGTGCTCTGTGGTCCGCGGGCGATCTCGATCGAGTCGGTGGCCCCGAGCCTGGCCCCTCCCAGGAAGACGGCGTAGTCGGTGTTGGCGTCGTTCAGGCGTATGCCGTCTACCAGGAATAGGGTCTGGTCCGAGTCCGAGCCCCTTGTGAAGATTGATATGTCGGAGCCTATGGCGCCGTTCGCGGACAGCGGTGCGCCCGGGACGGCGCCCAGGGCGGCCGCCGGCGTCGTGATCTGCTGGCGCGAAAGATCCGACGGGGTGATCAGGTCCGCGGCGGTGCCAAGAGTCCGGATATCGGCCGGCGTGCGGGTGGCGACCACCACGACCGCATCGAGATGGCTGTCCGGATCGGACTGGGAACGGGTGGAGGACGCGGCCGCAAGGGCCGTGGCCAAGACGATGATAGACCGAGCGGCCAGGCCGCGCGGATACGGGGAGCTCATACGGATGCTTTCTTCACTGTTGCGATGAAGTTTTCGGAGCCGGCGCGCGCAATCGCGCCGGGCGAATGTTGGTTCCGGGA
>CAZHPC010000149.1:0-7258 GCA_964534685.1 uncultured Opitutaceae bacterium
CGCTGGCGGAGTGGGCCCGCCAGACCGGCGAGGGCAGCGACTACACCGACAACCTCCCCGCCCAGTGCCTGCATCCCGTAGGCCACTGGTTTGAGATCCCCAACCTCCTTAAGAACGGCGTCCTTGGCCGGTTGCTCCTAGCGCGGCCCCAGCTTCGGACGCTGCTCGTGCACAACATCGACACGCTCGGCGCCACGGTGGACCCGACGATGCTCGGCTGGTTCTGCGCCTCGGGCGCAACCTTTGGATGGGAGGTCATGGCCAAGCGCGTTGAGGACCATGGCGGAGGGCTGGCCCGCATCGACGGGCGCGTCCGCCTGGTTGAGGGCCTCGCGCTTCCACGCGAGGAGGACGAGTTCAGGCTCACCTATTACAACACGAACTCGTGCTGGGTGGACATAGACCGCCTGCTGGCCCTTTTTGGACTGAGCCGACCCGACCTGGCTGATGCCGCCAAGACCGCCGCGGCAGTCCGTGTTCTCGCCGCGCGCATGCCGACCTACGTGACTCTTAAGGATGTCAAGAAGCGCTGGGGCCACGGCCAAGAGGACGTGTTCCCGGTCGCCCAGTTCGAAAAGCTATGGGGCGACATGACTACCCTTGCGGAATGCACCCACGTCTTTGCGGCTGTTTCACGTGCCAGAGGACAGCAGCTCAAGGACCAAGCCCAGCTCGATGTCTGGCAACGCGACGGATCCGCAGCGCATATCGAGTCGCTCGGTGAATGGACCTAGGCTCAGGGCCGGCAACTCGGCGCCGTCACTCTCCCGGACCTACGGATGAGCGGCGCCGTCGTAGAAAGCCTCGAGGTCGGCGCGGAAGGCCTTCCGCGACTCGGGGTTCAGGTACACCATGTGCCCCGAGGGATAGTACTTGATGGTCAGATTGTCGCGCAGGCTCGAATCGAGCCCCATGTGGTTGAGGTCCCGCTCCGTTCCGAAGAAGGGCGTCGCAAGGTCGAAGTATCCGTTCGCTGACAGGACCTTGAGGTGCGGGTTCTCCCTCATGGCCTGCCCCAGGTCGTCAACGAGGTAAGCCATGGGATACGGGACCGGGAAGCCCACGAACTGCGGGAGGGCGTGCTTGAAGTCCCAGTTCTTGAAGATCTCCATGCTGATCACCTCGTAACGAGAGTCCTGGCTGAACTTCAATTCGTCGGCCAGATAGCTGTTGAACGCGGCGACAAACGCCCCCTCGACCGCGTATTGCGATGGATCGAACGCCGGGGCCTCTCCCGCCGAATCGACATCGATGCCCTCGAAACGGCCGTCATAGCGCCCGACGGATCGCCGCTCATCGCGAAGAAGCTCCTTTCTGAAACGGGTGGGCTCAACGCGCAGATTGCATTCCTTCAGGTACTTCACGCTCAGTCCGGTGAATTCGTGAAGCCTTTCCGCCACGGCGTCCAGCTGCGCCGACGGAAGCGTGTACCCCTTGGCAAGCGCCTGAGCGTAGTCGCCGACGGCGTAGTCGCGCACCTGCTGGAGAAATGCAGCCAGGTCGGCCGGCTTGCGCGGCAGCTTGTCGTGGTACCACGCGATGGCAGCGCAGGTGGGCAGGATATTCTCCACCGGCTCATCCGCGATCGGGGAGAATAGCAAACCCAAGTCCAGCGCCGACGAAAGCAGCACAACTCCGTTCAAATCCATCCCCTGCTGATGCAGCCGAAACGCCAAGCCAGCGGAGCGGAGCGTCCCGTACGACTCGCCAAAAAGGAATTTTGGCGAGTTCCAGCGGTGGTTGAGCGTCACATAACGCGTGATGAATGAGGCGAACGCGTCCAGATCCCCGTCCACACTCCAGAAGTCCTTGGTCTTGCCCTTGCCCGCCGGCTTCGAGAAGCCCGTTCCGATCGCATCGATGAAGACTAGGTCGCTGCGGTCCAGCAGGCTGTTGCCGTTGTTCACGACATTGTACGGCGCGGGCCCGCTGACCTGTGCATTCGCGGTCTCGACGATTCGCGGGCCAAAGGACCCCATGTGAAGCCAGATGGTCGACGAACCGGGGCCTCCATTGTAGAAGAAGGTTACAGGGCGCCGCTCCGCGTCCGTAATGCCGTCGCGGGTGTACGCCACGTAAAACATCGAGGCGACCGGCTGGTCCGCCTTCCGGATCAGCAAGGTTCCGGCGGTGGCGGTGTAGCTGATCTGCTGTCCTCCGATGGTGACCTGATGATGGGTGACCGAGGACTCCTCCTTCGGCACGGGAAGCTCCGCCTTCTTGCCGGAGCCTTCGTCCGCCGGGCCCTCCTTCTCAGCCGGCTCTCCGGCCTTCGGGTCCCCGTCCGCCTCCGCGGCTGCGCCCGCGGCCGACGCCATCAGGAGGCCGATGCACACAAGGACCAGGGGCAACACAGGGCGGCCCAGCGGAAAAGGCGACTGCCGCTTGTCGCAAAAACAGTGCATGGCGGCACAGAGAGTCTGTGGGTTGGACATGTCGGGAAGGCTCGATTTCTTCCATCTGCCGCGCGGCAAACGGATCTGGGTGGAATGCCGAAGAATACGGAAACCGGAGCTCGTTGGCAAGGAATCTGGCAGGCGACACCGGCCGGCCGACGGATGGATTCCGGGTTCGCTCAACCACACCGGCTTCACAGACCATCCCCGAATTCAAACCTTCCGTCCGGTGCTGCCGCGAGATAGCGTGCCCGCGACGGATTCCGCCTCGGAATTCACGAAGCAATGATCTCAAGAACCACGAAGGACATTCCCGAAAGGGACAGGAAGCTGCAGATGCGCCTGCGCCTCGCCGGAGCCGGCATACTGATGGCCGGCATGGCCGCGGCGGCCTTTGTCTATCGCTCAGCGGTGCCGGACTATGACAGCGCCTATGTGAGGATGCTGAACAACACCAAGAAGAACGAGTACGAGATGGAGGTCGTCGGAGGTAAGGCAAACGTCTTCGCCGCCGACGTCAGGGATTGGTTCGGCAGCCTATGGCACGGAAAGCGACTGGCGCACACGCTGGCCTTCCTTTCAGTCGGCGGGTCCTTCGCGTGCTTTTTCGTGGCCCATCGGCTGAACTACTCCCCTCCTCTGGAGACCCCGTCCAAACCCAGGGAGCTCTGAAAGCCGAGGGTGCGACGCCTTCGCGCCTTCCTGTCCCGCAGGACCAGCCGTCACCCGACGCCCGGGGATCAAGCCTCGTCGTCGGTCTGCCGCTCGGTATCCTCGCGGCAGTCGCTGATCACCCGAAGCCAGATCTCGCGCAGGTCAAACAGCCTGTGGCGCATCTCTCCGCGGCTCTCGCACACCGCGGCCACGCCGTCCGCCGCCTCGGACCCGATGCATTCAAAGCAGTCGTTGAGAGCGGCGAGCGCCCTCTTGAAAAGGCAGATCGCCATCGCGTAGTCGCCGAAGTCCAGGGCGTGGATCGCCATGACCGCCTGCTCCTCGCAGCCGTTCAGGGAGGACAGGAACCCGATCGCGAGCGGCTGCGGGATCTTCCCGGGGTTCGTCGCCTCCAGTTTCCACGAGCGGCGCAGGCTCAGGAAGAGGGCCTTCGTCGCGATGAACACCGGATTCTTCTGCAGCGTGTAGATCTCGTCGGAGAACAGCACCTTCTCCGGATTCTCTCGGTCCTCGGGCTCCTCTCCGTCCGCCTTGTCCCAGCCCATCTTGTCGGCCACTTCGTCGATGCGCTCAGGGCCGGGCGACATCGACTCGTAGTAACCGAGGTAGCGGTGGATGGCGCTGTCCTGCTCACGAAGATAGACTTCCCAATCAAACTCGTTCCAGGCCAGATCCCCGTTCTCTTCCCACTCGTTTTCCGAGAGGCTGTCAGAATCGAAATCGCTCATCTGTTGGCCGGGACGCTTCCCCAGAAAGCATGTTTAGGCAAATATATTCCCGCCCGGGGCGCCGTCATAAGCCGGCGAAGGACTTTGTGGATTGAAGGGCCGCCGGGACGGCCCTAAAGTCCGAATCGATGCCCGAAACCCACCACGCAACGGCCTATTTCACGGGACGCGTCCAGGGCGTCGGATTCAGGTATTCCGCGTTCCAGGTCGCAAGGGAGTTCGAGGTCGCAGGCTACGTGAGCAACCTGCCTGACGGACGCGTCATCGTCGAGGTCGAGGGAACCAAAGAGGAGGTCGAAGCCTTCATCACGGCCGTGGAGGAGCGGATGCACGGGTACGTGAGGAAGCTCGATCGTCTGTCGAGTGTGAGGTCCCCGCAATTCTCGGGGTTCTTAATCAAGTGACCGGCGCCGCAGTCCCCAAGCCCCCCGCCGCATGGCGGACCTGGGTTTCCGCGGCGCGGCCAAGGACCCTTCCGGCCGCCGTCGCCCCGGTGGTCCTGGGATCGGCCCTGGCCGGCCATGACCACCGCTTCGATCCTTCAGCGGCCGGCCTGTGCCTCGTGTTCGCGCTGCTTGTGCAGGTCGGCACCAACTTCGCCAACGACTACTACGACTTCGTGCACGGGGCCGACACGCCGGCGAGGATCGGGCCCCGGCGGGCCGTGGCGTCGGGGCTTGTCAGGCCCGCCGTCATGAGGGGCGCGATGGTCGCCGTGTTCTCGGCGGCATTCGCCGCCGGCCTAGGCCTCGTCCACTGGGGCGGTCCCTGGATGCTGGCGGTGGGTCTGGCCAGCATCCTGTGCGGCGTGGCCTACACGGGCGGCCCATGGCCGCTCGGCTACTACGGGCTTGGGGACGCCTTTGTCTTCGTCTTCTTCGGGCTCGTCGCCGTGACGATCACGTACTTCGTCCAGGCGGAAAGGATTTCGGGTCACGCGATCCTTGCGGGAGTTTCGATGGGGCTCTTGGCGGCAAACATTCTCCTCGTGAATAATTATCGCGACTCCGAGACGGACGCGGCCGCAAACAAGCGCACGCTCGTGGTCCGCTTCGGCCGCAGGTTTGCAAGGATGCAGTTCGCAACCTCGCTCTGCGGCGCCCTAGCCGTGCCGGTCCTTTTCAAGGCGACCGGATTCGGCGCGTGGTGCCTGCTTCCGGTCCTCATGGCCCCGCTTGCGCTCTCGCTCGCACGCCGGCTGGCGGCGGCGAGCTCGGCATCGGAGCACGTGGCACTCCTGGGAGACACGGGGCGGTTCATGGCAATCTACGCGGTCCTGTTCTCGGCCGGCCTGCTTCTCTGAACCCGGGGGCGGCCTGTGGCCGGGGCTCGCTCCCAATGGAGGACACGGCGCACCATTTCTTGCAAATGCCCGGCATCGGCGGTCATAATGGGTGCACACCCACCCTGGAGGCAACGGCCCGCCGATGAGATTTCGCATCACGCTTCTGCTCTTAGTCCTCGGGTCGGCGGGTCTGCGCGCCCAAAGTCAGGTGTGGCAGCCTGTAATAGTGACGTGGCTGGACATGGGATTTGCCTCGCTTGAGGCTCAAGTGGTCTCGTCGCCGCCCGTGTTCGGGACGGCCTCATCTCAAAACGCGCCCGTCGTGCCCGCGTGGAGCGGCGCGCTAGCCTCCGCGCAAACCGGGACGAAGCTCGGCTCCGCGTCGGATGGCGCAGGCAACGCCTATACGCTGTTTAACTCATCAACCGCTCCGGCGAACCCGCTGGGGTTTGTGTCGCAGACCACCGCAGCAGGCACGCAATTCTTCGGCCTAGGTTTCACGCCGCAGCTGCTTGGCGTCAGCCCGTCAGGCAGCGTCTTCATCATGGATTCAACGGGGCTCGTCTATCAGCTCAATCCTACTGGGGGCGCGACGACGCCCTTGCCGGTTACGGGGGCCATTGTCGCCACAAGCAGCGTATTTGGAGGAACGATAAACGGCCCGATGACGGTCGACGCAGACGACAACATCTCCGTTCCCGTGCTGTTCCAGAGCGAGGACCCCTTCCAGCCATCCGCAGCCACCGCCCCGGGCGAGTTCCTCTTCCTGACCACGGGCCCGATACCGTACGCTTGGCCCCTGGCCGCAGGATATGCAAACGGCTCCACTGTCACGCTCCTGGCGACGTCGGCGCTCCCGATCTCATACCAATGGAGCTTTGGCGGATTGCCGATAGCCGGCGCCACCACTTCCACGTTGGTTTCGAGCGTCGCCGGCACGTACACGGTGACGGCGACGACGGCCGCGGGAAGCGTGACCTCCAGCGCGACCCTACAACCGCTGACCGCAACCCTGACGAACCTCTCGTGCAGGGCCTATGTCGGCACGAACGCGAGCATAGCCATCGCCGGGTTCACGGTCACGGGCCAAGCCGGCACATCGGTTCAGGCCCTCATTCGGGGCGTAGGGCCGACATTGTCTCAGTTCTCGATGACCGGCGTGCTCTCCCGGCCGGTGCTCTCTCTCTTTGACTCGACCGGAAAGCTCCTGGCGTCAAACACCGGATGGGGCACAGGTTCGAACGCGTCGCTGATCGTCAACGCATCCTGGGTGGCGGGAGCCTTTGCGCTGCCCTCCGGCAGCGCGGACTCGGCCCTTCTCATGACGCTTTCACCCGGCTCCTACACGGCCCAAGTCTCGGGCCTGAACAACACCTCGGGAATCGCGCTCATCGAGGTGTATGCCGTGCCCTTCGTGGAGCAAACACCGCCGACCCCGACCACACCGCCTCCTATGGGGACCCCAGGCTCCGGAGCCGACTGACTCCAAGCGGACGCGCACGACCCCGGGGCGCATCCGATCCCGCTTCCCATCTGCGGATACAACAAGCCCTCGCCCCTCAGATCTGGGCAGCGAGCTTGGTCTTGAGCGCCGCCTTTGGCAGAAGCCCTACGATCTGCTCGATCACGCGTCCGCCCTTGAAAAGCAGCATCGTGGGAATCGCCCGGATGCCAAATTCGGCGGCGATCGCCTCGTTCTCATCGATGTTCACTTTGGCGATCGAGATCTTGCCGTCGAATTCGGTGGCGAGCTCGTCGAGGACCGGCGCAATGGCCTTGCAGGGCCCGCACCAGGGCGCCCAGAAATCGACCAGGAGAGGAGTGGCCGACGATGAGACGGCCGCCTTGAACGTATCGGTAGTGAGATGGGTGATCTTGTCGGACATGTGGCTAGAGGGGGTATGTAATCGGGAGTGCGGCCAAAAGCAAATCGGGCGTCTACCTAGGCGAGGCCTTCTTGATGATGTCGGCGAGCTCGACGGGGCGGACCTCGCTCAGGTGCTTGCCGCGCTGCCTGAGCTCCTCGAACGTCTTCACGACCGTCTCGGTCATGCGTTCGTGGGTCTCGGCCGAGCCCCCGAGTATCGCGAACTGCTCTCCCGTCGTGATCCGCTTGTGGCCGTCGTCGTTGTCGAGGCCCAGCCCGAGAAGGGCGCCTGGTCCGCGTTTGGGCT
>CAZHPC010000150.1:0-7240 GCA_964534685.1 uncultured Opitutaceae bacterium
CGGTGAAGTAGCCGGTGATCTCGGCGCTGTCGCTGTCGATCTCCTCCTTGACGGTGGCGACCGAGTAGACGGTCCCGTCGAGAACAATGGCGAGCTCTCCCAGGTGGCCGGACTTGTCGCCGGTGGCGGCGATGTCGCGGGTCACCTCGGCGAAGCGCTTCCTGCCGGGCCCGGTGAAGCGCATGGCGATCAGGGGCTTGCCGTAGGAGTCGTGCTGGACGGTCGAGTACGAGATCATCTCGCCGGTCATCTCGGGGATGCGCTTGATGAAGTACTCCTCGGCCGTCTCGGAACCGTCGGGGTGCTCGTGGTCGTAGGTCTTTACCTCGTAGCCCGGGGGGACCTCGCCCGGGCGGGCCGTCTCGGGCGTCGCGTAGGGATAGACCATCCTGATATCGAGCCGCGCAGGCTTCTTCACCTCGTCCAGGACGTCCGGGTTTTCCTTGGTGTTGATCCCCGGCAGCTGCACCTCGATCCGGTTCTCACCGATCGCGCGGATGAGGGGCTCGGTGACGCCCATCGAGTTGATGCGGGCGCTGATGATATCGATCGCCTTCGTCAGCTTCTCGCGGCGGGCCGTGTCCTCGTCATACCCCGCGGTCTTCGTTCCCAGGTCGGCCTCGAGGGTGAAGCCCACGCCTCCCCGCAGGTCGAGGCCCATCTGCAGCCGGGCCCTCGAGCTGTCGAGCAGGTACTTGAGCAGGATGTCGTTGCGCTTCGAGATGTTCTTGAGCGAGTCCTCCAGGCGCACGTCCGGGAAGAACTCGCTCAGGTCGATCTTCTCGTTCCGTCCGATCTGCTTGAGGGCGACGAACTCGCTCGGCGCCGCGCCCGACTTCCACATCTTCTCCGCGCGGTCCAGGAGCTTGCCGAATTCCTGGGTCTTCGCCGTGGCGTGGGTCTTGGCGTACTCGGGAAACGGTATGTCCTTGAGGGGAAGGAGCGCGAAAACGGCCCAGGCGAGTATCACCAGGCTAAGGCCTATTTTCCAGAGGTTGCGTTTGAACATGTCGGATGTGGGTTAAAGGGGTTTGCGGCCGCGCCCCGCCGCGGTCGTCTTCCAACTGGGCCGCTCGCTCGCGCCCTCGGGGCCGGTGACGCTCTGCTAGCTCTTCTTCTCCTCGGCTCCGTTCTTCTTCGTGGCCGCCTGGATGAATCCCTTTCCGACCTCGATCTTCGTGTTGTCGGAAATCTTGACGACGAAGCGGTCGTCCTTGACGTTCGTGATCACCCCGTAGATGCCGCCGGTGGTGATGACCTCATCGCCGGATTGCAGAGTCGAGAGCATCTTATCATGCTCCTTTTGTTTTTTCCGCTGCGGTGCTATGAACAGGAAGTAGAATCCGGCGATGAAGAGCAGCCAGACGATGATCATCGAGGGCGGGAAGCCGCCACCGGTGGCCGGCGCTGGGGTCTGGGCAATCAATTTAGTCATTTCGTATTGCGTTATTATAAAGAGAAAACACGCATCTAACTAAATCCTCACTTCTGAAGGCAAGCCCTCAGTGGCCGGCCCTCCTCGAAAACTTGAAAAGCAAATCCGCATCCGCATGGTCGGCAGCCAAATCCGAGGAGCTCTACGGCTTCAAGCGCTGGGGCTCAGGACACCTTTCGGTGGACCCTGAGGGCTTCGTCAACGTCCAGCCGCTGACCGACGGGCGCAGCATCCGGGTCCTCGACGTGGTGAACGAGGCCCTGGGGATGGGGCTGAAGGCCCCCATGGTGATCCGCTTTCAGGACCTCCTGCGCCACAGGGTGATCCAGCTGAACGAGGTGTTCCGCAAGGCCATCAAGGACGAGGGCTACAAGGGGCAGTACCGCGGCGTCTTTCCGATCAAGGTGAACCAGCTGCGCGAGGTCGTCGACGAGATCGTCGCGGCGGGGCGCGACTACCACTACGGCCTCGAGGCCGGGTCGAAGCCCGAGCTCATGATCGCGCTCGCGATGAACGAGGGCCCGAACCGGCTCATCGTCTGCAACGGCTACAAGGACCACGACTACATCCGGCTCGCCCTCCTCGGCCGCAAGCTCGGCAAGCGGGTCATCATCGTGATCGAGCAGCTCTCGGAGATCGACGACATCATCCGGATTTCCGAGGAGACGGGAGTGAAGCCCCTGATCGGATTCCGCGCGAAGCTCCAGACCCGCGGCGAGGGCCGGTGGGCCCTGTCGACCGGGGACAACGCGAAGTTCGGCCTCAACACGGCCGAGATCCTCTTCGCGTGCGAGAAGCTCAAGGCGGCCAAGCTCAAGGCGTCGCTGCGGATGTTCCACTTCCACATCGGCTCGCAGGTCCCCAACATCATCACGATCAAGAACGCGGTGATCGAGGCCACCCGCTTCTACTGCCAGCTGGCCAAAATGGGCTTCCCCATGGGCTACATCGACGTCGGGGGCGGCCTCGGGATAGATTACGACGGCTCGCGGTCCAACTTTGAGAGCTCGATGAACTACTCGATGGAGGAATACGCGCGCGACGTCGTGTTCAACATCCGCGAGATCTGCCGGGACGCGGGGGTCGCCGAGCCGGACATCGTGAGCGAGTCGGGCCGCGCCGTCGTGGCGCCCCACTCCATGCTGGTGGTCGAGGTCTTCGAGCGCATCAACAAGCGCGAATCCCTCGGCAAGCAGCACCAGCCCAAGGAGAAGCAGAAGATCGTGGGCGACCTCGAGGTGCTCCTGAAGAACAAGGCCAAGCTCGGCCGCCTCGAGCGCTTCCACGACGCCCTGCAGAAGAAGGATGAGGCGTTTTCGCTCTTCAATCTGGGCTACCTCGACCTCGAAAACCGGGCGGCGGCCGAGCAGATCTTCTGGCAGATCTGCGAGCAGATTGCGAAGGAGGGAGAAAAGGCCGGCTACCAGCCCGAGGAGCTCCACGACCTCTCGACGCTCCTTGCCGACCAGTACGTGTGCAATTTCTCGGTGTTCCAGTCGCTTCTCGACCACTGGGCCCTGAAGCAGCTCTTCCCGATCGCCCCGCTCCACCGGCTCAACGAGCGGCCGACCGTGAACGCCATCCTGGTCGACATCACGTGCGACTCCGACGGAAAGATCGGCAGCTTCATCGACCTGCAGGACGTGAAGGACTACGTGGCGCTTCATCCCCTCAACAAGAAACCCTACTACCTCGGCATCTTCCTGACCGGCGCCTACCAGGACATCATGGGCGACCTCCACAACCTCTTCGGGAGGGTCAACGAGGTCCATGTCTTCCTCGAGAATGACGAGCCGAACGGCTTCTACATCGAGGAGGCGCTCAGCGGCAGCCGGATAGCCGACGTCATCGAGGGGG
The DNA here is from genome assembly GCA_964534685.1 of uncultured Opitutaceae bacterium. GTDB lineage: Bacteria > Verrucomicrobiota > Verrucomicrobiia > Opitutales > Opitutaceae > Palsa-1447. The sequence continues at coordinate 3,293 of CAZHPC010000150.1, forward strand.
TCCAGTACCAGCAGGAGGACCTCTGCAGGCGGATGAAGGCCCAGGTGGACGCCGCGACCCGCAAGGACATGGTGAAACCCCGCGAGGGCGTTCGCCTCCTGGAGGCCTACGAGAGCCAGATGCTGACGAAGACCTACCTTAACATCGAGAGATCAAAGCACCCCCAAAAGCCCACGACATGACCCCAACCCCCCTTCGGGCCCTGATATCGGCGCTCGGCCTGGGCGCCGCGACCTTTGCGGCGCGCGCCGACGCCCCCGCCGTCTACCAGGACAAGTCGGCGCCGGTCGAGGCCCGGGTCGACGACCTCATGCAGAGGCTGACGCAGGATGAGAAGCTTTCCCTCCTGGGCGGCGACAGGGACTTCTACATAAGGCCCGTCCCGCGTCTGGGGATTCCCGAGATCAAGATGGCCGACGGGCCGCTCGGCGTGCGCAACTACGGGCCCTCCACGGCCTACCCGGCGACCATAGGGCTCGCCGCCTCGTGGGACCCCGACCTCGCCCGCGAGTTCGGGGCGGCCGTCGGCAGCGACGCGCGCGCGCGCGGCGTGAACATCATGCTCGGGCCCGCGGTCAACATCAACCGCGTGCCCCAGAACGGGCGCAACTTCGAGTACCTCTCCGAGGACCCCTACCTGGCGGGCGCGGTCGCCGCCCAGATCGTGAACGGCATCCAGAGCCAGGGCGTCGTGGCGACGGTGAAGCATTTCGCGGCGAACAACCAGGAGACCGAGCGCGGCACGATCGACGCCCGGATCAGCGAGAGGGCGCTTCGGGAGATCTACCTGCCGGCGTTCCGCGCCGCCGTGGAGAAGGGCCACGCCTGGGCGGTCATGTGCGCGTACAACCGCCTGAACGGGACCTACTGCAGCGCCAACGACTGGCTCAACAACACGGTGCTCAAGGGCGACTGGGCGTTCAAGGGTGTCCTCATGTCGGACTGGGGCGCGGCCCACGACACGCTCGGCGTCGCGAACGGCGGCCTCGACCTCGAGATGCCCTCGGGGCGCTACATGAACCCCGAGGCGCTGAAGCCGCTCATCGCCTCGGGACAGGTCAGCCAGGCGACCATCGACGACAAGGTCCGCCGGATCCTCAGGCTCGAGGTCGCCAACGGCTTCCTCGACCGCCCGCAGCTGATCGCGTCGACGCCGAAGGACAACCCCAGGACCGCCGCGGTCGCCCTCAAGGTCGCCCGCGAGGCGGTCGTGCTCCTAAAGAACGAGCACGGAGCCCTCCCGATCACCGGCAAGAAGCTCAAGCGGATCGTGGTCCTGGGCCCCAATGCGGCCGGCTTCCCCGCCGGTGGCGGAAGCGCCCATGTCGAGCCCTTCCACTATGTGAGCGTCATCGAGGGCCTGCAGATGGCCGCAAGCAAGAAGGTGAAGATAGACGCCATCCCGGGGCCCGGCCCCGAGCTCCTCAGGAGCCTCCTGCCCTCAACCTCCTTCGAGGGACCCCTCAAGCTGGAGTTCATGACCTTCAACTGGGTCAACCGGAAGATCCTTGCGACCCTTACGGACGCGCGGATCGACCACGACTGGGGCGACCAGGCCCCGGCTCCCGGTGTGGACGCCGCCACCTACACGGCTAAGTGGTCGGGCGCCATCAAGGCGCCGGCCACCGGGAGATTCATCTTCATGGTGCAGAATCACGGCTTCGTGAACGTGAAGCTGGACGGCAGGGACATCATCATGAGCTGGTCGAACCCGAACGACGCCCTGTTCGCGGAGGCGCCGCTCGAGGCGGGCCGGACCTACGCGATCGAGGTGACCGCCCATCACGACAACCATGGGCCCGCTGGCATCCACTTCGCCTGGGGGGCCGCGCCGCCCCTCCTGACGGACGCCGAGGCCGCCCGCGTGAGGACGGCCGACGCCGTGGTCGTGTGCGTCGGGTTCAACGTCATGCTGGAGGGTGAGGGCGCGGACAGGACCTATGAGCTTCCGAACGACCAGCCCGAGCTCATCCGGAGGGCCGCGGCGCTCAACCCGCGCACCATCGTGGTCGTGAACTCCGGCGGCGTCGTCGCGACGGCCGACTGGATCGGGAAGGTTCCGGCGCTGGTCCAGGCCTGGTACCCGGGCCAAGAGGGCGGACGCGCGGTCGCCGAAGTCCTGGTGGGAGCCGTCAACCCGAGCGGCAAGCTGCCGATCAGCTACGAGAAACGCAGGGAGGACTCCCCCTCCTACGGACACTACCCGGGCTCCGGGGGCAAGGTCGACTACGCCGAGGGGATCCTCGTCGGATACCGGTGGTTCGACACGAAGGGTGTGGCGCCCCTCTACCCCTTCGGCTACGGGCTGAGCTACACGACCTTTCACTACGAGAAGCTCCACATCGAGCCGGCGCAGGATGGGCACTGGTCGGTCACGTTCGACGTCACGAACAACGGCTCGCAGAACGGCGATGAGGTGTCCGAAGTCTACGTGAGTCCGCCCGTGTCATCGAAGGCGGGGCGGCCGGTGCGCGAGCTCAGGGGCTTCAGCAGGGAGCACCTGGCGACCGACCAGACGATGACCGTCACGGTCGTGCTGGACCGCCATGCGTTCTCCTATTACGACGAGGCGAAGAAGGACTGGGTGGTCGAGCCCGGCTCCTACACAGTCGAGGTGGGCTCGTCGTCGCGGGACATCATCCTCTCCGGCGCCGTGGACGTCGACTGACGACGTCTCCCTCTAGCGCCACTCGTGCCGCGGGTACCGGCGCGAAAGCTCCGGCTTGATCTTCGGGTAGATCTCCCGCCAGAAGCTCGCCAGGTCGTCGGTGACCTGGATCGGCCTCTGGTTGGGTGCCAGCACCTCGATCCTCACCGGCACCCTGCCCCGTCCGAGAGTGAACCTCCCCTCGATGCCGTAGAGCTCCTGGATCCTTGCGCTCAGGACGGGAGGACCGTCCTTTGAGTACGTGAGGCGCGAGCGCCGGCCGTTCGCCATCGTCAGGCGCTCGGGAACGGCCTCCTCCATTGCCGCCAGCTGCTCCGAGGTGAGCCAGTCGCGAAGGACGGGCATCACCTCCCTTCCCTTGACGCCGCGCGCCGAGGTTTCGCCGTAGCACACCTGCTCGATGAGCGTCATCCGGTCCGGCGGGGTCACGGGGTTCACCTCATACTCCGGAAACCACTCGGCGAGCCGGTTGACCCTGGTGATCCACTGCTCGACCGACTCGTCCCAGGCGTCGATGGTGATCCGGCCCGCGGCCACCTCGCGAGCGAGGAGCGCCGCCGCCTCGTTCGACGGGACGTCGTCCGAGCCCGACTTGGACTCGAGGACAAGGTCCCTGAACCGCCTCTCCCGACGGGCGACGACGCGCTTGGCCCCGGGGTCATAGGCGACCTCGCGCGTGTCCGTGAGCTCCCCCGGGAAGAGCTCCTTGAGCCAGGACTCCTCGACCGCGGTCGCGATGTTGAGGATCACGCTCACCTCGCCGGAGCGGCCTCCGACCTCGGTGATCTCCGCGGCCACGAGAAGCGGCGACTTCGCGATGGCGCTCTCCCTGGCCAGGAGGCCCCGGCGGCCGTGCACCAGCTCGCACCGGAGCGTGCTCGAATCGAGGCGGCGGGCGAGATGGTCGGGAAATCCCGCCAGGACGCACTTGCGGACCTCCGCCCCGTCGACCCGGCGCTCTGAGGCGTCGAGGCCCTCCGCTTCCGCAATCTCGACAAACTGCCCGAAGAGGGGGCCGACCTGTCGGGCCGCCTGAGCATGTATCCCCAGACGGCGGCACGCGTCGACCGAGTAGCCGTTCCTGTCGGCGTACCTCCACGCACGCATGAGCAGGAAGAAGTCGCTCTCATGCTCCTCCCCGAACGCGTCCTCGCGCGCGTCGTCGACCTGCCGGGACACGCCCCTGAGCATGAAATTGCGGCCCTGGGTGAGGGCGGCCATCATCGCGACCGGGCGCACGCAGCCGCGCTCCTGCGCCGCAAGGAACATCCGGGCGTAGC
>CAZHPC010000151.1:0-7137 GCA_964534685.1 uncultured Opitutaceae bacterium
GACGGTCATCCAGTCGGGCATGTCCTGGCCGTCGGCAACGTAGCCGATCCGGCGGAAGTCGGAGGCATCGAGCCGGGTGCTGTCGCGGCCAAGGACGGTCGCCCTTCCGGCGCTCGGCCGGATGAGATTGAGGAGCGTCTTGAGCAGCGTTGTCTTCCCCGCGCCATTCGGGCCGAGAAGCGCAAAGAAGCTGCCGGTGGAGACGGCGAAGGTCAGTTCCCTGACCGCCCGGACGGGGCCGAAGGACCGGCTTAGGTTGTCGCATTCGATGGCGTTCATGATGTTTTTGGAAATTTTCTCCAGTGCCGGCGCACCGCGGCCGTCACCTTCTCCTCGTCGAGGCCCAGCCTGCGGGCCTCGACCACCAGCCGCTCCAGCTCCTCGTTGAGGAGCGCCGCGCGATCCTCGACCGAGCCCGGCGCAGGGTGAGCCACAACGGTGCCAATGCCCGGGTGGACGAGCAGAACGCCCTCGGCGGTCAAAGCAGCCACGATCTTGTGGGCCGTGTTCGGGTTGATGCGCAGCTCCTGGCTCAGCGCCCGGACGGTCGGAAACCGGGAGCCGGCGGCGAGCTGCCCGGTCGCGACCGCCTTCTTGACCGCGTACATCACCTGCTCGTAGACAGGTTCGCCGGCCCGAAAAAAAACTTCGAAGGGCAACATCGTGTACTATGTATACTAGAACACATAGATCACCGTCAAGGCGTTTTGCTCGAAAAGATTTCCCGCGGCCCGGCCGCCCGCTTACTCACGGCACAAGATGAGGGCCCGCCTCCGCACGTTGCCATTGATGCGGGCCAGGCCGCGTGACAAGATGCGGGCCGATGACGGCCCCACGAGCACCCGTGCTTCTCTACGATGGCGAATGCAGCCTGTGCAACGGCGTTGTCCGGTTCATGCTCAGGCACGATGCCAAGGGCCGGATCCGGTTCGCTTCGCTTCAGAGCGGTCCGGGCCGGGATTTCCTCCGCGCACAGGGGCTTCCGACCGACAGCTTCGACAGCCTTGTCTTCGTTCCCGACTGGGGCAACCAGGCGCGCGGCGCGTTCCTGCTGCGCACAAGCGGCGCCCTCGCCGCCTTTGCCGAACTGGACCGCCCCTGGCGGGCAGTTTCGTGGCTGCGGCTCGTGCCTGCCTTTCTCCGAGACCCTGGCTACAGGCTCATTGCAAGGACACGCACCGCGCTGTTCGGAAAATATCGTCCAAGGCCCCTTTCAGATCCCGCCTGGGAGAAGCGCTTCCTTTCGTGACCCCTGACACCACGCCCGAGCCGGCGGAAACCGGGAAACGCGGATTCTGGCAAAGATGGGTCCGCGACCCAATCGTCAAGCAGCTGACGCAGGGGGTTTCTCCGGAGAAGATCGCACTGACCTTCGCGGTCGGCAGCGCCTTCGCGCTTTTCCCGATCCTCGGCACAACCACCACGCTCTGCCTCCTCGCGGGGATACTCCTCGGACTCAACCAGCCTATCATCCAGGCTATCAATGCACTCTGCATCTTTGTCTATTTTCCCCTCATCGTGGTGTTCGTGCGCCTGGGGGACACGCTTTCTGGAACCGCAAGATCGACTCTGGACGTGCCCCTGATGCTTTCGACGTTCAGCCACAGCCCCCGCGAATTCCTCCACCAGTTCGGAATGACCGGCCTCCATGCAATCCTGGGCTGGGCCGTTGTCGCGCCCTTCTGGATCCCGGCTGTCTATCTCGTGGCTCTCGGGCCCCTTAGGGCAACTGCCCTCAGGATCGGCCGACAACAGTCGCGCGATCAATGACCATGGTGCCATCGGGTGGTAGGGAAGCCGCCGTAGAATCACGGTCTTGACGGGAGGCCCGCTCAATTGTGACGTCTTACCGATGAAACCCAGCCGGCCGCTTGCGTTTGCACTCATGCTGGCTGCCGCGACAGCGGCGGCGCCGATCCGTGCGCCCGCGCAGTCCACGCCGACGGCGACAGTCCAGGCGCTTTGCGACGCCCTGATTTCGGCGATGAAGCAGGGACCCGCCCTCGGATTCGCGGGCCGTCGGCAGCTGCTCGAGCCGGAGATCCGCCGTGCGATCGACCTTCCGCTCATGACCCGCCTGGTTCTCGGCCCGCCCTGGCGGACCCTGGCGCCGGATGTTCAACGCCAGCTCGTCGACGCGTTCAGCGACTACAGCATCTCGACCTACGCTAACCGGTTCAGCGGCTTCTCCGGAGAGCAGTTCACCGTGGACCCGGTGCCTACGCATTTGGAGAGCGGCGATGTGATCGTGCACACGAAGTTGATCACGAAGGATCCGGATCCCGTGAGGCTCGACTACCTGATGAGGTCCAGCGGGGGAAGCTGGAAGATAATTGACGTCTACCTGAGCGGAACGATCAGCGAATTGGCGGCCCGCCGCTCGGAGTTCTCGGCCGTGCTGCGCCAGGGCGGCGCCCCCGCGCTCGTCGAGGTGCTGAAGAAGAAGGCGGCCGAGCTCAGCAGCTGACGGACTATCGGCTCGTCTCGGTCTTCTCCGGGGCCCCGCTCCCGGGATCATCGTACAGCCCCTCCAGTTGCGGCGCCGCCGGCGTCTCGTCTCCCCTCAGCTGCGCCGCGCGATTCTGGCGGAATAGGCTGCGCAGCGACGCGTAGTAGTCTATGGCGTCCTTTTCAATCGCATCCAGATTATCGATGTTGCGCGACCGCAGGTCTATGCCGTCGACAACGGTCGGGGCATAAATGGCGGCGGAGGGAAAATTCTCGTCGCTGGAGACGTAGCGGAACGGGTCCAGATACACCTGGAGCCCAATTCCGGCGGCGTCCCTCGGGTTTGAGGGTCCGAGAAGCGGGAGCACGAGGTAGGGCCCCTCGGGGACACCCCACACGTGGAAAGTCTGGCCAAGGTCGCCCGTCTGCTCCGGGAGACCCTCGCCTTTCGCCACATCAGCGAATCCGGCGACGCCGGCGGTGGTGTTTAGGAAAAAGCGCCTGAAGGTTATCCAAGCCCGCCCGAACTTGGCCTGAAGCAGATTGTTGGCCAGCACCACCGGGTCGTGCACGTTCGAAAGAAAGTTCCGGATCGAGTCGCGCCCCCCCTGCGGAACCACATGGATATAGCCCTTTGCTATCGGCTTGATCACCGCCCGGTCGACTCCCTGGTTAAAGGCGAAGACCTTCCGGTTGAACGGCTCCAAGGGGTCGTTGTTGGCCTTGAAGGCCGCGCGCGCCGCGGGGTCGCTTGGCACGGTCGCGCATCCCGTCAGGAAGACCAGCGGCGCAAAGGCGAGGACAAGGGCCCGGCGACTCATGTCGCCTCCAGCTTTTTCCGCTGAACCGGAGGTGCGCCCAGGAAGGCGGGGAGGAAGAACAGGGTGCAGACAAGCGTGTAGAACAGTCCAAGGCTCAGAAGTTTTCCCATGTCGGCCATTCCTGGAGACTTCGACAGCATGAGGCTGCCGAAGGCCGTCCCCGTGGTGAGGGCGCTGAAGACAACCCCTCGCGCCGTGGGTGACTGCAGGAGCCCCGCCTCCCCTGAGCGCCATCTCAGCACAAAGTAGATGTCGAACGCCACGCCGATTCCGAGAAGGAGCGGAAGCGTCACGATGTTTGCAAAGTTGAGCGGCATTCCGACGAGAACGCTGGTCGCCAGCGTAAGGAGGCCGGCGAGAAGGAGCGGTACGAGCACCGCCAGAATATCGTGGGGCCGCCGCAGGACGATGAAAAGAAGGAGCGTGATCGCCCCAACCGCGAGCAGTCCTGCGGTCTCGAACGCACGGATGACCGTCCGCGCCGATTCCTGAATCTGGACCGGCATGCCGGTGGCCCCGGGCGCCTCGCGCAGCACCGCCGCAACAAAGTCCCGCAGGACCTCGTGACTCCTCGCGTCGCCCTTCGGAAAGATCTGGATCCGGAACCTGCCGTCGGCCGTGACCCAGTCGTTCCTGACGTCCGAGGGAATCGTGTCGAGGGACACCGGCGAGGCCTCGAGCGCGAGGCGCACATCCTCAAGCCTGCGGATCGCCCCCCGGGAAAGGTTCGCCTCGAGGGCGGGCAGGACAGGCGCACCGCGGGACACCACGCGGTCAAGCGCAGCCGCCAGCGACGCCGCGGCGGCGTCGCCACCCGCCGCCACCTTCCTGATGTCGGCCGCGCATCGTCTGGCGGACGCCAGGATCTCGGCAGTGCCGGGCGGGTCCCCGGCCGGCGGGGACGACCATGCCGGCTCAAGGAGCCCGCGCGCGTCGTCCAGGATCTCGAGCTTGGCCTGCTGGTCGCCGGGGACAAAGCTCCCGAGCCAGATCGCCTGGCTCACCTCGTGCAGCCGCCCGAGCCGCGACGCCAGGTCGGAGGCCGCCTTCGCCGACGGCGCAAGCGCATCCAGCGTGTAGGGTGTCGTATCAGGATCCTTCATCAGGTCGAAAAGGGTCCGCGCAGATTCCGAGTTCGGGTTCTCGAGGTTGATGGGATCAAAATCGAACCGAAGGCCCGCAAGGGCGGCGACGGAGGCCGTGGCGAGCAGTCCGCACGCGGCGAAGATCCAGCCCTTCCGGCGCACGAGAAGCATGTCGAGAGGGGCGGCCCGCGCGAAGCCTCCCGCTTCCCTGAACCCGCCGGACCGAAACAGCGCCAGGAGGGCCGGCAGCAGTGTCAGGTTGAGGACCAGGGCGATCAGCATGCCCGCTCCGGCAATCAGCCCCAGGTCCGACACGCCACGGTATTCGGTTGGAAATAGCGACAGAAAGCCTGCGGCGGTCGCCGCCCCCGCAACGACCAGGGGAGTGCCCACGCCCGCGGCGGTCCGCCGGAGGGCCTCCGACAGGTTCTCCTTTCGCTGGAGACCGGCCGGCCTGCCGCCCCCGGCGCCCGTCTCCTCGTCGCATCCATGCCGCTCGGCAGCGTACCGGACGCTGAACTGGATCCCAAAATCGATCGCGATACCGATGAACAGTGGCGCGAACGCCACCGAGATCGGGTTGAAAGGGCCGACCACAGCGACTGCAAAGAAGGCGCACGCCACCAGGCCCACGGCGAGCGTCACAAGGATCGCAGCCACCGTCCGAAGCGAACGCATAGCCAGCACAAGCCACAGCACCATCAGCCCGAATGAGAGGGCCGCGGCAAGCCCCGCTCCGTCGGACAGGGCCGAGAGCTGGTCGTCCGAAAGCGCAACAGGGCCGGTCACTCGCACGCGCGTCCCGTTTTCCGGCACGAACCCGCCGGCCCGGGCGGCGGCATGGATTTCCTCGATCGCGCGCCTGCCGGGCTCGACGGCGCCGAAGTTCAGCGCAGGCCGTGCCAGCACGATCCGGCGCAGTTCGCGCGGCCCGGGCTTCCGGTCGCTCAGGAGGTTCTGCCAGGAAAGGGGTGCGTAGCGCTGGTCGAGAGCGGCGTCGACCGCGCGGGTGACGGCCCCAAACGGCCGGTCGAGCGCGCTTGCGGAGATCTGGCCGCGAACAACCCCCTGAGAGAATAGGTCCAGGGCGCCGAACACGCCTCGCGGGCTCGGGTCCGACGCCAGCGCGCCAAGCATCGGCTGCGCCGTGATCATCGAGTCGGCGAACGTCTGCACCTCCCCCAGGGAAAGGAAAAGGAGCCCATTCCTCCTGAAGAACAGGCTGCCGGCCGGCTCGCGCACGTCCCGGAACATGGCGCGGTTTGCCGCGAACTGCGCCGTCAGCGCCGAGGCCGCATCCTCCGTCTGGTCAGGCGTCGCGCCGTCGATCACCACCGCTAGCAGGTCGATGTTCTGGGGAAACAGCCTGTCCATCTCGGCCGCGGCGCGGCGCCATGGCAGGTTCGCCGAGATGAGGTTCGAGGTGTCCGTGTCGATCGAGATGCGGCGGGAGACGTAGTATCCGGCCGCAGCCGTCGCCAGCAGCACGAGGACCACCACGGCCATCGCATTGCGCCGGCTGGCCCCCACCAGACGTACGACCGCCGCGATCACCCTCGAATAGGCAGGCATGAACGGGATTCTGGGGCGGTTTCCGGCCACCGTCGACGTTGGTTTTGGGTTGGATTCCAATGCACTGACTTGACGCAAACAGCTGCAGCGGTTCATATTCTCAGGGCCTTTGTGGCCCGCGCCTATGACTGCAAACCTCTTGAAGGTCTCATGTTCAACGGCGGGCTGGATACTCGTATCCGCCCTCTCGGTGACGGCTCAGACTGCCCCGCCCCCGTCCGACACCTCCAGTGAGGAACCGCTTGTGCTCTCGCAGGTTGTCGTGACCGGGTCTCATCTACCGGGCACGCCCAACACGGCGACCCAGCCGGTGCAGATCATCAGCCCCGAGCAGATGCAGGACACGGGTGTGGCCACGGACTTCGGGGAGATCCTGAGGAAGGCAGACCCGCAGTTCACGGGGAACGGAAGCCTGGGCCTCGAGAATGCAAACTCGGAGGCCTTCGTGACACAGGGCGGGACGTTCCTGCAGATTCACAACCTGAAGACGCTCGTCCTTATAAACGGTCGGCGCGTCGCCTTCGACCCCGCCGAGGCCTCCCTCGGCGTCGAGTTCGTCGACCTCAACATGATTCCCATATCCGCCGTCGACCATGTCGAAATCGTGTCCGACGGGTCGTCGGCCTTCTACGGCTCCGATGCCGTCGGCGGAGTCATCAACGTGATCATGAAGTCCAACTTCAACGGCTGGGAGGCCGGCATACACTGGGGCGAGAGCAGCAACCGGGGCTCCTACACCGAGCGCTCGGGTTACCTGACGGGGGGCGTGAGCACGAAGAACACTTCCTTCCTGATCTCCGTCGAGGGATCCGAGACGAGCCCCATCTACATGAACCAGCGGCCGTACTCGAACCCCATCTATACGACGACGACCTATCCGGGGGTCGTGAGCGTTCAGCCTTTTTCCATCACTTTTGACCCCAACACGGGCCAGCCGATGACGCAGCCAGGGCCTCTCGCCTACTATAAGCTGAACCCATCGCTCAACGCGCCGCCGCAGGGGCTTCAATACTCGATGGACCAGCTCGTTCAGATGGGTGTCTACGCACCGGTGACCCAGCAGCAGCTGCTGACGGGCTACAACGTCGCCAACCAGGAGACGCTCCTCGCGAGCCTACGGCGGAGAAGCGTCGTCGCGGACTTCGAGCACCACATCTTCGGCGACAAGCTGGTCGTGTTCGGCGACCTTCTCTACGGTTTCGACCGCACCG
>CAZHPC010000152.1:0-7071 GCA_964534685.1 uncultured Opitutaceae bacterium
GGAATGGCGGTGTTTGACGCGATGAAGCTCATTTCGTCGCCGATCACGATCGTCGTGACCGGGATGGCCGCGTCCATGGGTTCGCTCCTTCTCTGCGCCGCCGCCAAGGGGCGGCGATTCATCTTTCCCCACGGGCGGGTCCTTATCCACCAGCCTCTGATATCGGGCCGGTTCATCGGGCCTGCCACGGACATCAACATCCAGGCGCAGGAGATGGAAAAGCTCCGCGGCGAGCTGAACCAGATCCTCGCCGACGCCTCGGGCCAGCCAATCGAGAAGATCTCCAAGGACAGCGACCGCGACTTCTACCTGAACGCCAAGGAGGCCGTTGCCTACGGCCTGGCCGACAAGATCGTCGAAAAGATCTAGAAAGCGGGTCTGCCCGGCCTGCGACGCGTCAGGGTCTCTTTGAGGCCAGAGACCTTTCCACGTTCTGGTCTATCTCCATCTTCCACTGCGCAGCCTGCCCGGTGTCGCCCGCGTGGAGCGCGACGTCACGGGCCTCCACAAGCCAGGGGGACCTGGCTTCCGTGGGGATCTGGTCCGCTGAGAACAGCCTCCGGTAGAAATCGATCGCCTCGGCGGCCCGCTGGTGGGTTGCGAGAAAGAGAGCGGCCTCGCGGATCAGCGCCCAGTTCCACGGCACCAACTCCGCGCTTTCCGCGGCGCCCTTTATGACCCAGGCCGCCTGCTCATTATTGCCCGCGGCGCTCAGCCTGTATCCCAGAGCGAGAGCGAGCGCCAGGCTGGGAGCCGACTTCATGCCGGCCTTGCCCACGTCGACCGCCTCGGCCTGCCTGCCCGATGCGTCCAGCAGGTTCATCCTTCGGATCACCGCATAGCAGGCCAGCTGCTCGGGCAGCGCGGAAAGGTCCCTCATCTGCGCCGACACGGAAACCGCAAACGGCCGGTACAGGGGATCGCCGATGACGATCGACTGCCAGCTGAGGACAGGGAGCGCGTAGTAGGCCGCGTCGACCAAGTCGTCACCATGGGCCAGGGCCTTCATGAGAAGATCCGGGCGGTGAAGGTATTCGAGGTAGGGTTCGAAGACGTTTCCCACGGTCGCCGTCACGCCGCGCGCAACAAGGGGCCCGCACCAGCCTTCGGTCGGCGACCTCATCGTGTGGGCCGAGAAACTGTGGATATGAACCGCGATCGCCCCCGGGGGAAAGTGGAACCCGGGCAGGGTGAAGGGCCCGTTCAGGTCCACGGTATACCAGCCAAAATAAAGCGCGGGCGCATCGATCCGGGCTGAGGCGAGCATGGTTGCAGGGCCACGACTCACAGAGAGGTCGAATCCCATGGCGGCGATCTGGGACGCGGCGGCCTCGAGCCACCGGTCCCCGTTCTCGTGGGGTCCGGCTATGTCCACGTAGGCGCGCCCAAGGAGCCCTTGCCTCTCCGCCTGCACAGCCAGGTCGACCAGGTGCATCGCCTCATCCGCCGTCGGCCCGTCGAGCCGCGAAACCTTCACCACCTGGGAAAGGGCGTAGTCGCTCGGATGCTCGTTCATGAACAGCGGATTCGGCAGGCTCGCATTGATCGGATAGTCCGTACTCGCAAGGAGGCTCAGCTCGGAATCCACAGCCCCCTGGTTGGTTCGGAACTCTGGATGGTTGGTCAAAGAGCCGACTTCCTTGTAAAGGGAGGGATCGTGCGCGATCCGGAGCGGCACGCCCCGGCACACGACGAGCGCCGCGATCCTGTGGCCCGAGACCGCGTATTTCCTGCGGCCCACCTCGTCGAAGAGGTCCATCGCAATCGCGTCGATCCAGCCCCTCTTCACGAGCTCGTTCTCCAGGGGCTGCCAAACCGTGGCCACGAACTCCCTCCAAGAGATCGTCTCCGCAACGGGCATGCTAAGGGCGATTATATTTGAGGGCGGAACCCCGCGGACCTCCGCGTAGTGCCTCGCGATCGCGACGGAATCCGGTGCATCGCTGTTGGCGAGCACCACGACCTGGTCGGCCAGCCCCGACCCCGATGGCGCCGAGGTGGATGCGAGCGCGAGGCCCGCGCTCAGCGGGCCAAGCACGGCCAGTGCCGAGCGCATGGCCCGGAGGATTCCTCGTCTGTCTGTTGCGCTAATCCCCGAATCTGAGCGCGCTTCGACACCCAAGGCAACTTCCCGCGTTGGCGGCTCGCGCCCGCGGAGGCGCGCTGGGGGGCATCCACAGGCCCAGATTGGCCAACTCAGGATTGATCTAGTCATGCCCAGGCGGATAATTTGTCACGAATGCAGGGCCAAAGCGCGTCTCCAACACCCCGCGCCAGTCTCTGGTGGACGGCGGTGCTGATTCTGGGATTGGCGTTCGCGTGCTACTGGCCGGCGCTTCACGGGGGCATGGTCTGGGATGACGACGCCCATGTCACCAGGCCCGAGCTGCGGTCGGCAGCCGGATTGTGGATGATCTGGTCAAACCCAAGCGCCACCCAGCAATACTATCCGCTGCTTCACAGCGCCTTCTGGATCGAGCACAGAATCTGGGGCGACTCGACGCTGGGCTACCACATCGCTAACGTGCTCCTTCACGCCGCCGCCTGCTTCCTTCTGGTGCTGGTGCTCATGCGCCTGAAGGTCCCGGGGGCTTGGATCGCCGGATTGGTCTTTGCCGTCCATCCTGTCTGCGTCGAGTCCGTGGCATGGATTTCGGAGCAGAAGAACACGCTGTCGCTCGTCTTCTACCTGTCGGCGGCGCTGGCCTACCTGAGGTTTGACGAGGAGCGCGGCCGGCCTGCGGCCGCCCGCCACTACCTCCTCGGCTCGCTCCTGTTCGTCATGGCCCTCCTGACGAAGACCGTGACCGCCACGCTTCCGGCCGCCCTCCTGGTTCTGTTCTGGTGGCAGCGCGGCCGCCTCTCCTGGCGGCGCGACGCACGGCCCCTGGTCCCCTGGTTCGCCATCGCCGCCGTCAGCGGCCTCTTCACCGCCCTGGTCGAGCGTGCGCTCGTCGGGGCGGAAGGCGCCGAGTTCGACCTGACGTTTGTGCAGCGGTGCCTGCTGGCCGGTCGCGTGGTCTGGTTCTATCTGGGCAAGCTCCTCTGGCCCACCCGCCTCGTGTTCATCTATCCGCGCTGGGACGCAAGGCACGAGGCTGCCGGCTGGGCCGGATTCCTGGCGGCTGCGGTCCTCGCGACCGCCGCCCTGTGGCTGTTGCGCCGGCGCTCCCGAGGCCCGCTTGCGGCATGGCTGTTCTTTGTCGGCTCGCTCTTCCCCGCGTTGGGTTTCTTCAATGTCTACCCCTTCATCTTCTCCTATGTTGCCGACCATTTTCAGTACCTGGCCAGCATGGGCGTGATCGCCGCCTTCTCGGCTGGCGCCGCGTGGTCCCTGAACCGGGCCTCGCATTCCGTCCGGGCCGCAGGTCTCGTTCTCGTCGCAGCGCTGATTGCGACGCTCGGCATCCTCAGCAACGCGCAGAGCCGAATCTACGCGGATCAGTCGGCCCTCTACAGATCGACCCTTGAGGGGAATCCCGGGTGCTGGATGGCGCACAACAACCTCGGCCTTTGGTACGATGACCACGGGGACCCGAAAACGGCGATCGCGCATTTCAAGGCGGCCATCCGCCTCAAGGGGGACTACGCCGCGGCCTTCAACAACCTTGGAAGCGTCCTGCGGAGGATGCCCGGCCGCCTGGACGAGGCGATCGCATGTTTCAAGGAGGCATTGACCTGGCAGCCCGGCTATGCCGAGGCACGCAACAACCTCGGCGTGGGCTACGAGGACAAGGGCGACCTGGAGGGGGCTGCCGCCCAGTACCAGGAGGCCCTGAGTATCAGGAGGGACTATGCGACGGCCCACAACAATCTCGGGGGTGTCCTGCTCAAGATGCCCGGCCGCCTTGATGACGCGATCGCCCAGCTTCAGGAGGCGCTGCGCCTCCAGCCCGACTATGCCGACGCCCACGACAGTCTCGGAAACGCGTGGCTTAGGGTTCCGGGCCGGATCGATGACGCCATCGCCGAGTACCGGGAGGCCCTGCGCATCAGGCCGGACTCTGCCGAGGCCCACAACAACATGGGGAATGCGTTGCTGAAGGTTCCCGGCCAATTGGACGACGCGGTAGCGCAGCTCAGGGACGCGCTGCGCCTGAAGCCAGATGACGCCGAGGCCCACAACAATCTTGGCGCCGCCCTCATCAGGCAGGGCCGATTCTTGGAGGCTGTGGCCGAATACGAGGAGGCGCTGCGGCTGCAACCCGCCTATGCGGAAATCCACTTCAACATCGCCGTCGCACTGCTTGGCATTCCCGGCCGCGAGGGCGAAGCCGCGGGGCACCTTGAGGCGCTCCTGCGCGCAAGGCCCGACAATCAGGCGGCGAGGCAGGCCCTCGCCCGGATTCGCGCACACCAGCCCTAGGAGCCGCGTCCTCGGGACGCGGCCCCATTCCGAGGCCGCTCTCGTCCGCGCACAACGGGGATGGACGCGCCCCCCGCGTTGCCGCACTATTGCCTTCCGATCTTCCCACGGGATTCGTCACACCCCTTGAGCCTCCTCATTCGAAACGCACGCGTTCTTACCCTGGCGGCCGGCGCCCGGCCCCGCCGGGGAAAGGAACTGCATGACCTCGGCGTTGTTCCCCAGGGGGACGTCCTGGTTTCCGACGGCGTGATCTCCGCCGTGGGCCCCAGGGTGGAGGTCCCGGAAGGGGCGGAGGTCATCGACGCCAACGGCCGTGTGCTCATGCCGGGATTCGTGGACTGCCATACGCACGCCTGCTGGGCAGGGAGCCGGCTCGATGAATGGGAGGAGAGGCTGCGGGGCGTGTCCGACGCCGAGATACAGAAGAGGGGCGGCGGAACCCACGCCACGGTGCTCGCCGTGCGCGAGGCGACGAAGAAGCAGCTAGCGGCGGGGCTCCGGGAGAGGCTCAACAGGATGCTGCGCGAGGGAACGACGACTGTGGAGGTGAAGAGCGGCTATGGGCTCACGACGGAGGCCGAACTGAAGATGCTGAGGGCGATCGTGCGCTCGGGCCAGGACTGGCCAGGCACCGTGGTGCCGACCGCGCTCCTGGGCTACGCCTTCGAGGACCATCTCGACGACCACGTCCGGATGGTCGTCAAGGAGATGCTTCCGGAGGTATCGCGCGAATTCCCCGATATCGCGGTGGAGGCCTGCGTTGAGGAGGGCGCGTGGTCGCGGGAGGCCTGCGTCCGGCTATTTGAAAAGGCCTCGAAGCGCCATTATCTCCGCGTCCATGCGGACCGGTTCAGCTCCCTTGGCATGGTGCCGGAGGCGATCCGGCTCCATGCGCGCAGCGTCGACCATCTGGAAGCCTCCACCAAGGCGGACCTGATCGCCCTGGCAGGATCCCAGACGTTTGGCGTCATCCTGCCCTGCTCGGGCTTCCATACCGAAGGGCGCTTTGCCAGGGCCGGGTTCTTTGTGGACCAGGGAGGCGCCGTGGCCCTGGCGACCGACTGCAATCCGGGTTCGGCGCCGGGCTATTCGATGCCGTTCGCGATCGCGCTCGCGGCGCGGCGCTGCGGCCTGACACCCCAGGAGGCCATCGCTGCGTGCACCGTCAATGCGGCGGCCGTTCTGGGGCTCTCGGACCGGGGCACGGTCGAGGCGGGCAAGCGGGCCGACCTTATCCTCCTGGAGCACACCGACGAGCGAATGCTCGCCTATGAAGTCGGCGGCAATCCGGTTGCCCTCGTCATCTGTGGAGGAAAGATCATCCGGGAACCGCGCCATACAGGGAATTCATTGCCCGTAAGTTGAAATCCCGTACAACCCCAAAGACTCAGACGTTTCGATGGGGTCACGCCCGCTCAGCTCTTATCCAATGCCAGGGCCCCTGTTTCAAAAGGATCAATCTTAGATGCCATGAGCCCATCGGCCAAGTTCCTCCAACCCCACGATCCCCCCCTCATCTTATGAATCGCCGCGAATTCCTTTCCGCCACGGCCGCAACCATGGCAGCCGGCACGTTGATGCCCCGGGCATTGGCTGACTTGGCCCCGCAGAAATCCGACGGCATGAACTACGCCCCGCAGGGAAAGCCCAACCCCGTTGTGAAGCCGGGTGAATTCGTGTTCGCGGCCGCCCGTCTCGACCACGGACACATCTACGGGATGTGCAACGGCCTGATGGAGGCGGGCGCGACTCTCGGCTGGGTCTATGACCCCGATCCCAAGAAGGTCGACGCGTTCAGGTCCCGGCACCCAGAGGCCCGGATTGCGAGGTCGCTCGATGAGGTCCTGGCCAATCCAGAGGTGCGTCTGGTCGCCGCCGCAGCCGTGACGTCAGAGAGGGGCCCCCTCGGATGCCAGGTGATGGAGGCAGGCAAGGACTACTTCACCGACAAGGCCCCGTTCACGACGATGGCGCAGCTGGAACAGGCCAAGGCCATCGCCGCCCGGACCGGCCGCAAGTACATGGTCTACTACAGCGAGCGCCTGCACAATGAGTCGGCGATGTTCGCGACCGACCTCGTGCAGCAGGGAGCGATCGGCCGGATAATCCATGTCATCAACATCGCCCCCCACCGGCTCAGCAAGGCTTCCCGACCCGATTGGTTCTTCCAGCGGGATAAATTCGGCGGAATCCTCTGCGACCTTGGAAGCCACCAGTTCGAGCAGTTCCTCGCCTACAGCGGATCGAGCGACGCCACCGTGACCCACGCCGCAATCGGGAATTTCAACAACCAGGACCACCCCGAGTTCGAGGACTTCGGGGAGGCCTGCCTCACGGGAAGCTCCGGCGCGCTCGATTACGTGCGCGTGGACTGGTTCACCCCCGACGGCCTGAGCGCCTGGGGTGACGGCCGCACGTTCATTCTTGGCACGAAAGGCACGATCGAGCTTCGCAAGTATGTCGACATCGCCCGCGACAAGGCCGGCGACCACCTTTACATCGCCGACGAGAAGGGAGAGCGGCACCTGAGCGTGGCCGGCAAGGTCGGCTACAGGTTCTTCGGCGAGTTCATCCTGGACTGCATCAATCGCACCGAGAAGGCCATGACGCAGGCCCACGCGTTCAAGGCAGGCGAAATCTGCCTCCGGGCTCAATCCGCGGCGACCCGCGTAACATAGCCCCGGGGTCCAGAGATTAGCCAG
>CAZHPC010000153.1:0-6922 GCA_964534685.1 uncultured Opitutaceae bacterium
AGGCCCGGTGCCGGCCTAGATGTTTTCGAGAATCGACCTGATGTTGCCCTTCATCCAGGCAGACAGGAATATGGGCTTGTAGACGACATGGACCGTCCCGTCCGTCAGCTTAACCGTGAAGCGGTACACCCTGACGCTGTTGTCGAGAGTCAGCAGCCAGTTGACGTGCTCGTCATGGGGCGATACGGGGCTGCTGACGGCCCCCCAGAGGTTGTTCTTCACGACCTTGGGGTCCTTGTCCTCATAAATCGGAAGTATCGGGGCCTCCGTGACATCCTCGATCGCGATACTGGCCGGCTTGGCACCCTCCTTGAATTGGACGACAAAGGTGAAGGCGAGCGTCTTTGCCTTTCCCTTTTCCTTGTCAATGTCCCACGGCGCGATCTGAAGCGACTGCACTGTCACCACGCCGTCGCCGTTCGGGCCCGGGGCCGTAGTGAGAGGAAGGTCGATGACCTGATTGTCGGCGGTGGTGACCCTGACCGACACGTCCTGTCGCATGACGCACCCTGCGAGGCCGAGCAGGACAATCGCGAGAGCGGCGATCATCACGCCGGACTTGGGGATTCGGTTCAACGCGGTGATGGGCACAGGGGTCATTTCAGAGGCTCGCGGACGGCACCCTCGGCCGCAAGCTGCAACGGGGACATTCCTCTCATGCGCCTGCCGGAAGCTTGGCCCTCAATGTAGTGGTGCCGGTTGCGGCCTTGATGATCACGCCCAGCGGGTCGCCTTCCGAGGTTCCTCCCTCGACCGCCTCCACCGCCTTCACGCCGGCAAGCTGCAGACGCCAGCCCTTGGAAACGCCCTCGACCGTGA
Organism: uncultured Opitutaceae bacterium; assembly: GCA_964534685.1. GTDB lineage: Bacteria > Verrucomicrobiota > Verrucomicrobiia > Opitutales > Opitutaceae > Palsa-1447. Next base: position 820 of record CAZHPC010000153.1, read on the forward strand.
CTTCCACGGCGCGCCCCTTTCGGCGGGCGGAGATGCGCGCCGCCGTCTTGCCGCTTAGGTCGGGAACCGTCGCCGATACCTTCGAGCCGTCGGCCAAGGCATACACGCGGTAGGTGACCCCCTCCGCGTACGGGTAGTCCGGCCGGTCGTCGCTCGATCCGAGGGCAATCACGCTGCCGGGCCGCACGTAAACCGGCATTTCCAGGAAGCCGCAGGTAGCCCGGTGCCAGCGTCCTCCCTGCCTTGTCTCTCCCGTCAGCAGGTGGGTCCAGAGGCCGGCGGGCAGGAAGAAGTCCACACCGCCATCCTCCGAGAGGACGGGCGCCACCAGCAGCGAATCCCCGAGCATGTACTGGCGCTCGAGCGTGTCGCTCGCCGGGTCGCCGGGGAACTCGAGGATCATTGCGCGCATAACGGGGATACCCTCGGTATGCGCCTCGACCGCCTTTGCGTAGAGGTACGGCATCAGGCGGCACTTGAGCTTTGTGAAGAAGCGCAGGACATCGCACGCCTCGTCGTCGTAGTTCCACGGCACCCGGTACGACGAGCTGCCGTGGAGGCGGCTGTGGGACGACATGAGCCCGAAGGCGAGCCACCGCTTGTAGACGGCGACCGGCGGCGTCCCCTCAAATCCCCCAATGTCGTGGCTCCAGAAGCCGAACCCGCACAGCCCGAGCGACAGCCCGCCCCTGAGGCTCTCGGCCATCGACTCGAACGTCGAGTGGCAGTCGCCACCCCAGTGAACCGGGAAGCGCTGCCCCGACGCGTGGGACGACCGTGCAAAGACAAGCGCGTCCCCCTGCCCGCGCACCCTCTCGAGAAGCTCGAACACCGCCTCGTTGTACAGGACCGCGTAGTGGTTGTGCATCTTCACCGGATCCGAGCCGTCAAAATAGACGACGTCGGTCGGGATGCGCTCGCCAAAATCCGACTTGAACGCGTCCACCCCCGTCTCGGAGAGGCGCTTGAGGTGGCCCTGGAACCAGGACCGCGCGGCCGGATTGGTGAAGTCGACGATTCCCATTCCGGGCTGCCACTGGTCCGTCTGCCACACGCCCCCGTCCGCCCTCTTCAGGAGGTAGCCCTTCCGGGCGGCCTCCTCGAAGATCGCCGAGCGCTGGCCGATATACGGGTTTATCCACACGCAGACCTTGAGGCCGCGGGCGTGGAGCCGGCGCAGCATCCCCACGGGATCGGGGAACACGCGCGAGTCCCACTGGAAGTCGCACCAGTCAAACTCGCGCATCCAGAAGCAGTCGAAATGAAACACGCTGAGCGGCAGGTCCCGCGACTTCATCCCCTCTATGAAACTGGTCGCGGTCTTCTCGTCGTAGCTTGTGGTGAAGGACGTCGTGAGCCAGAGGCCGAAGGACCAGGCGGGCGGCAGCGCGGGACGCCCCGTCAGGGCCGTGAGTCTCGAGAGGATGGCCTTGGGATCGGGTCCGTTGATGACGAAGTACTCCAGGCTCTGGCCGGGCACGCTGAACTGGACGCGCGCGAGCTTTTCCGAGGCGACCTCGAACGAGACGGGCCCGGTCTCGTTCACGAGCACGCCGTACCCCCGGTTCGTGAGGTAGAAGGGAACGGACTTGTAGGCCTGGTCGCTGCTCGTGCCTCCGTCCTTGTTCCAGTTCTCGATCACCTGGCCGTTCTTGACGAGCGCCGTGAACCTCTCCCCGAGCCCGTAGACGCATTCGCCGACGCCGAGCGCCAGCTGTTCGTGGACAAAGTTCCCGTGGCCGGGCCATTCGATGTAGCCCATCGCGCGCGCGCCGCTGCTGGTGAGCGTCCGGCCGTCCGACTGGAATGAGACGCCCCACGCCTGGCCGCGGCTCACATGCGCGGACAATCCGCCCGATCGGAGGATCGCCTCCTTCTCGGTGACCTTTATCGAGACCTTGGGCTTCCTCTCGGGGAAGAGCGGGATGTGGGGGCCTGCGTCGGCCGCGCCGCTGAAGTGCTCGATCCTGACGTGGATCACGTCGCTCATCGGCGAGTCGATCCGCACGGTGAGAAGGGGTCCCTGGAGTGTGTCGCCCCGGTGGCGGATGGGCCGCACGGGGGCGTGGAAGACGAGTCCGCGGCCGTTCACGGCGGCGTCGTGGGCCTCGGCTGGATAGTGGGCGACCACGCCCGGCTGAAGGAGCCAGTTGCCGTCTGTGAATTTCATGGAATGGGGTCTTTACAACCGGTCGCGCCAAGCGCCGACGGTTAGTCCTGTGAATGCACCGCGGGCGCAGGGGCTTCAATTCCCAATTTTCGGCGGGGCGCGCGCGCCCGCGACCCGGCCCACCGAGAGTTTGCCCATCGCGCGGAATTCCGATTGATCGGAGGGCCGTGGCCGCCTCCAAGACTCCCGAATGCCCGTTTGAGAAGCGCTTCCCGTCGCAGCTTGTGCGCGACGACGCGTTCTTCATGAGCCTGGCCTACAACCAGGCGATCGACGCGTGGCGCGAGGATGAAGTGCCGATAGGAGCCGTGATCGTGTCGGCGGGCGAGGTGATCGGCGCGGCCCACAACCGGGTCGAGGGCTCACAGGACCCCACCGCGCACGCGGAGATGCTGGCCCTTACCCAGGCGGCCTCGAAGCTCGGCGGCTGGCGCCTAGAGGGCGCCACCGTCTACGTGACCAAGGAACCCTGCCCCATGTGCTCGGGCGCCATGGTGATGTCGCGGGTGAAGCGCGTCTGCTTCGCCGTCCAGGACCCGAAGATGGGCTGCCTCGGGGGCGCCGCCAACCTGAACGAGCTTCCGATGTCCAACCACCATTTCGAGGTGACCGCGGGGGGCGTCCTTGAGAGCGAGTGCCGGGACCTGATCCAGGCGTTCTTCCGCCAGAAGCGCTTGGAACCGGGCGGGTTTTGAGCGGCCGGCCGCCGGCGAAACCGTCATAAACGCCGTGCGCAGTTGACGCATCCGCCGAGTGATGCAACCCTGTCGCCATGGCTTACGAACTTCCAAAACTACCCTATGCTTACGATGCACTGGTTCCTCACATCGACGCCAAGACGATGGAGATTCACTACACCAAACACCACCAGGCCTACATCACGAACGCCAACAAGCTCCTGGCGGACCATCCCGCGCTTGCGGCGCTCGATGTTAACGCCCTCATAGCCGACCTATCGAAGGTTCCCGAGGCGATCCGCGCCGGGCTCCGCAACAACGCGGGCGGCCACAGCAACCACTCGTTCTTCTGGACCGTCATGGGCCCCGGCAAGGGCGGCGCGCCGAAGGGCAGCCTCGCGGCCGCGATCAACGCCACCTTCTCCTCGTTCGACAAGTTCAAGGAGGAGTTCGCCAAGGCCGCCGCGGGACGCTTCGGGTCCGGCTGGGCATGGCTCTACGTCACGGCGGACAAGAAGCTCGCGATCGGATCGACCGCGAACCAGGACAGCCCCCTCATGGGCAAGGGCGTTGCAGGAATCGAGGGCAAGCCCGTCATCGGCCTCGATGTCTGGGAGCACGCCTACTACCTCAATTACCAGAACCGCAGGCCCGACTACGTCTCGGCCTGGTGGAACGTGGCCAACTGGGAGGCCGCCGAGGCAAATTTCGCCGGGGCGACGAAGTAGCCTACCGCGACCAGACGCTTGCCTGCCGGGCGGGACCGAAGCTCACCGGGCTCACAGGCGTGCTTTTGCCCGTCTCCGTGTCCAGGATGCAGACCCGGCTCGTGGTTGATGTGCGCGCCGTGTAGACCAAGTGGCGCCCGTCCGGCAGCCACGAGGGCTCGACCCCGTAGAACGGGGCATGCGACACCTGCTCGCCATGCCTCGTCGAGAGGTCCAGGACGCCGATTTGGTACATGGGTCCGACCTTCATCGTGAACGCAACCTTGTCCGGGTTCGTCCGGCTCCAGTCTGGCTCGGCGCAGTAGCTCGTGCCGATGTTGTAGCTCACGCGCTGCGGCATCCCCCCGGAGGCGGACATCACGTAGAGCTGAGGGCCAGGCTCCATCGCGAAGATGAGACGCGAGCCGTCGGGCGACCAGCACGGCGACGCCTTCGTAAGGTCGGAATGGGTCCTGCGCGACACACCCCTGCCCTGCGCGTTGCACACGTAGATCTCGGGCTCGCCCTCTCCGGAGAGCACCATCGCCACCTGGCGGCCGTCGGGGCTGAAATGGGCCCCGCTGTTCGTCCCCTTGAAGCTGACAAAGGTCGTCCGCTGGTAGCTGCCGAGGTCAATCTCGAAGATGTCGGGGAAGCCGGACTTGAAGTAGCTCGTGTAGATGACCCTCTCGCCGTCCGGGGACCAGCGGGGCGTCATGGCGATGGCGCGGTCGTGGGTGATCTGCTTGACGTCGCCGAAGAAGAGGTCGGACGTGTAGATTTCCTGGTGGCCCGTGCGCTCCCCTATGAAGACAAGCTTTGACCTGAAGTACCCGCGCAGCCCGAGCCCGTTGGTCTTCGCAACCGCGACATCGGCCGCGCGGAAGAGCGCGTCGCGCTCGCTGTCCCCGGTCGCCACCTCGGACGCGACGGCCTCGCCGCCGAAGCCCCGCACGACGTCCACGCGCACTTGGTTGGGGCCGGCCGGGGCGAAGCGGATGTCATAGATGAACCCGCTGGCGACCACGTGGTACCGGCCATTGGAGCCGAAGGCCTGAAGGGCGAGCGAGTTGAGCTCCTGCGTGGCCGCCGACACGCGCACCGGGACGGTGCGGTTGTCGGCGGTGACCTCGACGGTCCCGATGTCGCGCTGGGCGAGGGCCGGCGCGGCCATTGATAACGCAAGTAGGGCAAATTTGGTGATTCTCTGCATGAAAGGTGGGCTTGTGCTCCATTTCTATTTGCGCGCGGGCCGCCCATAACAACTCTTATTTGCGTGGCGACGACCGAAGAAATAATGGAACAGCTCCGGAAGGTGAAGTACCCGGGGTTCAGCAGGGACATCGTTTCCTTCGGTCTGGTGAAGTCGGTCTCCTGCGAAGGCGGCGTCGCCAGGGTCTCGCTCGCGATAACGACGAGCGACCCGAAGGTGCCGAAGCAGCTCAAGGACGAAGTGGAGGCGACGCTCCGCGCCCTTCCGGGCGTTGCGAGCACCGCCGTCGAACTCGCGGTCACGGCGGCCCGGACCCCCGCCGCGCCAGGGCCGGCGGGCGGAAAACCCGGGGCCTCCAGGGGCGTGCGCCACGCGGTCGCCATCGCCTCCGGCAAAGGTGGCGTCGGAAAGAGCACATTTGCGGTCAACCTGGCGTGCGTGCTCGCCCAGATCCTTTCGTTCAAGGGCCGCCCGGGCCGCGTCGGCATCATGGATGTCGACATCTACGGGCCGAGCGTCCCCCTGATGATCGGCTTGAAGGGCAGGCCTGAGGTCGAGGGCGAGGGCCAGGAGTCCTGCCTCGTCCCCATGGAGCGGCACGGCGTCAAGGTGATGAGCATGGGGTTCCTCGTGGACGAGAACACACCCGTCGTTTGGCGCGGGCCGATGGTGATGAAGACCGTCCAGCAATTCGTCCAGAACGTGAAATGGGGGGAGCTGGACGTGCTCCTGGTCGACCTTCCCCCGGGCACGGGCGACGCCCAGCTCTCGCTCGTCCAGACGCTTCCGCTGGACGGAGCGATAATCGTCACGACGCCGCAGCCGGCCGCAACCCAGGTCGCCCTCAAGGGCGGCCTCATGTTCCAGAAGGTGAATGTCCCGATCCTCGGGGTCGCCGAGAACATGAGCTACTTCGTGGACGCCGCGGGAGCGAAGACCGCGATCTTTGGCTCGGGAGGCGGAATCGCGACGGCCGAGCGGCTCGGCACGACCCTCCTCGGCCAGGTGCCCCTCATCACGGCGATCCGCGAGGGCGGCGACAAGGGGGAGCCCATCGTTGTGAGCGAGCCCGCGGGCGCGGCCGCCGGGGTGTTCAGGGGAATCGCCGAGGCGCTTCTGGAAATACTGGAAAAACAGCGGTCAAGGCCAATGTGACAATCTGGAGAAATTGCCGGCATTGACAGGAACGCGGGGGTTCCCCACATCCTTCAATTTACCGGACGCGTTGAATGACTTCTCACTCCAAAGAGCCCGTTACTTCTTCGTCGCGTGAATTCGTAAAGCAGTCGAGCCTCTACCAGGAGTTCCTGGCCGAGAGGGAGGAGATTCTGAAGCA
>CAZHPC010000154.1:0-6899 GCA_964534685.1 uncultured Opitutaceae bacterium
GGCAGGTCGCAGCGCGGGAAGTCGATCCAGCGCTCCGCGACCTTGAGCCGGCTGCTCCGGAACGCGGCCCTCTGCCCGAATCTCCCCCAGGCGCAGGGGACGCGTCGCAACCGGCACCTCTGCCTAAGGTAGTCGAGGTCGAACTTGAAGATGTTGTGCCCTTCGATGACGTCGGGGTCGATCGCCGCCAGCTCCCGGTTGAACGAGGCCAGAAGCCGCTTCTCCGCCTCGTCCGTCATCGCCTCCAGGACCAGGAGGCGGTTCTTGCCTCCCGAGCGCATCCCGATCGCGAGCACACGGTCCCCGGGGTTTGCGGCGTTGCTGAAGCCGCCGTCCGCGGAGCCGGTCTCGATGTCGACCTGGCAGCGCCGCAGCTTGGCGAAGGCCAAATCCCCGTACATCCGGGCCCTCCGCTGGAGGAGGAACTGGCTCTCGAGGGGCCGGATGGCGTCCACCGCGACGTGCTCGCGCGCCGCCTTGACGAAGTCGTCGAAGGCCTCGAGCGAGGCCGCCTTGGCTAGGGTCCCAAGGGCCGCGCCGCCGCCCAGTCTTTCAAACTGCATGCCGGCAACGGGCTCAGCGAAAGGATTGGACGAGAGCCATGCGAAGGGCTCGAACGGCAGCGTCCCCTCCCTCCTGCCGCCGTCCTCGGTGGCCACCGAGACCCGGGCCCGGCCGTCGCCATCAATCCAGACGCCACAGAGCGTGCCGTCCATGGCGCCTTGGTCTCGTCAGAACGGTCGGACGAAGACCATCGCCACGGCCGTGATCGCAAGAACGAGGGTGACAAGCATGAACGCGTCAGCCTGCGCGCGCCTGCGGTAGGCGAAGCTCACCATGCACGCCAGCCCGATCAGGCACACCACCTTGACGGCAATCCATCCCGGAAACCCGAGGTGTAGCTTGCCCAGCATCGCAAACCCGCTGATCGCGGTCAGGAGCGCCGCAACCCCGGTGATCATCACCACGCGCTTGCGGGTCTCGGCGGGCGCGGCGAAGGCGTAGAACGTGTAGCCCACCAGCACGATGATCGAGCTCAGGTGGAGCACATGGTAGGTCGCAAGGTTCATCGTGGGTCGGTGGAAAGTTAAGTGACACCCCGCCTGTGCCGTATGCTCAAAGGCTCAGGACCTTTTCAAGTCAAGGTGGGCGCCTCCGTCGCGACGTTTGCTTTCCGGTTTACGGCCTAGCAGCTTCCGCGGCGGTTCTGGCTCCCGTAATGTTTCCAAGGCAAAGAGCGGTTATTGAAAGCACCTCGAACACTGCAGGGTGTCTGTCCTTGAGTCTGGGAGATGTCGGCCCACCGTCAAGTATGCCCTTGCGGATTCTACTGCCTGCGATCGGCAGCTCCGGCGACATCCATCCGGTGGTTGCTCTCGGCCGCGCGCTGAAGGCAAGGGGCCACTCCGTCACGGTGGCCACCAACGAATACTTCTCCGAGCAGATTTGCGCAAACGGCCTCGAATTCGTCGCGCTCGGGACGCGGGCCGAGGCGGACGCGATCATGAGGGATCCGAGGCTCTGGCACCCGCACCGGGGGTTTGGGTGCATCGTTGAGCACGCCCTCCTTCCCAACATACGGCGCCTCTACCGGATTATCGAGGAGCGCCACGGGCAAGGCACCGTGGTCGCCGCGACGACCCTGTGCCTCGGGGCGCGGGTTGCCCAGGAGAGGCTCGGGGTCCCGACGGCGACGATCCACCTGCAGTCGAGCGTCTTTCGCAGCCACATCGACAACGGGAGGCTCTCGTACCTCGACATGGGTCCCGGCATGCCGCGTCCGGTGAAGAGGGCGTTCTTCTGGCTGATCGACACGCTCTTTGTCGAGCGGTCCATCGGACCCGAGCTGAACGGGTTCAGGGCAACGCTCGGCCTCCCGCGGGTTCGGGGAGTCTTCAGCGACTACGTCCATTCGCCCCAGCTGGTCCTGGGGCTCTTCCCGGACTGGTTTGCCACGCCCCAGGCCGACTGGCCGAGGAACACCCACCTGACGGGATTCCTCCTCTACGACGAGGGCGGCCTCAGGGAGGTGCAGGCCGATGCGGATGCGTTCATCAATGCCGGCCCGCCCCCGATCGTCGTCACGCCCGGGTCGGCGGCGACGGATCGAAACGAGTTCTTCGGCCGGACGACAGCCGCGTGCGAGGCCGCGGGTGTCCGGGCCATGCTTGTCACCAACCACCCGGCGCAGTTGCCGGCCAGCCTTCCCCCGGGGATCCGCGCCTTCTCCTACCTGCCCTTCAGCCGGATCCTTCCGCGGGCCGCCGCGATCGTGTACCATGGGGGGATCGGCACGCTGGCGCAGGCCGTGAGGGCGGGAATCCCGCACCTTATCGTGCCGAACGCGCACGACCAGCCCGACAACGGCCGGAGAATCGAGCGCCTGGGCCTCGGGCTTAGCATCAGCCCGCGCAGGTACAGGCCCGGGAGGGCCGCCCGCGCGATCACCGAGCTGCTGAACTCCCCCGAGATCCGCGCACGCTGCCGGGACTATGCGCCGAAGATCGACAACGCCGCGTCCCTGGACCGCGCCTGCGGACTAATCGAGAGCCTGGCCCAAGCGCCCCGCGCGGAGTTCCCGGGGGCGGGCGCCGGGGGCTAAAGCACCGGCGGCATTCGGGCGGCCGCCTCGCGCTCCATTCTCAGCTTCCTGGCCCTGTCCAGGAACACGACGGCCCCGACGGGCACCGACACCGCAACCGTCCACGGGCTGCCAAACGGTGCGAACGCGGAGAAGCTGAGCAGCTGCACGTTGAGGAGGCCGATCTGCCAGGCGCCCGTCGTCCAGTTGATCGACAACGATCCGAACCCGACCGCGATGAAGATGATCCAGAGCCACTTCCTCTTGAGCTCCGGGGTCCTGTAGCACGCGACGAGCGCCGTCACGGAGATCGCCAGGGCAAGCGCGCCGAGAACAAGGACCCCGTAATGCAACGGCCCCTTGCCCCTGAACGTGAAGGCATTCACCTCCTCAAGCGAGCGGGCCATGGCGACCACGTGGAAGTCCGAGATCCGAAGTCCGCCCTTGGGGCGCATCCATGAGAAGCGGACGAGGACCCAGCCCTTCGAGAATTGGAGCTCGTAGCTCACGTCGTAGCGCCTCCACCCAGGGCCGGCGGTCAGAAGATAGCCGACCGGACGGGACGACACGGGCTCCTCGTCGGGGATGACCGCGGCCATCCTCTCGAAATCCGCCTCGTGGTTCTGGCCCCTCAGCTCCTCCACAAGGCTCGCGTCCAGGGCGCCAAACCGGTGCGCCCTAAGGTCGGATATCGCCTTCCTGGACGCCGCCTGGACGTCGTCCGGCGCCATCTTCCGGACAAGGGCGGTCGGGCTGCAGCCGCACACGGCGATCAGCGCGGCCGCGGCCAAGGCAATGAATCGATGCTTCATGAGTTGGGGGGACCGGGGGGTTTGCTCGGGTTCGGTCGCGAACGTGCCGCCGGCGTGGATCGTGCACCGGTGGGGTCGGGTTGCCCGGCGTCCTCAGGAGCCGATGATGCTCGAATCCAGATGCTGGATGATGAGCTCCTGCACGGTCGCCAGGAAAAGGTAGCACATGAAGGCCTTCCGGACGGGCTCCTCGAGCCCGTCCATGTCGATGTCGCCGGTCTCGAGCGCCTCGTCGCTGAGCGTCTTCAGGCGCCGCTCGCGCAGCTGCAGGCGCAACGCGGTGCAGGCCCGCACGATCGGCTCGGCGTTCTTCTCGTCGAAGGCAACCACGCCCTCGGAGAAGAATTCGCCGCCAAAGAGGGAGAGCAGCGCCCGAAGATCGCCGGTCTGCCCCTCCAGCAGCTCGCCTATCCAGGCGCCGCGGAAATCCTGGTCGAGGTCGTGGAGCGCCTGGGGAGCGGCGAGGGTCTTCTCAAGCTCGAACGACAGCTCCCGGATGATGTCCAGAAGGGGGGCCACCACCGGCAGGCTGAGCTTCACCTCAACGCGTTTCATCGGGCTCGAGCACGGCCGTGAGGTGCCACTGCTGCAGGCTGAAGACATAGGCCTCGGCGGTTTCCCGGACGCCGGTCCATACGACGGAGCGACCCTGCTCGTGGACCTCAAGCATGTGCTTTCGCGCCCTGTCCTCGTCGAAGCCCAGCACCTTCTTGAACACCATGACGACGTACGACATCAGGTTGACCGGGTCGTTGAGGACCACGACCCGCCAGCTGTTCTCCAGTTGCAGCTCGGTGGACGCGTGCGGTTCGGTGCGTGTATGGGAGCGTGACTCAGGCACGGAAATTGGGATGATCAGGCCCTCGTTCAGGCCTTTTCGCGGACGGCCGCCTCAACCCTGGCTTCCGAATCATCAATGGGTATCTTGAGCACTTCCGGGGCGCCGCGCCACTTCATTTCTACGACACCCTCCTTGATGCCCCGGCCCCCGACCGTGATCCTGAGTGGTATCCCGATCAGGTCCGCGTCCTTGAACTTGACGCCCGGCCTTTCCGCCCTGTCGTCGATCAGCACGTCGGCCCCGGCGTTCGCCGCGGCCGTTCCGATCCTTCCCGCGAGCACGGTCGCCTCGGTGTCCTGGGGATCCAGCAGGCAGACGAGGACCTGGAAGGGCGCAATCGCCCACGGCCATATTATCCCGTCGCCGTCGTGGCTCTGCTCGATCACCGCCTGCATCGTTCGGCTTATCCCGATTCCGTAGCACCCCATGACGAAAAGGTGCCTCTCCTTCCGGTCGTCGGTGAAGCCCGCGTCGATCCGCTCGGAGTACTTCGTTCCGAGCTTGAAGATGTGGCCGACCTCGATTCCCCGGCGCATTTTGAGCGGCCGGCCGGACAGCGGGTCGGGCTCCCCGGCCTGCACGCGGCGGAAATCCCCAAAGCCCGTGATCGCGAGGTCCCGCGAGACGCTGACGTTGCGCAGGTGGAAGCCGTCGCGGTTTGCACCCGTGGTGCCGTTGCCGACAAGGCGGACCGCGTGGTCGGCGTAGATCCCCGCGAGCGCTCCGGGATTCCTGATCGTTCCCTTGACCGCCCCGAGGCTTCCGGGCTTGGCCCCCATGACCGGCTCGATCTCCTCGGGGGTGGCCGGCCGCAGGAGCGCGTAGCCCAGCGCACCGAGCTTGGCCTCCTCCAGTTCGTCGCAGCCGCGCAGGATGACGGCGAACGGCCGCCCGTCGCCGACGTAGACAAGGGTCTTGAACTGCCGGTCGGCGGGAACCGAGTGCGGGGGCGCCTCGAGGGCCGCGATCGTCACGACCCCGGGCGTCGGGAACTCCTGCGGCGGGTCCCCGGGCGCGGCCTCGGCAAAACCGTCGCGCACGATGGCGCTTCGCGCCTTCTCCCGGTTCGCCGCATACCCGCTCTCCTCGTTGTAGAACACGTCGTTGTCGCCGACCTCCGCCGGCACCATGAACTCGTGGGAATAGCTGCCTCCCATGACGCCCGTGTCGGCCTCGACAGAGATCGCGTGGGCCCCAATGCGCCGGAAGAACGCCTCGTAGGCCCCCTTCATCGCCATGTAGCTGCGGATCGCGCCCGCGTCGTCGGCGTCGAACGAGTACGCGTCCATCATGACGAACTCCCTCGCCCTCATCAGGCCGAATCGGGGGCGGATCTCGTTGCGGAACTTGGTCCCGATCTGGAAGAAGCTCTTCGGCAGGTCGCGGTAGCTCGAGATCTCCGACTTGACGAGCGGCGTGATGACCTCCTCGTGGGTGGGTCCGAGGACGAACTCCGGCTCCTTCGGGCCCCTCTTGCCGGCGCCGGCGCTGTCCGCCCTGTACATGATCTCCCTGACCGGGCCCCACCGCGGCCCCTCCGCCCAGAACTCGGCCGGGTGGATGTGCGGCATCGACAGCTCGATCGCGCCCGAGCGCTCCATCTCCTCGCGGCAGATGCGGGAGATCTTCTGCATCACGCGCAGGCCGAGGGGAAGGTACGTGTAGAGGCCGCCCCCGAGCCTGCGGACCAGCCCGGCCCGGATGAGCAGCTTGTGCGAGGCGATCTCGGCGTCCGCCGGGCTTTCCTTGAGCGTTGGGATAAAATAGTGCGACCAAAATTTCATTTAGATGGGACAGCCAAGAAAGGGGCGGGGCGGATGGCAACACGCGAAAACGTTTGTTGCCTATTGGACGGCGCCGTAATGGCCTTCTCTCCGAATGAGCGCAGCCCAGAAGGAGCGGAAGCCGTGGCCGATGATGTGGATCGTTGTCGCGATCCTGGTGTTTATTCCCCTATACACCTACCTGACACTGCACTTCCGTCGGCCGGGGCCCTCGTTCAACCCGTACCGTGACATGCGCGACCGGGCCGACGTCATAAGGCTCCTGAAGGCCGGATACCAGCGCGTGTCGATCGACGCCAGCCGGCTGGCGGATGACGGGGCGCCGCAGGCGGCCTCTGCCGGCGCGCCCGCCCCCGGCGGCCTGCCCGACGAGCTCCGGAAGACGCTCATCGAGACCCCCCTCCTTCCCCTTGAGATCCTATCCGTCTCCGCGCCGCCCTCAGCCGTCGCGGGCATCGGCTATTCGGTCGGGCTCGCGTACACGATTCCCGACAACAAGCGCCAGCTCTCGGGCGCCCACCTTTACGTGCGCGAGGGCGAGATGGTCATCGTCGCCGATTTCGAGCGGCTGGCCGGGGGTCTCCTCTCGAGGACCCGCACCGGCGCCGCCCTGCTCGAGATCCCGCCGGGCTTGCTGAAGGCCGGCACGTACAAGGTGACGCTTGTCGGGGAGCGCGCGTCGCGTTCATGGACGCTGCGCGTGCGCTGAGCGCATGGGCACCGCCGCGAGAGGTCCCTTGACGAAAGGCGCCGCTTCCCTGAGAACGCCCTTCTGCAAATGACCAACGAGAACGGTCAACCGTCCCCCGCCGCCCCTTCAACCGCCCAGGCGACGACCATCAAGCCCACGGACCTCCGCGGGATCCTCCAGTACGTTCCCA
>CAZHPC010000155.1:0-6840 GCA_964534685.1 uncultured Opitutaceae bacterium
CGAAGCAGATGAACATCAAGGAGCTGATCGAGTGCTACATCGAGCACCGCCGCGACGTCGTGACGCGCCGCACGAGGTTCCGCCTGCGCGAGGCCGAGGAGCGGGCCCACATCCTCGAGGGCTACATCATCGCCCTCGATAACCTCGACGATTTCGTAAAGATCATCCGCGCCTCCACCAACCGCGACGAGGCCAAGGTGCGGCTGATGGCGAAGTATCCGATCTCCGAGCGGCAGGCGGACGCCATCCTTGAGCTGCGCCTCTACCAGCTCACCGGGCTTGAGCGCGGCAAGATCGAGGCCGAGTACCTGGGCCTGATGAAGCTCATCGAGGAGCTGCGGGGCATCCTGGACTCGGAGGCGAAGCTCCTGGCGCTCATCAAGAGCGAGCTCCTTGAGATGAAGGCCAAGTATGTCTCCCCCAGGAAGACCGAGATCATCGCCGCGGCGGAGGAGTTCCGGATGGAGGACGTGATCCCTAACGAGGGCTGCGTCATGACGGTTTCCCACCTCGGCTTCATCAAGCGCACGAGGGTCTCTGACTACCGCTCCCAGAGGCGCGGCGGCAAGGGCATCATAGGGACCGAGACCTACGAGGAGGACTTCGTCGAGCACCTGTTCACGGCGAGCACGCACGACTTCATCCTGTTCCTCACCAACACGGGCCAGTGCCATGCCAAGAAGGTCTACGACGTGCCGGAGGGGACGCGCGCCTCGAAGGGCAAGTCGGTCTCGAGCTTCCTGCGGCTGGCCGAGGGCGAGAAGATCGCCGCCATGATCTGCGTCAAGGACTTCACGGGCGCCTTTCACCTCGTCATGGCTACAAAGGCCGGGGTCACGAAGAAGACGAACCTCACCGACTACACCAACGCCACGCGCGAGGGGGGCCTGCGCGGGATAAAGCTCGAGGAGAACGACACCCTGGTCGGGTGCGTGCTCACGAACGGCCAGAACGAGATCGTGCTCGTGAGCTACAAGGGCCAGGCCGTCCGCTTCAGCGAGGAGGACCTGCGCGACCAGGGCCGCGACACGGTCGGGGTCACCGGGATGCGCTTCAAGATCGAGGGCGACCACGTGAAGGCCATCGAGGTCTGCGACCCGCTCGACCGCCTGCTCATCGCCCGCGAGGACGGGATCGGGAAGCGGACCCCGTTCGAGGACTACCGCCTGATCAGCCGCGGTGGCACGGGCGTCATCGCGATCGACCTGCCCGAGGACGGCTCGGTCAACGTCGCCGGCGCCCTGAGCGTGCGCGACGGCGGCGAGGTCATGCTCCTGACGGCCAAGGGCCAGAGCATCCGCACCCGCGTGAGCGAGATCCGGGAGACCGGGCGCGGCGCGAAGGGGGTGAAGCTCCTGACGCTGGCGGAAGGCGACAAGCTCCTCAGCATCGCGCGCATCGTGGAGACCGAGGAGGAGAACGGCGGCGCGCCCGAGGCGCCGGAGTCCCCCGCGCCGCACGGTTAGTTGGTCGCCGCCGCCTGGGACGCGGGAGGGGCGCCGAGGAACTTCACCCTCGGGCGGCCGCAGCCCTCGATGTCCATGAAGAAGCCGCCTAGGGCGCCGGGAATGATCTTCACATGGCGCGGCTTCGTCTCCTCCCCGATGACCCAGTAGTGGTCGCTGTCGGTCACGACCCAGCGCTGGCCGTTCGTCAGAGTGATGAGCGTCCCCTTTCTCCACCCGTCAAACGGCAGTACGAGCATCGAGTCCAGGGTGGTGTATTCGATCTCGGTTCCCGGCTTGAGGATCACCTTCATCCGGTCGATCACGCCGGGCGACGGCTTCTGCGCCGCCTTCCGGTCCTCCGCCTGCACCTGCTCGCGCACGGACGCCGAGACGGCCTTGGCCGTCTCCTCCGTGGCCTTCCTGACGGCGCCCGTCTGCTGGCCGCGCACCAGCTCGTCGAGCCGCGCGAGCTCCGCGGGCGTCAGCTTGCCCAGCCCCGCCGCCTCGAAGTCCGCCGGGGAGAGGCCCTTGGTGAACGAGTCGTCGGCGCGGGCCGAGGCCCCGAGGGCGAGCGCAAGCGCGAGTGCGAGGCGATGGATCTTCTTCATCACCGACGGTCAACGCTTGCATCGACCGCAGTGCAACGAAAAAGTCACGGGCGCCAACACACGATGATCCGCGCCCTCATCTTCGACTTCGACGGACTCATCCTGGACACCGAGACCGCGCTCATCGACGCCTACGGGGACGTCTACAGGGCCCACGGCGTTTCTTTCGACAAGCCGCTCTTCACCCGGAGCGTGGGCCATGCGGACTATGCGTTCGACCCGTGGAAGGCCTTCGGCCCGGGGGCCGACCGGGACGCCCTCGAGGCCGAGAGGAGGGTCTTCAACAAGGCCCGCAACCATGCGCAGCCGATTCTGCCCGGCGTCGTGGCGCTCATCGACGAGGCCCACGCGGCTGCGCTCCGGATCGGGCTCGCCTCAAACTCCGGCCATGCGCACGTCGAGGGCCACCTTGGGAGGCTGGGCCTGCTTGAGCGCTTCGACTTTGTCGCGTGCCGGGAGGACGTGGCGTCGCCGAAGCCGGAGCCCGACCTCTACAGGCTGGTCCTCAACCACTTCGGGCTGCGCGGCCACGAGGCGATCGCGTTCGAGGATTCGCACACCGGAACGCTTGCGGCGAAGCGCGCCGGCCTTTGGGTCGTCGCGGTCCCCAACGTCTCCACCGGCCACCATGACTTCGGGCACGTGGACGTCCAGGCACCCTCGCTCGCGGATTGCCGCCTGAAGGAGCTCATGGCACGATTCGCGGCATGACACCACCCCAAGTGCCGCGCTACAACGTGCTCGGCGTGGGCGTCTCGGCGCTCACGCTCGCGCGGGCCTGCGAGCTCATCGTAGGGGCCAAGGGCGCCCCGGGCACCGGCTACGTGTGCCTGTGCACCGTGAACGGCATCGCCGAAGCCCGCCGCGACCCGGACTTCAGGAGGATCTTCAACGAGTCGTGGCTGACGACCCCCGACGGGATGCCACTCGTGTGGATGGGGCCGCCCGGCGTGGAGCGCGTCTACGGGCCGGACCTCATGCTTGCCGTGTGCGACGCGGGCCGGGCCCGCGGCCTGCGCCATTTCTTCTACGGCGGAAACCCCGGCGTCGCGGAGGAGCTTGCCGAAAGGCTCTGCGCCCGGTTTCCCGGGCTCATCATCGCGGGGACCTTCACCCCGCCCTTCCGGGAGCTGGACGAGGCGGAGATGGACGGGCTCAGGTCGGAGGTCTCGCGGGCCCGGCCCGACGTCGTGTGGGTCGGCCTCGGCACCCCGAAGCAGGAGCGCTTCATGGCCGGGCCCGGCCTGTCCCTCGGCGCCGCGCTCCTCGTGGGCGTCGGCGCGGCGTTCGACTTCCATTCCGGGCGGGTCCCGCAGGCTCCCCGCTGGATGCAGCGGGGCGGCCTTGAGTGGCTGTTCAGGCTCTGCACCGAGCCCCGGCGCCTGGGCCCGAGGTACGTGACCACGAACTCGCTGTTCGTCCTGCGCCTGGCGGCCCAGAAGCTCGGTATCCGGCGCTATCCCATCGGCTAGAAGAGCTCCCGCTGCACGATCGAGTCCCGCTTCCTCGGGTCGAGCGTGCTGAGCGCGAGAAGCTGCAGCGTCGTGAGGGACCCGAGCTGCGGCTGGCGCGCCAGCGACCCGAGGAGGAGCGCGCCGGCGAGGGCGTCGTAGAGGGCGCAGTGGTAGCCCCTTCTGCCCGCGGGGCAATGGGCCGACGCCAGCGCGTCGAGATCGCCCTGGAGCCCGCACGCCGTCACCAGCGACTCGAGGCGGCCGGACTCGAGCCGCGGGTACAGCTGCGCGTAGATCCGCGCCGAATCGATCCAGGGGCCCCAGTCGACCACGCGGTTGCCGGGCCTCGCGAAGTCCGGCGAGCTGCGCGGGTAGGGCCACGTGGCCTTAAGGAGCGAGCTCTCGGCGCCCGCATAGTGCGCGGCCAGGGGCCCCGTCTCGCGAAGGCCCGCAAAGAGCTCCCAGTCCGCCGAGAAGGGCTCGCACCGGGAAAGCGCCTCCTTTCGAAGCCCGTGGATCGCCGTGTCCTCGGAGCGGACCCTGCCCGTCGGCGCGCAGAGCCGGGTCCTGGCCTCCGTCACGCGGCCCCCCAGGAGGGTGGCGACGCCGTACTCGAGGATCCCCGAGGCGATGCTGCCTTCGAAATCGATGAAGAAGATCGGCTGCTCCATCCAGGACATCGTGCGATCTTCCCCGAATTGGGGTCCGCTCCGAGCTCAAATTTCGGCGAAGATGGATTCGCCAATTGCGGTTGCCACGTCTGCCGTGGCCCCATTTGTCGAAATCCCCGGCCGCAGGCCGGCCGAGCCGAGCACCCTATTTTTCGTGTCTTTCGCCTGAATCGAGGATTCAAAGATGAGGTGAACCTCGAGCCCCACCGCGCCTTCATGATCGAGCTCGCCGAGCGGAGCGGCGACTTCATCCGCCCCTACTTCGGCCGGGCCGACGTCGCGGTGGAGCTGAAGGCCGACCTTTCGCCCGTCACGGCAGCCGACCGCGGCGCCGAGGACCTGATGCGGGGGCTCATCAGTAAGAAGTTCCCCGGCCACGGGATCGTCGGGGAGGAGTCCGGGGCCGAGCGCCCGGACGCGGAGTTCGTCTGGGTACTGGACCCGATCGACGGCACCGAGTCCTTCACCGCGGCCGTCCCGCTCTTCGGCACCCTGATCGGCCTGTTGCACCAGGGGGAGCCCGTCCTCGGGTGCATCCACCAGCCGATACTTAAGCAGCTCCTCATCGGCGACAACCGGAGCGCGTCGCTCAACGGGAAGCCCGCCTCGGTCCGCCGGGCCCGGCGGCTCGAGGACGCCACGCTCCTGACAAGCGACCCGGCCGTTGTCGCCACGCGCCCCGAATGCCGCGGGTTCCGGTCGCTCATGGAGAGGTCCAGGCTCACGCGGGCCTGGGGCGACTGCTACGGCTACCTTCTGGTCGCCACGGGCTGGGCGGACGTCATGTACGACCCGCTCATGAACCTCTGGGACATCGCAGCTCTCGTCCCGATAATCCGAGGCGCCGGGGGCGTGATCACGGACTCGAGGGGCGGGCCCGCCTACCCCGCCGGGTCGACGGTGGCCGCCTCGGGCCCCGCCCTGCACAAGCTGGTCATCGACGCGCTCGGGCGCTGACCACGGGCCCGGCTACTTGGCCGGCGCCCCGGCGGCCACCCACGCGGCGATCACCGCCCGCTCTTCGTCGGTGATCTTCGTGGCGTTGCCAAGCGGCATGATGCGAGTGACGACGACCTGCTGGTAGATCCGCTGGGCGTTCTGGACGATCGCGTCCGCGCCCTGGAGCACGACCCCCGCCGGAGGCTGCGTGATGCCGGGGAAGGTCGGGGCCTGCGAGTGGCACGTGGCGCAGCGCTGGCCGACGATCGTCCTCACCCGGTCGAGCGTGACCGGGCCCTCGACCCTGGGAAGGGGCTGGACGCGCGGCGCGGTCCAGACCGCGACGGCCCCCAGGAGGGCCGCCGACGCGGCCAGGTACGGCCACGCGAAGGCCCCCTTGTGCCGCAGGTTGAAGAAGTGCCGGATCAGGACCCCCGCCGCGCCGACAAGCGCCAGGACCGCCCAGGCCTGGGGATGCCCGTAGGTCGCGGCATAGTGGTTGCTGATCATGATGAACACGACCGGCAGGGTGAAATAGTTGTTGTGGACGCTGCGCTGCTTGCCCCTCGCGCCGTCCACCGGGTTGGGCCTGAGTCCCGCCTTCAGCGCGGCGACCATCCGCTTCTGGCCCGGAATGATCACGAGGAAGACGTTTGCCGCCATTATTGTCCCGATGGAGGTGCCCACGTGGATGTAGGCGGCCCTGCCCCCGAGCGTGCGCGAGAGCTCCCAGGCAAGGAGCGTGAGCAGCCCGAAGACGACCACGCCGAGGATCCGGCCGTGCCTGCCGAGCGGCGACCGGCACAGCAGGTCGTAGACGACCCAGGATCCCACCATGCTGGCGATCCCGATCCCCACGGCCTGCGCCGACGTGAGCGCCGCCACCGACGGGTCGACCATCATGGCCTGGGCCCTCAGCCAATAGACGATGACGAGGAGGGCCGTGCCCGAGAGCCACGTGGTGTAGGCCTCCCATTTGAACCAGTGGAGCCTCTCGGGGAGCCTCACGGGCGCGACCGCGTATTTCTGGGGGTTGTAGAATCCCCCTCCGTGGACCGCCCACAGCTCACCGGAGACGCCCTTCCTGGCGGCGTCGGAACCCGGCTCCGTGGGTTCCAGGCTGTCGTCGAGCCAGACAAAGTAGAAACTTGAGCCGACCCAGGCTATGCCCGCGACGACATGCAGCCACCGCAGCAGCATGCCGAGGATCTCGATCAGGTGGGCTTCCATCACTCGCCGCCTTAGGTCGCGGTCTCCGTATACCTCGCCTCGCGAATCACCGTGATCTTGATCGTGCTCGGATACTGGAGCTCGCCCTCGATCCTCGTGCGGAGCTCCTTGGCGATGTCGCGGGCCCGGTCGTCCGTGACCTCCTGGGGCGAAACGACGACCCGGATCTCCCTGCCCGCCTGGATGGCGAACGCCTGCTGGACGCCCTCGATCGACATCGCGAGGTCCTCCAGGCGCTTGAGCCTCTGGATGTAGTTTTCCATGGTCTCGGCGCGCGCCCCGGGTCGCGTGGCCGATATCGTGTCCGCCAGGATCACGAGGCCCGCATAGATGGTCTCCGGCTTGACCTCCTCGTGGTGCGCGGCGACCGCGTTCACCACGATCGGGGTCTCGCCGTGACGCTTGATGAAGTCGGCGCCGATGCCCGCATGGCTGCCCTCCATCTCGCCCGAGACCGCCTTGCCGATGTCGTGGAGGAGGCCGGCGCGCT
>CAZHPC010000156.1:0-6580 GCA_964534685.1 uncultured Opitutaceae bacterium
CGTAGTGGTAGGCGATCAGGTTGCACAGGACCTCGGTGTCGGTCTCGGACTTGAACGTGTACCTCTTCCCGAGGAGGAAGGTCTTGATCTGGCTGTAATTCTCGATGACGCCGTTGTGGATGAGCGCAAACTTGCCGTCGCTGCTCACTTGGGGATGGGCGTTCGCCTCGGTCACGCCGCCATGGGTCGCCCAGCGGGTGTGCCCGAGGCCCACAGTCCCGTTCAGGGGCAGCCTCGAGGTCGCCTTGGCCAGCTCCTCGACCCTGCCGACCTTCCTGACCACGGTGAGCCCCCCGTTCTCGGCGATCGCCAGCCCCGCGGAGTCGTATCCACGGTATTCGAGGCGCTTTAGGCCCTCAAGGATGATGGCCGTCGCTTTTCGAGTTCCGACGTAGCCTACTATGCCGCACATGGGATGGGTTGGTTAGGATTTGGTGACCTCGACGATTTTGGCTCGCGAAGTAAGCGATCACGATAGAAAACGCTAGTGCCATGACCACCCAAAAACGCGTGCTCGCGGTCATTATGGGCGGAGGCCGCGGGACGCGGCTCGCGCCGTTGACGAACGAGCGTTGCAAGCCCGCGGTACCCCTCGCCGGGAAATACCGGCTCGTGGACATCCCGATCAGCAATTGCATCAACTCGGACATCAACCGGATATTCCTCCTCTCGCAGTTCAACACGGCGTCGCTGCATCGCCATGTCCAGGGCGCGTACCAGTTCGACCCCTTCGGGGGCGGGTTCGTCGACATTCTCTCCGCGGAACAGACCGAGAAGAGCCTCGACTGGTACCAGGGGACGGCCGACGCCGTGCGCAGGAACATCATCCATTTCCGCAAGTACCCCCACGACCTCATCCTCATCCTCTCCGGAGACGCGCTCTACCGGATGGATTTCAGGACGATCATCGAGCAGCACCTTGCGACCCAGGCCGATGTGACCGTCTGCGCGAAGCCGTTCCTGGTTTCCCAACTGGAGGGCCTGGGTCTCATGAGGGTGGCCGACGACCTCTCCATCCAGCAGTTCGTTGAGAAACCCAAGGACCCCGCGGTGATCAACAGCCTGGTCCTGAGCGCGGCGATCGAGGCAACCCTCAAGGACCACTCCGGGGGGAAGCGCTGCCTGGCCTCGATGGGAATCTACGTCTTCAACAGGAGCGTCCTTGCGGAGGCCCTGGAGAACTCGATGACGGACTTTGGCCGCGAGGTGATCCCGAGCCTGCTTGGGCACAAGAAGATGTTTGCGCACATCTTCGAGGGATACTGGGAGGACATCGGCACCGTGAAGGCCTTTTTCGAGGCCAACCTCGCCCTGGCCCAGCCGCTGCCGCCGTTCAACTTCTTTGATGCGACGATGCCCGTCTACACGATGTACGACTACCTTCCGGCGTCGAAGCTCAACAAGTGCGCGATCGACAACGTCGTGATCGCGGACGGCTGCATCCTGACCGACTCGAAGCTCAAGCACAGCCTGTTCGGCATACGCTCCTTCGTCGGCGAGGGCTCCGACTTCGAGGACGTGATCATGATGGGGGCCGACTACTACGAGACGCCGGAGCAGATCAGCGCCAACAGGACTCGGGGGAAGCCCAATCTCGGTGTCGGCACGGGCTGCTTCATCCGGCACTCGATCATCGACAAGAACACGCGGATAGGCGACGGCGTGAGGCTTGATCCGGCGGGCAAGGTCGACGGGCCCTACGCGGGAGGAGCGGTCGTGATTCGCGACGGCGTCCTTGTCGTCCCCAAGGGGGCCCTCATTGCGCCGGGGACGGTGGTCTAATGCCGTCTTGGTCCGAACGTGGTTGCGCGCGAATCCCGCTATGAGGATGGCGCGGCAGAAGCGAGCGTCGGCTCCTGAAGCGGGTTGAGCATCTCCTCACTCGCATAAGCCAGGACCTCCATCCCGGGCGAGAAGTGGCACCTGGGATCGTGCTCCAAGGGGGAAATGCCGGCCGCATCCATGATGCTTGACTCGTAGATCTCGGCCTTGGCCTCCTGCAGCGCCCATGGGGCGTGATGCACCTCTATCCGGATGATCCCGCGGCGCGCCAGCTGTGAGTAGAGGCAGTAGCGCTCCATTGCCCAGTGCTCGAACGAGCCGCGCCTGGGGTGGAAGGGTGGAGAGACGGGGCGATACCTGCCGCGAAACACGGCCGTTCCGTCGCCGCGGTGGCAGGTGTACTCAAACCAGCCGTTCGACAATGTCTGGGTGATCCGCGCGTGAAAATAGGGCACGCCGTAGAAATAGCGCCCGCCAAGGACCGCCGGCCATGAGTCGGCGTCCAGGCTGAAGAACCACACGCCCGGCTTCCCGTCCGCCTCCACGTACGTGCGCAGGTTCAGTTCGGGAAAGGCGGAGAAATGAGGAAGATCCGGAAATGGCCTGCGCATGACGCCCGACATGCGGAACGGAACCAGCGCCACCCAGGCGGATCCGTCAAATTCCTGGAGCCGGACTCCCGCTGGAAGCAAGGGTCTGAGTTGCGCGGAATCGGCCCGGTAGTGGATGAACGCCAGGTCGAGCCACGACTGGCGCCACTGCCAGTCGCGCGCCGGCAGCGGCCAAGGGCGGTGCGCCGTTTCCTTAAGCAGCCGATGCATGGCTTGGGCCGCCTTTCGATCAGGGCTTGAGGCGCTCCAGGGGACTGCCCTTTCGCAGCCTGAGGATAATGCCGAAGACGATCATGAACAAGGAGTAGAAGATGCCGCGGCTAAGTCCAAGGATGAGGGAGGCGTCGGGCTCCCGGAATGCCTCGCCCGCGATCCGAAGGCAGGCGTAGCCGATCAGGAATTCCCCGGCGAGCCGGCCCGGACGGGTCCGAAGCGCGTCGCTTTTCCAAAGGCGCCACTGCATGAAGGCGAGCAGCAGGAGTCCTTCCATCGCGGCCTCGTAGAGCTGCGAGGGATGCCGGGGCAGGATAAGGTGCAGGGGCGTGCCCTCGGGCATGCTTCGCGGAAAGATGACCGCCCAGGGTACGTCGGTCGGCTTTCCCCAGAGCTCCCCGTTGACGAAATTCGCCACGCGCCCAAAGAGGAGCCCCGCAGGTGCCGTCGAGGCGACCAGGTCCCAGACGTGCAGGAGCGGAATCCCCTCGGAACGGGCGAACCACGACACGGCCAGGATGACGCCGAGGAGGCCGCCATGAAAGGACATGCCGCCGTCCCACACGCGAAGGATGGCGAGCGGATCCGACCCGAAGCTGCGCCACCCGTCATAGAGAAAGTAGGAGCCGATCCTTCCGCCGAGGACGACGCCCAGCACGGCGGCCACCATGAAGTCGGCGATCTTGGCCGAGGGCAGCAGCGACCTGCCGGCGCGGGCGTAGGCGCGCAGGAGCCAGGCTGCGACCACGAACCCAATCGCGTACGCCAGGCCGTAGTACCGGATTCCGAAGCGGCCGGTGAAATGGACGACGAACGGGTCGAGCCGGTCGACCCAGTAGGCGAGGGGCGCCGTCATAGCCGCCGCCCGCGGGCCTGCTTCTGGATCCTCGTCCGCGCCAGCTCGCGCATATCCACCGCCACGTCGTCCTTGTCGAAGATCTCCCGGCCGAGCAGGTGCTCGATCACGTCCTCCATCGTGACGACCCCCGCGGTCGCCCCGAACTCGTCGACCACCACGAGCAATTTGCTGTGCGTCTTGAGCGAGAGCTGCAGGGCGTTCCCGACGGTTGCAGTCTCGGGGATGAAGTTTGCCTCCTGCATGAACTGCTCGACCAGGCCGGCGTCCTGGTCGTGGGCCTTCGCCTTGAGCAGGTCCAGCCTGCGCACGACGCCCACGATGTCGTCCATGTTCTTGCCGTAGACCGGCAGGCGCCCGAAGGCCAGGGTGGGATGCTCCGCGAAGACCTCGGCGACGGAGGCGGAGCGGTGGAGCGCCGCGACGACGGTCCGGGGCGTCATGATCTCGCTCACCCTGACGTTGCCGAGGGTGAGCGCGTTGGCGATGATGCTCGACTCGGAGGTCGTGAGGGTCCCCTCCTGCGCCCCGCGCTCGGCCAGAAGGATGATCTCCTCACCGGAGCCATGCAGCTTCGCCGGGGGCCCGACGAACGGCCTCACCACCAGCGCGCAGATCCAGGTCACGGGGAAGAGGGCCCGCCGCATCCAGAAGATGGGGTAGACGACATACGGCTGCAGCTCGCGGCGGTGGGTGACCCCGATGTTCTTCGGGAGCACCTCAGAGAAGAGGAGCAGGATGGTACCGAAGGCTATCGAGATCGCGACGACCGTCTGGCCGCTGTAGAAGTGAACGGCGAGGGCGCCGACGACCACCGAGCCGAGGCTGTTCGCGACGGTGTTCAGGGTCAGGATCGCCGATATCGTGGCGTCGATCTCGCGCTTCAGGAACTCGAGGAGCGCCCCGCGCCTCGGGCGCGTCTTCTTCAGGGCCTCGATCTCGGCTATGGTGGTGGAAAGGACGATCGACTCGAAGAGCGAGCACAGGAACGAGGTGCCGATGGTAAAGATCACGGCGATGGGCAGGACGTACCTGAGCATATCCGCGCAGCTTAGGAGACCCGGCGCCATTTCCGAACACAAAAGAGCCTTGCAGAGGAGCCCGTTTGCGCGGCTACGTATAGGGCCATGAGCGACTTGAAGCGGACGCCCCTCAGGGATTTTCACGCGGCGCACGGGGCGCGCCTCGTCGATTTCGCCGGCTGGGAGATGCCCGTGCAGTACCGGAGCATACTCGAGGAGCACAAGGCGGTCCGGCGCGCCGCGGGCCTCTTCGACGTGAGCCACATGGGCGAGGTCGACGTGGCGGGCCCGGGGGCGGCGGCGTTCCTTGACGGCCTCGTCACGAACAACGTCGGCCGGATGTACCCGGGCCGGGTGCTGTATTCGCCGATGTGCCACCCCGACGGAGGCGTGATCGACGACCTCCTGGTCTACATGCGGGGAGCCGGGGACTATTTCCTCTGCATCAACGCGGGCAACATCCCCACCGACCTCGATTGGATCCGCGCGAGGGCCGCCGGACTGGATGTGAGGGTGACGGACCGCTCCGACTCATGCGCGCTCCTCGCCGTGCAGGGGCCCAAGGCGCTTGAGATCGTCCAGCCCCTCACGCAGACGCGCCTCGAAACCCTCAGGTACTACCACTTCACGGAGGGCGCGGTGGCCGGCGTCCGCTGCACCATTAGCCGCACCGGGTACACCGGGGAGGACGGCTTCGAGCTGTACCACGGCGCGGGCGAGGCGGTCCGGCTGGCCGAGGCGCTTCTCGCCGCGGGAGCGCCCCATGGCCTCGAGCTCTGCGGACTCGGGGCGCGCGACAGCCTGAGGCTCGAGGCGGGCTTCCCGCTCTACGGGCACGAGATCACGCGCGCGATATCCCCGCTTACGGCCGGCCTCGGCTGGACGGTCAAGTTTGACAAGCAGGGCGACTTCTCCGGGCGCGCGGCGCTCGGCGCCGAGAAGGCGGGAGGCTCGCCCCGAAAGGTCGTGTTCTTCAAGACCGGCGACCGCCGGATCATCCGCCCGGAGACGCCGGTTGCCGGCGCCGGCGGGGGGACCGCCGGCCGCGTGCTTTCGGGCACGCTGTCCCCGATGCTCTCCGTCGCGATCGGGTCCGCCCTGGTCGACACGCCGGCTGCCTCGGGCGAGCTGAGCGTCGACGTGCGCGGCAGTCCGGTCCAATTGCAACTCGTCAAGCCCCCGTTCGTCGAATTAAAGAAAATCCCATGAGTACCGTCCCCGATGCGCTTCGCTACGCGAAATCCCATGAATGGCTGAGGCTTGAGGCCGACGCCACCGCGACCGTGGGCATAACGGACTACGCGCAGGCATCGCTCGGCGACATCACCTATGTCCAGCTGCCGAAGGTCGGGGCGGTCCTGAAGCAGGGGGCGGCCTTCGGGGTGGTCGAGTCCGTTAAGGCCGCATCCGACGTGTACGCCCCCGTGGGCGGCACGGTGGTGGCCGTCAACGCGGCGCTCGACAGCGCGCCGGAGTCCCTGAACAGGGACCCGTACGGCG
This sequence comes from uncultured Opitutaceae bacterium, assembly GCA_964534685.1. Taxonomy (GTDB): domain Bacteria; phylum Verrucomicrobiota; class Verrucomicrobiia; order Opitutales; family Opitutaceae; genus Palsa-1447. The sequence continues at coordinate 5,985 of CAZHPC010000156.1, forward strand.
AGGGGTGGATCCTGAGGCTAAAGCCCTCGAATCCCCCCGAGGCAGGGGCGCTCCTTGACGCCGCCGCCTACGCGAAGCTGACGGCGTAGCCGCCGGGCGCGGGCCTTAGCCCGCGCTCCTTCGATCCTGTTTGCGCCGCTCGACCGCGCTCAGGATCCGCTTCCTCAGGCGCAGGTTCTTCGGCGTCACCTCGACGAACTCGTCCGCCGCGATGTACTCGATCGCGCGCTCGAGGGAGAGCTTGGTGGCGGGGGTGAGCTGGATGCCCTTGCCTTCGCCCTGCGAACGGAAGTTCGTGAGCTGCTTCGCGCGCACGGCGTTGACCGGCACGTCCTCGTTCCGGGGGTTCTCGCCGACGATCATCCCCTCGTAGACCTCCTCGCCAGGGCTGACGAAGAGCTTGCCGCGCTCCTGCGAGCTCTCGAGGGCGTAGGCGGTGGTGACGCCGGCCTCCGTGGCCAGGATCGTGCCCGTGAGCCTCGTGAGCACCTCGCCCGCGTAGGGCGCATACTCCTTGAAGAGGTGGCTCAAGACCCCGCGGCCGCTGGTCGCGTTCACGACGTCGATCTCGAAGCCGATCAGGCCGCGGGTCGTGA
>CAZHPC010000157.1:0-6541 GCA_964534685.1 uncultured Opitutaceae bacterium
CGGGGGCGTTGCGGAGGGCGTCCTCGACCGAAAGGCCCGGCTCCGGGACGTCGTCGGCCCAGACGTTCACCACGGGAAAGGCGTGCGCGGTGGGCTCGACGCCCTCGACGTTGACCTCGTTCAGCAGGGCGACGTAGGCGAGCACATCGCCCAGCTGCCTGCCAAAGCGCTCCTTCTCGTCGGCGGTCAGGTTGATCCGGGCGAGGTTCGCGATATGGTCGAGCTTGAGGTCGTTTGGCTTGGGCACGGCGGGTGTCACTTTCTGATTTGGTAGGCGGCCGTCCGACCCAATTCCTCCTGGATCCGATGGAAGACGCCGTTGACCTCTTCGTCCGTCAACGTCCGTGACAGCGACCTGAAGACGAGCGAGAGGGCGAGGCTCTTCTTGCCCTCCGGAAGCCCCTTGCCCTCGTAGACGTCGAAGACGCCGACGTCCTCGACGGCAAATAAGGTGCCCGCCGCGGCGGCGGCGACCCGGGCCACCTCGTCGCGCACGTCGCCGGCGCGAGCCGACCGGTCCACAATGAGCGCGATGTCCCTTAACGCCGCGGGAAAGAGGCTGAACTCCCGGAATCGCAGGCGCGGCGCCGAGGTTGAGAGCCGCTCCGGAAGGATCGTGAAGATGCCCGCGAGAACATTGCCCTCGATCCCCAGGGCGCGAAGCAAAGCGAGGTTCACGAGCCCAAAGCGCGCGACCCAGCCCTGGTCCAGGGAGCCGGCGCCCGCCGAGTGCCCCTCCTGCCATCCGTTCCCCGGCCCGGTGACGGCCCCGATCCGGCCGCCCTCGAGGTCCATTCCCGCCGCCGCCGCGACGGCAGCCAGGTGATGCTTCACCGTGAAGAAATCCGCGGGCTCCCGCCGCTTCCAATGGCGCGCGGCATCCTCCGCGATGACGAACGCCGCCGCGGCGCCCTCGAGATTGTGGCCGTTGTGCTCGACGAAGATCCTGCCGACCTCGAACAGCTGCATGCTGGGCGTCCCCCGCGACTGGTTGAGGAGAATCGAGTCGAGCAGGCCCATGATCAGCGTCGGACGCAGGTGCGACTGGTCCTCCACAAACGGGTTGGCGAGGGCAAGCTCCGCCGCCGCTGTCTGCGACACCCACGTCGTCAGCTCCCGCGCCGGCCTAAGGGTCAGGTTGACGCACTCGTGGAAGTCGTGGCCCACGAGGTAGGCCGAGGCGTGCCTGTTGAAGGCGACCACCGGATCGTCCTCCACCACCAGGCCGATTGACGCCACGCGTGCGCCCGGGATCCGCTCGGTCCCGTAGATCCGCAGGATTTCCTCCACCAGGTCGATCGGGCGGTCGAGATCGTCGCGCCAGCTCGGTATCGAGACGGTCCACCTCGCGCCGTCCGGCACCACCGCCTCGTGGGCCACATTGAGCTCAAGCGACTCGAGCGCCGCCTTCATCTCGGAGGCGGGAACGTCGAACCCCAGCCGCTCGCGCACGAATCCGGACGAGATCACGATCTCGCGCTTCCACGGGACGTCCCCCCCGGCCACGCAGATCGGGGCGACGACCGAGCCGCCGGCCGTCTCGGTGATGAGGTCGATCGCGCGCCGCGCCGCCTCCACCGCGCTGTGGGGGTCGACCCCGCGCTCGTAGCGGTAGGAGGAGTCCGAGGACAGGCCGAGCTCCCTCGAGGTCCAACGGACCGAGGCCGGCTTGAAGATCGCGCATTCAAGGACAATCGCGGTGGTCGACTCGTCCACGCCCGAGTTCTCGCCCCCCATGACGCCCGCGACGACGAGGGCCTTCGCCGTGTCGGCGATCACGAGCGTGCGCGCGGACAGCGTCCTCTCCTTGCCGTCAAGCGTGGTGATCTTCTCTCCCTCGAACGCCCTGCGGACCACGAGGCGGCCGCCGGCGATCTTGCGCGCGTCGAACGCGTGAAGCGGCTGGCCGTATTCGAGCATCACGTAGTTGCCGGCGTCCACGACGTTGTTGATGGGGCGCAGCCCGACAGCCCTCAGCCGCTCCTGAATCCAAGCCGGGCTCGGGCCGATGCGCACGCCGGCGACCACGTGCGCCGTGTAGAGCGGGCAGTCCTCGGGGTTGTCGACCTGGACCGCGGAGAAGAGATCGCTCCGGACGGATTCGTCGACCTCGCCGCGGAACTTCTCCTGGGGATACGCGAGGTCCTTTCTGAACCACGCCGCCAGCTCGCGCGCCAGGCCGATGTGCGAAAGGCAGTCCGGGCGGTTGGGCGTGACCTCGAGGTCGAAGACCGTGTCACCCGGGGGCAGCACCTCGTTGATCGGCGCGCCGAGCGCCGGGCGGCCCTCGAGGATCAGGAGGCCGCCCTGGTCCTCGCCGGTTCCCAGTTCCCTGGCCGAGCAGAGCATCCCGTCGGAGAGTTCGCCCCTTATCTTGGACTGCCTGATCTTGAAGTCGCCGGGAAGGACGGCGCCAGGCAGCGCCACGGGGACCCTGTCGCCCACCTTGTAGTTCTGAGCGCCGCAGACGATCGAGCGGACGCCCCCGGCCGGGCCTATGTCCACCTTGCAGATCGAGAGCTTGTCGGCGTTCGGGTGCCTGTCGCGTGTGAGCACCTCGCCCACCACCACGTGCTCCAGACTCGGCGCGCCGGTCGCCGCCACGTGCTCAACCTCAAACCCGAGGAAGGTTATGGCGCGCGTGATCTCGGGCACCGTCGCGTCCAGCGCGACGTAGTCCCTGATCCAGTTGAGCGAAATCTTCATGCGGGTGCCTTCTCCTGGTCAAATCCCCCCGGTGAACTGCCTCAGGAGCCTGAGGTCGTTCTGGTAGAACACGCGGATGTCGTCGATTCCGTAGAGCGTCATCGCCAGGCGCTCGATGCCCATGCCGAAGGCGTAACCCGTCCACACGTCGGGGTCGTAGCCAACGGCCTTGAACACCTCGGGGTCCACGATCCCGCATCCCCCGATCTCGATCCACTCCTTGTTGACCTTCGGCAGGTGCTTCGCGGACAGGTCGACCTCGAAGCTAGGCTCCGTGTACCCGAAGTAGTGCGGCCGGAAGCGCGTCTTCGTCCCGGGCCCGAGGAGAGCCTCGAAAAGGTAGTCGAGGAGCGCCTTCAGGTCGCGCACCGTCACGTTCCGGTCCACATAGAGGCACTCGATTTGATGAAAATTCGCGCTGTGCGACGCGTCAGTCGTGTCTCGCCGGTATACGCGGCCGGGGGAGACGATCCGGATCGGCGGCGGACCCTTGAGCATCGTTCGCACCTGGACCGAGGAGGTGTGGGTGCGCAGAAGGTAGCGCTCGCCCGGCCTGTGCACCGTGACGTTGTCAAACCGCGTGGTCGGCGGAAAATAGAACGTGTCCTGCACGTCCCTGGCCGGGTGGTCGGGCGGCGTGTTGAGAGCGTCGAAGCAGTAGAACTCCGTCTCCACCTCCGGGCCGTCGGCGACCGTGAACCCGACCTTGCGCAGGATCCGGCACACCTCCTCCCGCACGAGCGTCAGCGGATGGTAGGTCCCCGGGCCCGGGTCGGGCGACGGGAGGGTCGGATCGATCGGGGGTCCAAGCCGGGCGGAAAGCTCGGAATCCTCGATGGCGCGCAGTCTCGAGTCCAGGAGCCCCTGGAGGCGCGCCTTCGACTCGTTCACGAGCTTGCCCATCGCGGGGCGAAGCTCCTTCGCGACCGACCCCATCTGCTTCATTATCGCCGTGAACTCCCCGTTGGGGCCCACGTAGCGCGCCTTGGCAGCCTCAAGCTCCGGACGGGTCCGGGTCGCCTGCAGTTCCGCAGCGGCTCTGGCTAGAAGCGTGGAGAGTTGCTCTTGCATCTCCATCCTGCTTCGGGATGTCAGGCCTTCTTTGCGGAGGCTTTGGCCTTCAGCGCATCCTTGGCCTGCTGGACCAGGGTGCCGAAGGCCGCCTCGTCGTGGACGGCGATGTCCGCCAGAACCTTCCGGTCAAGCTCGATCCCGGCGGCCTTCAGGCCCTCGACGAAGCGGCTGTAGCTCATGTCGGCGGCGCGGCACGCGGCGTTCAGGCGCACGATCCAGAGCGAGCGCCATTCGCCCTTCTTCTTCTTGCGGTCGCGGTAGGCGTACTGCCAGGCGTGCTGGACGGCCTCTTTCGCGTAGCGGAAGAGCTTGGATTTGTTGCCGAAATAGCCCTTGGCGTATTTCAGCACTTTCTTGCGGCGCTTTCGCGACGCGGGGGAGTTTGTTGCACGAGCCATGTTTTGGTTTTCCTTTAGGTTGAGCGCCGGCGGGTCGGCTTATAGGGATTCACCCGCCTGGCGAAGTTAGGATTGAAACAGCCGGGGCTCAGCTCAGAGGCCGAACGGGAGGCAGCGGATCAGGGGCTTGGCGTGGCCAGGAGCCACCTGCTTGTCCCTTGACGCGCGGCGCTTCGACTTCGTTGACTTGGCCGCCAGCAGGTGGCGGAAGCCTGGGGTGCGGCGCATGAGCTTGCCGCGGGCGGTCAATTTGAAGCGCTTGGCGACGGACTTCTTGGTCTTTTGCATGAGAGGAGTGGTCGAAACCATAGAGTGAGGGACGCCTTGGCAAGGGCAAAAATCCCGGGCGGACCGGCCGGCGGAAAGGCCTTCGCGGCCCCCTCTTCCTGCTTTGCCCGGGATTAATGCGATCGTCACAAAGACCCCTCGCTTTTGCATTGCCGATTCCGGCGGAAACCTCGTCGCTTAACGATCGGGAATGGATCCGAATTTGAGAAACTGATAGATATTGATTTGACTACTCAAATTATTGTTTTTTATTTCCCATAATTATGGGAGCCGAAGCTCGACCCAAACGCTGCAGTCCCACCGGAATTGGCGGGTTGCGTCGGTTCCTCCTCCCGGGGATCTCGTCGCGGACTGTGTTCCTTGCCGCGCTTGCTGGGCCGATGGCGGCCCAGCAGCCCCCGGTTGCCCCGTCGCCGGACTCGACATGGTCGCTCCACGCCCAGACGACGTTCATCGACCAGATGCATCCGGGATTCAACGCTCCCTACTCCGGAATGAACAGCCTGGATCCCGAGCAGGAGTCGAGGCACACGCTGTCGCTCACGCTCTTCCTAGGCCGCACTATCTGGCCGGGAGCCGCCCTGTATTACGACCCCGAGGTCACGCAGGGAGAGGGACTGAGCGACACGACGGGAATCGCCGGGTTTCCGAACGGCGAGGGGTCAAGGGCCTCCTCGAAGACCCCCCAATATGCCACCGCCCGTCTCTTCATCCGGCAGGTGATCAATCTTGGCGGGGCATTGGCGAAGGTTGACGATGACCAGAATCAGGTCGCGTCAATCCAGCAGGAGAATCGCCTCACCCTCACCCTGGGGAAAATGAGCGCCACGGACGTCTTCGACGACAACGCCTACAGCCACGATGCACGCACCCAGTTCCTGAACTGGGCGCTGGTGGACGACGGGGCCTGGGACTATCCCGCGGACGGAAAGGGCTACACAGGCGGCTTCACGGCAGAATGGACATTTTCAAGCCAGACGCTCCGCTACGGAATCTTCATGGAGCCAAAGGTCGCCAACGAGCTCCCGCTCGACGACCGCGTCGACAAGGCCTTTGGCCAGGCGCTCGAATGGGAGAAGCGCTATTCGGCCGGAGGGCGCCCCGGAGCGTTTCGGGCGCTTGCGTTCTGGAACAGGGCCCACATGGGTCTCTATGAGGCGGCTCTCGAGGGGCCCCAGCCGCCCGACATTGCGCTGAGCCGCGAGTATCGGTCAAAGACGGGAGCAGGGATCGACTGGGAGCAGGAGGTCCTTGACGGTGTTGGGGCGTTCGCGCGGGCCGGCTTCGACGACGGGCGGACGGAGACGTGGGCCTACACCGAGATCGACCGCTCGGTATCGGCGGGCCTGAGCATCACCGGCAAGCGCTGGAGCCGCGCGGACGACACGGTTGGAGTCGCAGGCGTCGCCAATGGACTCTCCGGCGATCACCGCAGGTATCTCGAAAAGGGCGGATATGGATTCATCGTCGGCGACGGGCGGCTCAACTATGATCCCGAGGAGATACTCGAGACGTATTATAGCTTTAAGGCCGCGAAATGGCTCACCATCACCGCGGACTACCAATTCGTGAAGAATCCCGGTTACAACCACGATCGGGGCCCGGTCAACGTCTTCGCTATTCGGGCGCACGCTGAATACTGAGGTATTCGGGCCCGCGGGTCCAATTCGAGTTGACTTGCCCCTGCTTATTTTGAGCTTTTGATTCCTTCGTTTGATGGCTTCCTAGCTCAATGGTAGAGCAGCTGACTCTTAATCAGTAGGTTCGGGGTTCGAGTCCCCGGGGAGCCACCAACCTCCCTCTGTTGGTTCCCGGTCAACTCTCCGCATCTCTCGGATTCCCGTGCCGGTGTTGCTCACAGGTAGAGCACGTGTTTTTTGACGCACTCCCACGGCTACAAGCTGTGGGATTCGGCGTTCATAACGAGCGCAGCCTGCGGAGCAGGGCTTACGGCGCTCTCACGCCGGAGGCCGCGTCCGGCCTCCAATATGTTGACGGCCGCGTTTTGGTCGCGGTCGTGGGTGGCGCCGCAGGAGGTGCATTTCCAGCGACGGACATCCAGCGTCAGCGGTTGG
>CAZHPC010000158.1:0-6535 GCA_964534685.1 uncultured Opitutaceae bacterium
CCGACGTACTCGGATGGCTTTTCACGCTCGGTCTCGCAGGGTCCGTTTGGCAGGGAATTAAGCACGGTCAGCGCGCCTACCGGGCCCAGGACAAGCAGGACAAGCTGGAGGAGGCAGCCTGGGCCATCGGGATTCCAGCAGTCTCAGCGGGCGTATACTGGTTCTCGATAAGGATAGGGATCATAAACCCTGTATGGACGCTCGGCAGCCTGCCCGCCTGGTAAAGCTACGGTTCCTGTGACATCCACCGCAACCGACGCCGCCGAGCCATCGCTGCCCTACACACCGAGCAACACCGCCAGGAGGGCGAGGGTGGGGTATCTCGGTTTCGACGGGGTGGGATTCAACGAGCTCTGGCCTCTCTTCTCCGGCCTGGTCCTCAGCATCGCCCTTTCGCTCAGGTTCTTTGTCGCAGGCGGTGTCGACGGTAGGCACTGGCTAGGGAGGACGATCATTGCGGTCCTTCCCTTTGCAGCCGGGTTCGGGTACCTGCGCTTTCTCGTTGTGGGCAGGCCGCCGCATTTCATGGGCGACCTGTGGTCCACGGCGCTTGCCTTAAGGCTGGACTTCACCGATCCGCCCCTGGCCGCAATTCCCATTCTTCCACGGATTGTCGTCGACCAGACTGCCGCTTCGGGGCCCGGTCGCGCGGCGGATCTTCAGCATCCTCTGGATGCAGCTGGATACGGCCGCAAGATCTCCTGAGAGATCAATATGGCCCGGACATTTCCAGTCGGATGGTTCGAGCGTGACATGCTCTGGTGGGGATCAGCCCTCGACGCGCGTACCTGCCTTTCTCGGGGAGCCCGCGTTGAGGTGCCCGACCTTAGAAGCGCCGACAACCGGACAATTTTGGATCTGCGAAGGCAAAACGTCCACCTCCTCGCTGTGGTCGGCGCGACGGCCTCGCTGCAGATCCATTGGACTGTCGAGGACGACTTTGGCACAGCACTGGATGCATACGCGCTCAAGAAAAAGGGTGCCTCGCAATGGTGTAGCAGGACGTGCGCGGTCCGGCGCGAATTCTACGAGCAGAGGATGTCTGAGGGGAGCCTCCGGCGCGAGCGCGTGAACGTCTACCTCGGGAAGCGGTGCGAGGGGCTGTCCGCCAGGGACGTGCAATCGGCGGCGGCATGCGAGGCCTTCCTTCGGCAGGCCGCCTCAGGCCTCGATTCACATCTGCGAATGCTGGGGATGGTGCACCCGCTTGGCGGGTGGTCGCCGATGGACAGCAGCGCGCACGCCGCGCACCTGAGAAGGTTCCTGAACCCGAGCCTTTCAAGGCTGTTTTCTGATCCGCCCGAAGCTGAAGCGAACGGGCTTGATGAGAGCCGGTCCATCAGGGCCAACTGCCTGAGGAGCGACCTTGAAGCGTTCTCGAGCGGTCGGGGAAGCGATCGGGCCAGCCTCCTGTTCTTCGACGGCAATTACCACGCGATCTTCGTCATGAGAGAACTGCCCCGAGGCACGCGGCCGGGAATGCTCATCCCGGTCCTTGACGCCGTGAACCGGGGGGCGTCAATCACGCTCTGCATCCATCCGCTCCCGGTCGGCGGAGAAATCGACCGGCTGCGGAGGGAGATCGACGAGCTGAGCGCGTTCCTGTCGGATCGCCGCGCCGCGGGAGTTGAGAGCGACATCCGCCTTCGCCACGCGAGGATAGATTCACTCCTCTCGTCGGTGACAATTCCGTTCAACCTTCTCTTCGTCGTCAGGGTGTGGGCCGATACGCCGGACGGGATCGCGGCAAAGTCGCTCGCGATGCGCACGGCCCTGCAGGGCATAGACGGGGCGGAGTTCATGCAGGTCAACAACGCCGCACAGGCGCGCCATCTTTTCTACGAGACGATTCCCGGGAACCTCGGGGGCACCTACCGGGGTTGGGACATCTACGTCGAAAACCACAACCTGGCCGACCTCATGCCAATTTCCTCGACGTTCACGGGCCACCTCCGGGAGGCGCAGGCGCTTTACGACAGCCCGGGGCGAAGCGTTGTCGGTGTGCGCCTGGTCACCCCTAATGGCACTCCGCAGCATTCAATTGTTGTCGGTGTCAACGGCTCCGGTAAGTCCGCGTTCCTCATCGACCTCATGAGCCAGACCGACTGCGACTGGGCCTACCGGTTCTACCAGGAGGAGGGGATGGCCTTTGTGACCCAGGCGCAGCTCTGCGGGATGAGGAGCCTGGTCCTCCGCGAATCCGGCGACCTGACGCTCAATCCCTTCGACACTCTGGGGCTTCCGCTCACGTCGGCGACCCTTTCGAGGGTCGTGAGGACCTGCATGAAGCTCGTCGGCCTGTCGAGGGACGAGGATCGCAACAGGCGCAGGGAGGGCCTCATCGGCGAATACGTTCTCAGTCACTTCGAGGATTGCGCGGAGGACTGGAAGAACGCCGACGAGGGGCGATGGCGCGCCCTGGCAAGGCGCGCCCTTGCGGCTGAAAGAATGAGATCCGCGGACGATGCCTTCCTCGACGGGCACCTGGCCCTGCGCGAGCTCGAGCGCGAGAATCCCCCGGCAGCAGAGGCGCTTCTTGCGGAGGCGAGTGAGGATGAGGTCGTGCGCCACTCGATCCTCCCTCAGGGCCGCAGGAACATTGACGCGATGGTGTTCAGCCTGTTTCGGCCCGAGGACTATCCCCGGTTCGACGGTCTTGTGGCGCTCATGAGGCACGGGCGCCTCGCGCACCACCGGAGCGCCGGCGTTGCAGCGGAGCTCGACTTCCTCTCGTCCGAACTTGCGAAGGGTCTTCGCGCGGGCGGCGTGGTCGGGGGGTTCATAGACGGGGCCACCAACGTGGAGGTCCGCGGGGTGGGCCTTCACCTTGACACGAGCCGACTGCCCGACGGGACCCTGAAAGAGCTCGCGGGGTTCGTTGTCTTCGATCACGTGCGCCAGCACATCGTCGCCCTTCCTCGAGGCGCGTCCAAGGTCATGCTGCTCGACGAGCTCCGGCGGATTCTGCTCATACCCGGGGCGGTCGAATTCGTGAAGGAGCTGCTGGCGCAGATGAGGAAATACCGCTGCGTGTTCATCGGAGCGTTCCAGGAGCCCTCGCAGATTGACGACATCGATCCTGCGCTCACCGACCTCCTTTTGGGACAGTGCAAGCAGCATTTCCTCATGCGCCAGAACAACGCCGACCAGGTCCGGAGGATCGCGCGCGTGATAGGGCTTCCAGGCCCGGCGCAGAGGGCCATCGTGACGCACCCGCTTGTCGAGCACCAGGCGGGAGTGCGCAAGGCCTCTTATTTCACCTATTTCTCGAGGGAAGACTCCGCGCCGGTTTGCGGGACGGTGCGCGTTGAGGTTGACCGGGCCATGCTCTACGTTGCCGAGTCGTCCGGCGCCGTGTTTGACAGTCGGATGAGGTCGCTTGGGAAACATCCGTCGGTCTTTGAAGGCGTGCTTGCCGAGGCGGGGGCGGAGCGCAGATGAGGGCCCTCATTGTCATATTGAATGTAATCGCCCTCTGCGGGTGCCGAACGGAGCCGGACCGGGCCGACAAGAGGGGCGTCGACGAAGGCTACCTGCTGGGCTCGGCGGACGCTGTGAAGCAGCTCTATTGGGCCAAGCAGGCGCTCGAGGCCCCGCAAGGATCTCGGCCCGAGGGAAGGACCGAGTACTACATTTGGGAGGAATCAGGAACCGCGCGCGACGGACGCAAGCTCGCCCCGGAAACGGTGGCGGTCCCAGTCTTCATCCCCGCCCCCGCGCCTTCGTCGGGTCAGGTCCCATGAGTCACGCTTCAAGGCATGTCTGGCAGATAGTGGCGGCGGCCGTCCTCCTGCGCTGCGCCTTGGTGCCGGCCCGGGGGTTTCTAGGGGTGGCCGACACGTCCTTTGTCACGGTGATCGCCAATCCCGCTGAGGCGGCCAATTGGGCCTCGGAGCTCGAGAGGCTTAACGACCAGCTTTCGGCCGCGAGGCAGACGCTTCAGACGGTCGGCGACCTGCGAGCCTACGCCGGCGATCCGAAGGCGGCGGTGGGCGCGCTGCGTGACCTCGGAGAAATCACCGGTGCGGTAGGGGAACTCTCATCGGGCGGACAGACGGGCGCCGACCTGTCGCTTGCGTGGCAGGCGCTCGGCACGGCGCAGCGGCTCGCGAGCGCCGCGGCGCTGCTCCAGGGCTCGGGATCCGGTGAAACCATGCGGGTGTTCGGCGACGAGCAAACGCGCGACTCGGCGCTCTACGCCCGGTACGCATCCGACGCGGACACGTCGCAGCAGGTGCGGAGCCAGATCGCCAAGGAACAGCTTGCGCGCGCCTCGGTTTCGACGGAGCTCGCCCTGGCCTGGGTCCAGTTCAAGGGAGGGACGACAGAATCTGGCAAACAGGCGATCCTGGCGGAGATAAGCCAGCTTCAGTCGCAGAACCAGGTCATGGACACCAGGAGGCGGGCGCTGCTGGATGACCTCGAGCTGTCGGACAGGCAGAGCCGGACGACTGCCGCAGTGCAGTCGCGCGCCGCTGACGAGCAGCTGCTCGCCGAATCCGCGCTCCTCAATGCCACGGTTGAGGGCCGCGTCCGCGACGCGCAGACGCAGCGCCTTTCCACGCTTCAGAAGACGCCGCAACAGCAGGCCGCGCCCGACTATTCTGGCGTAAGAATGTGGACGACGGCCGACGCGGGGGGATCCACGGATTGAACGCGATCCTCGCCCAGGCGCCGGCAGCGGACCTGCTGGACACATTCAGTTCCTATGACGGGAGCGTTGTGTTCCGCGGGCTGACCGAGGGTGTCGGGGGACAGCCGGCGGTCCTTGGGAGGATCGGGTGGATCTTCACGGGCTTCGGCGCGCTCTTCGCGCTCTGGGGATTCGTCCTTAGGGCCCAGCGCTCGGCAGGCCAGGACAAGATGGGGGAGATAGCCAAGACGTGGATCGTGATAGCGTTCATGATGGGTGGGCCGTTCCTCATGCGGGTGACCATGCAGGGTGCCGATTCGCTGTATGAGTCGTCCGTCGGCGGCCCGCGAAACCTGACGGCTGCATGTGTCAAGGCCGCCTATGCGATGCCCGAGCTGAACCAGCTCTTTGACGCGCTCAGAAAGGATGCGCTTTCGCAGCCCGGGTCGGGGCAGAGCCAGGCGAGCCAACAGCGCCGCGAGCTGATAAGCAGCGCCAACGACGGCAGCGTGCTCGGCTACCTTGAGGCCTACGGGGTCGCGGTGTGGGACACCGCGGCCGACTACGCCTCCGGTGCCGCGGCGACCTGGAGCGGGATGGTCCGGATGGCCGCGATGGCGGCAGGCTTTGGATCGGCGATGCTCAAGTGCCTATTGATAGCCCTGACGGTCATTCCGCTCTACCTGCTTCTTCTCGCGGCGGCCGCCATCGTTTGGTTCATGGAGCAGCTGCGCTACTTTCTGGCGGTTTCGGGAACGATGATGCTCCCGATGTTCGCGGGAATGTTCTCGCTGCCCGAGGGCCAGCTTGGCCGACAGGCGGCGCAAAATTACGTCATGCATATGGTCTCTCTCGCGCTGTGGCCCGTCGCATGGGCAATCGGGCACACGGGGACGATTGCGCTCTACAACGCACTGGTCTCGCTGATTGCGGGAACAAGCCGCGTACCCGAGATCGTCGGAATCCTGCAGTGGAGCTCGATAACGACCGGCGCACCGACAGAGGCCCAGGTGAGCACGATTGAAACGGCGCTCGGGAACTGGTTCATGGGCAACCTCTCGGGACTCCTGTCGATCCTGGTTGGCGGGATCGGTTTCGTGCTTTGGGTCGTGATCGTGTCCATTCTTGGTCCGGCCTTCCTTCACAAACTCCTGGCGGCCGGTGCGCTCTTCATGACGCAGGCCGCGGGTGCCGCGGGCCGGCAGGCGGCTGGTGCGGCGAAAATGGCGTTGAACCTCGGACAGCTGTCCGGACTCGGTGGCGGACCCGGCCTGTTCACGACGGGTCCAGTGGCCGGCGAGCGCCTCGCCACCGCACGTCCCGCCGAGGCCACGCCTTTCTCCTGGGGAGCCCGTTTCGAAGCCGGAGGAGGCGGCATGGGTGCTGCGGTCTCGATGGAAGTTGCGGCCCGAGCCGTCGACGATTCGGATGGCAAGGGCGCCGCACGAATGTGACAATCATCCCGTGGCTCTGCCCCGAATCATCCGACCCGCAATCGACGCTGCCGAACGGCTCTTCGACCGTGTCCTCTGCGTTGTCGGGGCGGTATTGTTCTCGCAGCTGCCGGAGTTCATGCAGCAGTACCTCCAGCGGCTGGAGGGGCACCTCGACGAGGCGCGGCTCGTGGTCAGCCGCTTCAAGGACGCGGCTGCCCAGTCGGGGTTGAGCATCGACCAGCTTGTCGCCGGCACGGTTCAGAATCCAAACCCCGCGGTGGGCAGGCTCGGCGGGGTCATCCGCGAGGCGGTGGCGCGGGTGAGCGATCTGGCGTCGGCTGACGATGCGCTGCGCCAAGCGACGATCTGGACGAGGCCGTTCGTGTTTGTTGCCCATCTGGACGGCGGAATCGCGAAGGCGACGCTGGCCATCTACAAGCCCGCCGTGCCAACGACGATTGAGGGC
>CAZHPC010000159.1:0-6432 GCA_964534685.1 uncultured Opitutaceae bacterium
GACGACGCGCCGATCGACCAGGCGGTCGAGGGGATCGTGAACGGGATCTTCTTCAACCAGGGCCACGTCTGCTGCGCGGGCTCGCGCCTTCTCGTGCACGAGCCGGTCGCGGAGCAGGTGATCTCGAAGCTCAGGAACCGGTTGCGGGTCCTTCGGGTCGGCGACCCGCTCGACAAGAACACCGACCTCGGCGCGATCAACTCAAGGGAGCAGCTGGGCAGGATCCGCCGGCTCGTGGCGAGCGGCGTGAGGGAGGGAGCCCTCATGTACCAGCCGCCGTGCCGGCTCCCGGAGCGCGGCTTCTATTTTCCCCCCACGCTCTTCACGAGGGTCACGCAAAGCCATCGAATCGCGCGCGAGGAGATCTTCGGCCCGGTCCTCTCGATTCTCACCTTCCGCACGGTCGACGAGGCGATCGAGAAGGCCAACAACACCCCCTACGGCCTGAGCGCCGGGGTCTGGACCGACAAGGGCTCGCGGATCCTGCGCATGTCGACCGAGCTCAAGGCCGGCGTCGTCTGGGCCAACACGTTCAACAAGTTCGACCCGTCCTCGCCGTTCGGCGGGTACAAGGAGAGCGGGTTCGGGCGCGAGGGCGGCCGCCAGGGCCTCCTCGACTACGCGCACCTCGCATGAGCACGCCCGCCGTGAACCGGATTCCCGTGACGAAGACGCCCAAGGTCTACATCGGGGGCGCGTTCGTGAGGTCGGAGAGCGCCCGGACGTTCAAGGTGAGCGACGCGGCCGGCGCGTTCTTCGCCAACATCCCCCAGTGCACGCGCAAGGACCTGCGCAACGCGGTCGAGGCCGCCGCCAAGGCCGGGCCGGGCTGGGCCAAACGCAGCCCTTACAACCGCGCGCAGATCCTCTACCGCCTTGCGGAAATGCTCGAGGCCCGCAGCGGGGAGCTGGTCACGTCCCTCGTCAGGTTCGGGGCGCGCGAAGCCGATGCCGCGAGGGGGATGTCGGTCGGGGTCGACCGGCTGATCCACTACGCGGGCTGGGCCGACAAGTACGAGCAGCTCCTGGGAAGCGTGAACCCCGTGGCGTCGGCGCATTTCAACTTCACGGTGACGGAGCCCATGGGGGTGGTGGGCATCATCGCCCCGGACAGCCCCCCGCTGCTCGGCCTGCTCTCGATGCTGGCCCCCGTGATCGCCTGCGGGAACACGGTCGTCGCGCTCGCGTCGGAGAAGACCCCGTACCCGGCGATCCTGCTGGGCGAGATGCTTGCGACGAGCGACCTGCCGGGGGGGGTCGTCAACATCCTGACCGGTTTCCGCAGGGAGCTCGTGCCGACCTTCGCGACCCACGCGCACATCCGCGCGATCTATGCGTCCGCCGGGGCCGACGACCGGAAGGCGCTCAGGCTCGGCGCGGCCGCGAGCGTGAAGCGGGTGCGTTTCACGGACCTTGCGGGCCGGGAATGGTTCTCGGACTCGGCGCAGGGGCTCGAGGCGATCCGCGACTTTGTCGAGCTGAAGACCACCTGGCACCCGATCGGGTCGTGAGGCGCCCGGAGCCCTTCCCAAGGGTTAAGGCCCTTCCATCCGCCCCGCCGGACCGCTCGTCCAAAGGTTGCCGCCAGCGCGGATTCCGCCTGTAATGTGGGACCGATGGAAGTCTCCGCGGACATCTCCCTCCAGACAGGCGACGCCGCCCAGCGCGAGCGGGCGAAGATGAAGCTCTATGTGCTATTCCAGTCCCTCGGCTGGTCCGGCCTCCTCGCGCTGAATATCTGGATGACGGTGGCTTTCCCCGACCCCGACGCAAGGTGGGACCTCACCACGTCGGTTGCGGTGTACGTCATGCTCATGGCGGAGGGCCTGCTGCTCACGCATTTTCTGCGCCCGGTCATTGCGCGCTGGAAGTGGAAGCAGCTCGGGTGGCGCTCCCTCATCCCGAGAATAATCGCCACAGCGTTCGTGCTGTCGGCGCTGTGGTATGCGCTCTTGTACTCGTGGATCCACGGGGTCGTCGGCCTGCCCTGGAACTCCAAGTATTCGACGCTCCTCATCGTGGCCTGTGACGAGTGCGTCGGGGCTATGTTCTTCTCGGCGTGGCTCTGCCTCTATTTCTTCTACAACGTCTTCGAGCGCCTCAACCGGTCGGAGATCGAGCGCCTCCAGTTGATGACAAGTGTGAAGGAGGCCGAGCTGCGGGCGCTCAAGTCGCAGGTCAACCCGCACTTCATCTTCAATTCGCTCAATTCGCTTCGCGCGCTCATCGACGAGGATCCCGCGCGCGCCCGCAAGGCCGTGACCCAGCTTGCCAACTTGCTGCGCTATTCACTGCAGAGCGGCCAGCTGGAGACCGTCCCATTCGAGGACGAACTCGGCATCGTCAACGACTACCTGGCCCTTGAGCAGGTGCGGCACGAGGAGCGCCTCCGGCTGCGGCTCGACATCGCCCCCGAGGCCCTCCATCTGCAGATCCCGCCCATGCTGCTGCAGACGCTCGTCGAGAACGCGGTCAAGTACGGCATCTCGCCGAGGCCGGAGGGGGGCGAGATCGCCATCGTGGCCCGCAAGGAGGGCGACGCCCTTCGGATCCAGGTTTCCAACCCGGGCGAGATTGCCGAGGCGGGACGCGCGTCGTCCACCGGGGTGGGGCTGCACAACGCGGCCGAGAGGCTTCGCCTGATATTCGGCGAACGCGCCACGCTGCGCCTTCGTCCGGACAAGCCGGCCCTCGTGGTTGCGGAGGCCGTGATCCCGCTGCCGGCTCATCCATGAAGGCGCTGCTCATCGACGATGAGCGCCTTGCAAGGAACGAGCTGAGGAAGCTCCTGGCGGCGTTTCCGGAGATCCAGATCGTGGGCGAGGCGGCGCAGGCCAAGCAGGCCCGCGAGCAGATGGCCGCGCTCAAGCCGGACCTGCTGTTCCTGGACGTCCAGATGCCGGGCGAGACCGGGATCGAGTTCCTCGAATCGCTCGAGCCCCCGGTGCCGCAGGTCGTCTTCACGACCGCCTACGACGAGTTTGCGGTGAAGGCCTTCGAGCTCAACGCGCTCGACTACCTCCTGAAGCCCGTGGACCCGGCGCGGCTTGCCGCGGCCGTCGACCGGCTGCGCCGTCCGAAACGGGAGTCCGCCCCGAAGCCGCAGCCGACTTCCAGCCTGGAGGCCGGGGACAGGGTCTTCGTTCGGGAGGGGGAGCGATGCTGGTTCGTCGAGGTTGGCCAGATCTGCCTTCTGGAAAGCGAGGGGAACTACACGCGCGTCCATTTTGGCGATGCGCAGCCGCAGCTCTTCCGCTCGCTCAATGCCATGGAGGAGCGCCTCGACCCGAAGTTTTTCTTCCGGGCCAACCGCCGCCAGATCATCAACATCTCCTGGATAGACAGGATCGAGCCCTGGTTCAGCGGCGGCCTTCTCGTGCACCTCAAGGGCGGGGCCAAGATCGAGCTGAGCCGGAGGCAGGCCCAGGAATTCCGCGAGCGGATGAGCTTGTAAATTGCAGGTTTACAGGCATTTCGGAGTCGCACCATGATTGAAGCGAGGCTCCTCACCAAGGTCTTCCGTGACAAGAAGAGAGGCGAGATCCGCGGGGCGGACGGCGTGTCCTTCAAGGTGGAGCCCGGCCGGATCTACGGACTGTTGGGGGCGAACGGGGCGGGCAAGACGACCACGCTGCGGATGCTTGCGACGCTGCTCAAACCCACGAGCGGGACCGCCGTCGTCGCGGGCTACGACGTGGTCCGCGAGCCGGACAAGGTCCGCGCGAATGTCGGGTTCCTCGCGGCAAGCACGGCCCTGTACGACCGGCTCACGGCCCGCGAGATGATTTCCTACTTCGGGCGCCTGAACGGGCTCGACGAGGCGTCGCTCAGGGCGCGGGTGCGCCTGCTCGCGGACGAGCTCGAGATGCACGACTTCCTCGACCGGCGCTGCGAGAAGCTTTCGACGGGCATGAAGCAGAAGACGTCGATCGCCCGCACGCTGGTCCACGACCCGCAGGTGATGATCTTCGACGAGCCGACGGTCGGCCTCGACGTGATGACGGCCCGCTCGATCGTCCGGTTCGTCCGGGAATGCCGCGGTCGAGGCAAGACGGTGATCTACTCGACGCACGTGATGAGCGAGGCGGAGAAGCTCTGCGACGTGGTCGGGATCATCCACGAGGGCGCCCTCAGGGCCGAGGGCACGATCGAGGAGCTGAAGGCGAGGACGGGCGAAACGGACCTGGAGGAGTGCTTCGTCAAAATCGCCTGTCCCGGGGAGGCAACATGAGCTGGCGCGCCATCAGGACGATCTATGCCAAGGAGCTCAGGGACTCGCTTCGCGACCGGCGCACCCTGGTGTCCACGATCGTCATCCCGACCTTCCTCATGCCGGTGCTCATGCTGGTGGTGGTGAAGGCGACCTCGGCGATCGTCTCGAGGGCGAGGGAGGAGATTCCGAGGGTCATGGTGATAGACGGCGCCGACTCGCCCGGGATCCGGGCGGAGCTCGAGAAGACGGGAAAGTTCAGGCTCGAGCGGGCGTCCAGCGACTGGAAGTCTCTCATTTCGAACAAGAGGGTGCGGGCTGCCGTCGAGATCCCTGCGGGGTTTGAAAAGGCGCTCGAGGCGGGCTCAGCCCCGGCCATCACGCTCTACGACTACCAGGGGGAGCTGAAGTCGGGCCTTGCGGCCGAGCAGCTGCGCAACTTCTTCACGGGGCTGCGCGCGCGCGCGACCGCGAGGCTGTTGGCGGACCGCGGCCTGCCGGCCTCGATCGCCAAGCCTTTCGAGGTGACGCAGACCAACGTCGCCCCCCCGGAGAAGGTCGGCGGGAACCTGATGGGGGGCTTCGTGCCCTACTTTCTCATCCTGCTTTGCTTCACGGGCGCCATGTACCCGGCGATGGACCTCACCGCCGGGGAGAAGGAGAGGGGCACGATGGAGACGCTGCTTTGCAGCCCGGCCACCAGGACTGACATCGTCATGGGGAAGTTCCTCATGGTTCTCACCGGGTCCCTCGCCGCGGTCGCCTTCTCGCTCATCTCGCTGAGCTTCTCACTCCTGGTCATAGGCTCCACGATCGGGACGGCAACGGCGGGGATGGGCCCGGCCGGAGAAATGACGCCGACCATCGACCTGCTGGGGATCCTGGGCGTCGTCGCGATGGTGCTGCCGGTGGCGGTGCTCTTCTCCGCGGTGGTGTTCACGGTGTGCCTGTTCGCCAAGAGCCCCAAGGAGGCGCAGAGCTACGTTACGCCGCTCGTCTTCATCATCATCTTTCCGTGCGGGATCGGGCTGCTTCCGGGAATCGAACTCAATTATCACCTGGCCATGGTTCCCGTCGCCAACGTCTCGCTTGTCTGCAAGGAAATGCTCTCGGGGGTATGGCACTGGGGCTACATCGGCGTGATCTTCGGGTCCACTGCCGTGTACGCGGCGGCGGCCCTGGCGCTGGCGGTCGCGATGTTCAAGCGCGAGGGCGTGATCTTCCGGACGTAGCTAAGTAAAATCCGTACGAAATGGGGCTCGCGTTGTGTAAACGCCTTGTAAAATGACCCTTGGCCAATAGCATTCCGTAGCCGAATATGGTCTAATCCGCGTCACATAGGGAAATGTCCTCATCCACAAATAGCGAAGATCCCCCAAAGACGCCCATGCACACGATAGCACCATTCCAGACGCAGTTTCGGCCGGAGCTCAGCCTCAAGCGCCGCGGGCATTCCAGCATCTACACCCCGATCGAGAACGACGGCACCGTGCCCTTCGAAGGAGAGGAGACGGGACCGCATGGCCAGGCCGCGCTTCACGCGGCCTGGGACAAGCTTTACAGGGCCCGCGCCATCCTCGAGGCCGAGCAGGCCCACCTGCGCGACGACCGGATAGCCATCCAGGGGGAACTCGAGGCGCTCGACGCCAGGGAGCAGGCGGTCGCCGCCCGCGAGGAGCAGCTCCGCCAATACGAGCAGCAGCTGGCGCTCGCCCGGCAGGCCGCGGAGGACGAGAGGGAATCCGGGTCCGCAATCACGCGGCTCACCCGGGCCCCGTTCAACATGGCCAAGTCGGTTTTCGGGAAAAAGGAGTGAATTGGCGTGCCTCCGGCGCGTTCCCCACGTAGGGGAGGCGTGTCATGGGCACCGTTTTGTTCCCCCAACACGTGATCGCGCGCAAGCGCGACGGCGCCGAGCTGGACCGCGCGGAGATCGCGGCCTTCGTCAAGGGGGCGGTCGACGGCTCCTGGGCCGACTATCAGCTAAGCGCGCTCCTGATGGCGATCTTCATGCGGGGGATGACCCCGCGCGAGACGGCGTTGCTGACCGAGGCCATGCTGAAATCGGGGGTTGTCGCGGACTTGTCCGGGATAAGGGCGCCGAAGGCCGACAAGCACTCGACGGGCGGGGTCGGCGACAAGGTGTCGCTGCACCTGGCGCCCATGGTGGCCGCCTGCGGGGTCGTCGTCCCGATGATCAGCGGCCGGGGGCTCGGCCACAC
>CAZHPC010000160.1:0-6363 GCA_964534685.1 uncultured Opitutaceae bacterium
GCGATGGTGTTCCAGAACTACGCCCTCTACCCGCACATGACGGTGTACGAGAACATGGCGTTCGGGCTGAAGCTTCGGAAATTCTCAAAGGCGGACATCGACGCCCGGGTGCGCGAGGCGGCCACGATGCTCGGCCTCGAGACCTACCTCGGCAGGAAACCCAAGGCGCTCTCGGGCGGGCAGAGGCAGCGGGTCGCCCTGGGCCGCGCCATCGTCCGCAAGCCCAAGGTCTTCCTGTTTGACGAGCCGCTTTCGAACCTGGACGCGAAGATGCGCGTCTCCACGAGGACCGAGATCTCCAAGCTGCACATGCGCCTGGGCGCCACGATGATCTACGTGACCCACGACCAGGTCGAGGCGATGACCATGGGCGACCGCATCTGCGTCATGAAGGACGGCAACATCATGCAGGTGGCCGAGCCGCTCGAGCTCTACAACCGCCCCGACAACCTGTTCGTCGCCGGGTTCATCGGCTCGCCGCCCATGAATTTCTTCAGGGGCACCCTGCGCAGGGCCGGAGGCCACGTCTCATTCATCGAGGACAACACCGCGGCGCCGCCGCTTACGGTGGCGCTCGACGAGAAGCTGGCCGCGAGGTCGTCCAAGCACCTGGACAAGCCGGTCATCTTCGGGATCAGGCCGGAGGCCATCCACGACTCCCTGACGATGGCATCGCCCGGAAGCGGTCCCACGGCGGAGGTCAGGGTCGAGGTCTCCGAACCGATGGGCTCCGAGACGCTCCTCTATCTGGACACGGGCAAGACCTCCTTCATCGCGAGGGTCAACCCGACGGACCGCTTCGACGCCGGGCAGAAGGTCCATGTCACGTTTGACCTGACCCACGCCCACCTCTTCGACCCGGAGACCGAGCGGGCGCTCAGGTGACGCCGCTGCCGGCTGGAGGCTCTCAGTCGCTCCCCGAGAAGCTCACCAGGTCGGGCCTGCTCTCCCGTGCGGAGGGTGGCGACCGCCGCACGCGGCGAACCTCGGTGATCATGGGAAGGGCTGGCGCCGATACGGCGGCATTTCGCGCATGCAGTTTCTGAAGCGCCACGGGGACAAACGATTACCGCGCGCGCGCCCCCGTCCCGGCGGTGATCGAGCTCAAAGTTCTGCTAAAAAATCATCAACCTGAGCCGCAAGGCCGGACCGTCATTGACGATAAAATCACGAGGTCCAGAAATGCACCTTGCAGGACCCATTGAAATCGCCTCCCGAAAACCGGAGGAGTGCTTGGTGGGCACCGCAGGCCACCCTGCGCGAATTCGTTCTTCCCAGAAGTCTGTCGTGCAGGGTGGATCCCTGTGGTGCCTATACCCCCCTTAGCTGAACCTGTGACGGCACCATGGACACCGCGGGCCCCGCGTCAAAAGTGGGAACTACGTATCTTGCCGGACCCGGCGGCCGGGTCCCCTCCCGAAGGGGAAGGACGCCCGTCGAAAGTGGTGGTGGAGGTTGGATTCGAACCAACGGTGCCAAAGGCGGTTGATTTACAGTCAACGGAGCGACCACTGCTCAACTCCACCATCGCAAACGCCGAAACATTCACGAGCGCCCGGTTCCGTCAAGGTCCATTTTGGCAGGGGGCCCTGCGCGCCCGCCCCATTGGCGGCTGCCACGTCCGATGCCGGACGGCTCCGCCCGAAGCTCGGCGCTTGTGCCCCGCCCCGCCCGAGCCTAGGCATTCTGCAGCATCAGCATGACGGCCTTCAGCCAATACCTCCACAGAATCGCCCCGGGCGGATTCCTGGCGCACCTCGCCGCGGTCGCCGGATTCCTCCTGGCGTTCTTCCTCGTGGCGAGGCTCATGAGCGAGCGCCGGGCGCCGGCCAACACGTTCGCATGGCTGCTCGTCATCGTCTTCATCCCATGGCTCGGGGTTCCCCTCTATCTGCTCATCGGCGGCCGCAAGCTCCGCCGCATGGCGAAGAACAAGACGGCCCTGATCCCCGTCGTGCCGTCGATCTGCGTGGCCAGGATGTCTCACATCTTCGCGCCCGTCGCGAAGACGGTGGCGGCCGCGGGCGGATTCGAGCCCGTGGGGGGAAACCGGATCCGGTTCATGCTGACGGGCGAGGAGGATTTCGCGGAGCTTGAGCGCCAGATCCTCGCGGCCCGCCGCTCGATCCACATAGCGACCTTCATCCTGAGCCGGGACGCGACCGGCCGGCGCATCGTCGAGCTTCTCGCGCAGCGGGCCCGGGAGGGCGTGAAGGTGCGGCTCCTCCTTGACGCGCTCGGCTGCTTCATGTCGTCCAGGGGGTTCGTGGACCCGATCCGCGAGGCCGGGGGCGAGGTCGGGCGGTTCATGCCGGTGCTGCCGTTCACCTCCCGCGGGTCGGCGAACCTCCGCAGCCACCGCAAGATGGCGATCTTCGACGGGGTGACGGCGATTGTCGGCGGCCGGAACATCGCGCTCGAGTACATGGGCGCCGCCCCCTACCCGAAGCGCTGGCGCGATTTCGGGGCCGTGATCGAGGGCCCTGGCGCCGTCGTGCTTGGCGAGGTGTTCATCGCGGACTGGTGCTTCGTGGTGCGCCAGCCCCAGGACAAGGTGCGCGCGGACGCCCAGGCGGGGGGCGCCCCGATCCGTGGGGAATGCGAGCTGCAGGTGGTCGCGAGCGGGCCGGACGTGCCGGGCGACCCCCTCTACGAGGGAATCGTGGCGATGATCCAGCAGGCCGAGCGCAGCCTGCAGATTGTGACGCCCTATTTCATCCCGGACGAGGTGCTGCTGCGCTCGATGATCGTCAAGGCCCGCGCCGGGTGCAACGTGACGCTCATCCTCCCGGCCAAGTCGAACCATCCCGTCACGGATTTCGCGCGCCACAACTTCACCCGCGAGCTGGTCAAGGCCGGCGGCCTTGTGCAGGTCTACAACGGCGGGATGATCCACGCGAAGGCGATCGTCGTCGATGACCGCGTTGCGCTTTTCGGATCCCCCAACTTCGACCTGCGAAGCCTCTTTGTGAACTTTGAGGTGGGGATCCTGGTCTACACGGCCCCGGAGATAGCCGCCATCAGGGCGTGGATCGGCGACGTGATGACCCAGTGCACGCCTCCCATGATCCGAAAGCGCCACCTGCTGACCAGCGTCGCGGAGGACGTCTGCCGGCTCCTGGCCCCCATCCTATGAGGCGCGCGTGCGCCCTGTGACACCGCGGCCCGCCGCCCCATTCCCCAAATCGCCATGAAATTCCATCGAGACCTCCTCATTCTTTCGTTCCTCGCGGCCCTGTCGCCGGCGCCGGCCCCGATGGCGGCAGAGGACGCCGGCGCGGCGCCCCTCCCCTCCTCGGAGCGCTACGTGTTCCACAACGTCGCGATAGGAGGAGGCGGCTTCGTGACCGGGATCATCTTCAATGCCACCGAGGGAGGCCTGGTCTACGTCCGCACCGACGTCGGCGGGGCGTACCGGATGGACGGCGCCGCGAGGAGGTGGGCGCCCCTCATCGACTGGGTGAACCAGACGGACTGGAACCTCTCCGGGGTCGAGAGCCTGGCCTCGGACCCGCTCGAGCCCTCCCGCGTCTACATCGCGGCGGGGACCTACAACAACCCCGGGGTGAGCGTGGGAGAGATCCTGCGTTCCGCCGACTATGGGCGCACCTGGGAGCGCACGCCGATGCCCTTCAGGTTTGGCGCCAACGAGGCCGGGCGAAACAACGGCGAGCGGCTTGCCGTCGACCCGAACGACGACCGCGTGCTCCTTCTCGGCACGCGCAGCGACGGCCTTTGGCGAAGCGCCGACTTCGGGGCCACCTGGGCGAAGGTGCCCTCGTTCCCCGACTTCGACGAGGTTCTCAGCGCCTCGCACTACCCCGGGGGCTACGTCTTTCCCGCGCAGAAGACGGGAATCAACATCGTGCGCTTCGACGCCCGAAGCGGAAAGCGCGGGGCGCCCACGCCGGTCATCTTTGCCGCCGTCTCGACCCCCAACGCCAGCATCTTCCGGAGCACGGACGCCGGGGCGACGTGGGCCGCCGTTGCGGGCCAGCCGCTCGGGCTGCGCCCGACGCGCTCGGCCTTGAGCCCCACGGGGATCCTCTATGTGAGCTACGGAAAGGACCCGGGGCCGAACTCGATGACCGACGGGGCGGTCTGGAAGCTCGACACGGCCTCCGGGGCCTGGACCGACATCACCCCGGAGAAGCCCTCGGGGGACCGGCATTTCGGCTACGGCTCGGTTGCGGTGGACCGGATTCATCCGGACACGGTCCTCGCCGGGACCTGGAACCACTACTACCCGCTGGATGAGATCTTCCGCAGCACCGATGCAGGCAGGACCTGGACGGCCCTCCTTGACAGGGCGCAGTGGGACCATTCCCCGGCGCCCTACACGGCGTCGATGAACCGCCACTGGCTGGGCGACGTGGAGATCGATCCGCTCGATTCGGACCACGCGATCTTCACCACCGGCTACGGGATCTGGGTCACCCGCGACCTGCGGGACGCCGACGCGGGCCGGCCGACCCGGTGGAGCTTCGAGGACCAGGGCATCGAGGAGACCGTGCCCACCGTGCTCGTCAGCCCGCCGAGCGGGCCCCACCTGCTGAGCGGCGTGGCGGACGTCGACGGGTTCCGGCACGACGACCTGTCGGTCTCCCCCGCGGCCGGCCGCTTTGGGACGCCCGCCTTCAAGGACACCTCGAGCCTTGCGTTCGCCTGGCGGCACCCGGAGGTCGTGGTGCGCTCGGGCAACACGTACAAGAACAACCTTCTGACGGGGGCGTATTCGACGGACGGGGCGGCCACGTGGAAGGCATTCGCCACGGAGCCGCCCGGGACGGTCGGCGCCTACTGGCGGGGCGAGGGCCCGATCGCGATCTCGCCCGACGCGAAGACCGTCGTCTGGTCGCCGACCGGGGTCGCCCCGCACCTCACCCGTGACTGGGGCGCGACGTGGTATCCCTGCGTCGGCGGCTCGGTGAACCTGGCGGTCGTCGCCGACACCGTCAATTCGTCCAGGTTCTACGCCTACGACACGGAGGCGGGCACCCTTGTGGTCAGCAGCGACGGGGCGAGGAGCTTCAAGGCCGTCGCCGGGGGCCTGCCCGTGGTCAAGGGGCGCTGGGGACCCGCGCCCGGGAAGCTCGCGGCCGTGCCCGGCCATGAGGGCGAATTCTGGGTGATCGCGAACAACGTGCTCCTGCACTCCGTGAACTCGGGCGCGTCGATCGTGGCCGCCAAGAACGTTCAGGCCAAGCTGATCGGCTTCGGCAAGGCGGCCCCGGGCCGCGCGACTCCGGCCATCTTCATCGCGGGCAAGGTCTCGGGCGTCGAGGGCATCTTCCGCTCGGACGACGGCGGGTCCGCCTGGGTGCGAATCAACGACGACCGGCACGGGTTCGGCGAGATGCGGGCGCTCTGCGGGGACCCGCGGATCTTCGGGCGCGTGTACTTCGGCACGGGCGGCCGGGGCGTCCTCTACGGCGACCGAGCCAACTGACGACCGGCGGTCCGCGGGCCGCCGCTAGATTAGGCCTTGGGCGTGGACGAGATGCGGAACTCCACCGCCTCCCTCAGGGCCTCCCACGACGCGTCGATCAGGTTGTCGCTCACGCCGACCGTTCCCCAGATCGAGTGGCCGTCGCCGCTCTCGACAAGGACCCTCGTCTTGGAGCCCGTGCCCTCGTTGCCCTCGAGGATGCGCACCTTGTAGTCGCGCAGCCTCATGCCGCGCAGCTGCGGGAAGGTCCCCTCGAGGGCCAGCCGGAGCGCCTTGTCCAGCGCGCCGATGGGCCCCGAGGCCTCGGCGACCGTGTGCACCGACTCGCCGGCCACCTTCACGCGCACCGTCGCCTCGGACCAGATCTCGCCGCCGTGGCGCTCGACAATGACGCGGTAGCCCTCGACCTCGAAGAACTCCTTCCTGTGGCCGAGCATCCGGCCGACAAGCAGCTTGAACGAGGCGTCCGCCGCCTCGTACTCATACCCGCGGAACTCGCGCTCCTTGAGCTCCTCGATCAGGCCCTTCAGCTCGGGGCTCTTCTCGTCCAGCTCCATCCCGAACTCCCTGGCCTTCAGGGCGAGGCTGCTGCGCCCGGCCATGTCGGAGACGAGGACGCGGGTGCGGTTGCCGACGAGCGCGGGATCGATGTGCTCGTAGCTTCGCGCGACCTTCTGCGCGGCGTTGGCATGGAGCCCCCCCTTGTGGGCGAACGCGGACTGGCCGACAAAGGGGGCCTTCGGGTTCGGCCTCAGGTTCGCGAGCTCGTCGAAGAAGAGCGAGAGGTCCCGCAGCTGGGCGAGCTTCGGGGAGCAGCGCATCGTGCACCCCATCTTGAGGGCGAGGTTGGGGAGAATGGTCACCAGGTTCGCGTTGCCGACGCGCTCCCCGTAGCCGTTGACGGTGCCCTGGAC